>JAQUJY010000003.1 GCA_028680705.1 Bacteroidales bacterium
AGGTTCATCAATAACTGTTTGATTGGTTACAAGCTTTCTTAAAAACTTGCCATAGTATGCCTGAGTTGTTGTTGAAAAAAGACTAGAATAAGCTTCATCCCAACTTAAGCCTGAACTCATGGTCAGCAAATGTCTTATGGTAATGTTGGCTTTGTCTCCTTGTGCAAACTCAGGAATAAAATCAGAAACTGGTTGGTCAAGGCTTTCGATAAACCCGTCGTCGAGAGCACAACCAACTAGCAGACCAACAATGCTTTTAGCCATCGAAAAAGAGTTTGAATAGGAATCTGGTCCATATCCGTCCCAATACGACTCAAAAAGCAGAAGCGAATCACGAGCAACCAAAAAAGCAACTGTTCTATACTTTTCAAGTGCTTTTAGCTGGTTGTCGGTTAAATGGTAGGCATCAAACAAAGAATCGGTTTGCCATGGCTCTGGCTCTCCAGCAGTTACAAGCCTATTGGCAAAAATGGTGTTGTGATAAATTTTGGGTTTCTGATGTATTAACGCTTTAACAATATACTGATTTTGAGGAATTGAAAGGTAAATTGTAAGCGCAACCATTACCGTTAGGCAAGCGGTAATAACAATCCTTCTCTTCATGATTTTAGGGTTTTAAATTGCAGGCAAGTTAAAAAAAACCTAGTAATTATCAACCCCATAAAAGTGGAAAACAATATAGCCCAAAACCTTAGGAAGAAATATTAAGGTGTTGGGCTATTTAAAACCAAATTTAAATGCAAAGATTGATTAGTTGGCCTCTAGTATCTCAAACAGTTCATCGAGTTTTGGGGTAAGAATAATCTCTGTTCTACGGTTCTTTTGTCTTGCTGCTGAGGTTTTCTGTGAGTCTACAGGATGGTATTGGCTTCGACCTGAAGCCGAAATACGTGCGGGTTCAATTTTTGATTTATCGAGAAGGATACGGACAATTGACGTAGCCCGCTTAACACTCAAGTCCCAGTTGTCTTCCAATTCTCCCCTTTTAGGGAATGATACGTCGTCAGTATGGCCTTCAACAACAATATTGATATCCTGATTTTGCTCCAGCACAGGAATTAGTTGCCTTAGCGCTTTTATTCCATTTGCATCTACAACATGGCTCCCCGATTTAAACATCAGCTGCTCATCAAGCGACACATATACCTTCCCATTCTTAAGCTGCACGCTTAAACCTTTTCCCTCGAAGCCAAATAGGGCATCGGAAACCTTACGGCGAAGAGCCATAACAGCAGAATCCTTGCGCGCCAATATGCTCTCCATTTCCTGAATTCTTGTGTTCCTTTCGTCAAGATCGCTTTTTAGCTCGCTTAGGTATGATTGGAGTTCCTCAAGATTTTTTCGCCTTAAGTTCAGCTGACGCTCAAGTTCCTTTAAAGCATCGCCCTTTTCTTGGAGTTCTTCTTGCGTTGCCTGCAATTGAGCCAAAACCCTTCGAGACTCTTTTTGGGTACCTGCCATAAAACTCTCTTGAACACTTTGTAAGTCATTATAACGATTTGTTAACTTCGCATTATCATCCTTTAACCTTGACAACTCTATTGCCCTTGATGTACTATCGGCCAAAAGTTGCTCAAGTTCATCTTTACGTATCCTAAGCTCCGACTCCAACTCCTTATTCTTCTTCTCCAACGTCTCGTTTTCGGTAAAATAGCGTTCGCGTTCCTCCTCACATTTAATATTCCTATCCTGTAGCGCCTGAAACTCTTTAGCGGGCACACATGATTGAACAAATATGCCTATTAGAACAATCACTATTATTTTATGTCTTGTGAAATTCATCGCTGTGTTTTTAGTTTATTATTTGAATGAAGCAAATATATCAAAAATGACAGTGATACCGTTTTTTTATTGCTAATCCTTATAAAGATTTTATCAACAAGCCATTATGCCAAAATAATTGTTAAACCGTTAAACCATAAAGCACAAACCTACGCACCAATTCTTTTTGAAACTTTATTTTGATAAATTTGTTTTAACTTTGCACTTCTTAAAACAACCTTGAAATGCAGTTCCCACTTCTGAGTCAAATTAATTCACCTGATGATCTTAAAAAACTTAAGGTTGAAAATCTTGTGGACTTAAGCAACGAGCTCAGACAATTTATTATCGATGTTGTTTCATCAAACCCCGGACATTTTGGCGCAAGCCTAGGTGTGGTTGAACTTACCGTTGCTCTTCACTATGTATTCAATACACCTAACGATAGGCTAATTTGGGATGTTGGCCATCAAGCCTATGGGCATAAGATACTTACTGGCAGAAGAGACCAGTTTTATACGTACCGGAAGTATAATGGCATTAGCGGATTCCCCAAACGAAGCGAGAGTAAATATGATGCTTTTGGTACTGGTCATAGTTCTACGTCAATTTCTGCGGGTTTGGGAATGGCTATTGCATCGGAACTAAAAAATGAGGATAGGCAAACTGTTGCAATTATTGGTGATGGATCGCTTACAGCTGGGTTGGCCTTTGAGGGGCTTAATAACGGGGGGTCGCTTAATTCTAACCTATTGGTTATTCTCAATGATAACAACATGGCTATCGACCCCAACGTGGGTGCACTAAAAGAATATCTTCTCGACATTACAACATCGCAAACCTACAATAGGGTTAAGACAAATGTTTGGGACCTACTTGGCAAGTTTAATAAGATAGGGCCAAGCGCACGGTCAATGGTGCAAAAGTTAGAAAATGCTGTAAAATCAACACTATTAAAACAAAGTAACCTTTTCGAATCGCTTGGCTTTAGGTATTTTGGTCCAATTGATGGCCATGATGTAGTTTACCTTACACAGGTGCTTAATGATCTAAAAAATATTCCTGGACCTAAACTGCTACATTGCGTTACCGTAAAAGGTAAAGGATTTAGCCCCGCTGAAATTAACCAAACCGCTTGGCACGCTCCTGGCCTCTTCAACAAAATAACAGGCGAACGAATTATTGTATCCACTAATAAACCAACTCCACCAAAATTTCAGGATGTTTTTGGACATACCGTACTAGAACTTGCCAAACTAAATAAGCGCATAGTTGGTATTACCCCAGCAATGCCAAGCGGTTGTTCACTAAATATTATGATGAAAGAGTTACCGGAGCGAACCTTTGATGTGGGCATTGCCGAACAGCATGCTGTAACTTTCGCTGCGGGTTTAGCTACAGAGGGTTTAGTTCCGTTTTGCAATATTTACTCATCGTTTATGCAACGTGCTTACGACCAGATAATTCACGATGTAGCCTTGCAAAACCTCAACGTTGTTTTTTGCCTAGATAGAGGAGGTATTGTTGGTGAAGACGGAGCCACGCATCATGGCTTATTCGATATTGCCTATATGAGGGCTATACCCAACATCACCATATGCTCCCCTTTGAACGAGGAGGAACTTAGGAACATGATGTTCACTGCACAGCAAAATGACATGGGCACATGGAGCATTCGGTATCCAAGAGGTAGGGGCTCAATGGTTGATTGGAAGAAGCCTCTCAAAACTATTGAAGTGGGCACAGGTAAAATGCTACGAGAAGGTAACGACATCGCAATCCTCACACTTGGCCCCATCGGTATTAATGCTGCTGAAGCGGTAGAAAAATTATCCGAAGATGGAATAAGCATTGCACATTACGATATGCGATTCGCAAAACCCTTAGATGCCAAACTATTGGCCCATATTGGCAAACGATTTGAAACAATTATTACCGTTGAGGATGGAACTGTACAGGGTGGATTTGGCTCTGCCGTTCTGGAATGGTTAAACGACAATGGTTTTTCATCCAGAGTACTCCGATTGGGCATACCCGATAGATTCCTCGATCATGGAACCCCCCAAGAATTATACAAAGAGTGTGGCATTGATGCGGATGGAATATACAAGGCCGCCAAAAGAATTGCTGAACCAAAGCTTATTGGCAAAGTAGTATAAAGAACTCATTGTTGGCTATAATTAAAAAGAAACTATTGCCTAGAAGAAAAAAACCCACTATATTCGCAGACCAAAATATTCTATCTCGCCCGGATGGCGGAATTGGTAGACGCGCTGGTCTCAAACACCAGTGGTAGCAATACTGTGCCGGTTCGATCCCGGCTCCGGGTACAAATTTCAAACAAGCCTTAAACCATTTTTGGTTAAGGCTTGTTTTGTATTGTAGCCACAATAATTAATATCTTTGATAGTTTCAACTATATCTTACAATAAGGTTAATCGATAGAATATGGACAAATCTGAGAATCTACCTCCCTACGGAGAAAAACAACCCGAGTTTGATAGACGATACCTTGAGATGGCTCACATATGGGCAAAAAACTCATATTGCAAGCGCAGACAGGTTGGTGCGCTTATAGTGAAGAACAAAATGATTATATCCGACGGTTATAATGGAACCCCTAGCGGATTTGAAAATATTTGTGAGGATGAGAATGGTCGTACTAAACAGTATGTTCTCCATGCCGAAGCAAATGCAATTACGAAAGTGGCAAAATCGAATAATAGTAGCGAGGGTTCAACCCTTTATGTAACCTCTGCTCCATGCATTGAGTGCTCAAAGCTAATTATTCAGGCCGGTATCAGAAGAGTGGTTTATAGCGACGACTACAGGGCGACTGAAGGGATTGAACTTCTTCAAAGAGCAGATATTGAAATTATTAAACTTGAGAGTTAACAACAAAAAACGTTAAATAATAGCTAACGGCTATGTTGCAGGTTTTTTATGGATTACTTTTGAAAGGAAATACCAATGGCTGATATGGAATACAATAATAGAAGAAAGGATATACTCTACCCTCTTGCAATAGCAGCAGTTCTTGCGATCGGATTATTTTTAGGCTTCTCACTAAAAAAACAGTCTGGCAGAACCAGCCTAACGGTTTACCCAAAAACCGATAAACTCTCAAGCGTACTTAACTTCATCGAAGATCAGTATGTGGATACCGTTGCAATGGAGGTACTGGTAGAGTCTGCTATCCCTACGCTTCTTAAGAATCTTGACCCGCACTCTGTCTATATACCAGCCTCCGATCTGAAAGCAGTAAACGAACCTTTAGATGGAGGATTTGATGGCATTGGCGTAACCTTTAACATGCCAAACGATACAATTGTTGTTGTTACAACAATTCCTGGTGGCCCCTCGGAACGTGTTGGCATTATGCCCGGCGATAGAATTGTTAGTATTGACGACTCGTTAGTTGCCGGCGTTAACATCCCACAGGATGATATAGTTAAGATGCTCAAAGGACACAACGGGACCAAGGTAAAACTTGGAATCGGTAGGTCTGGAGTACCAGATGCTATCTATTTTGATCTAATTCGCGACAAAATCCCAATCTACAGCATCGATATCAGTTTTATGGTCGAGCCTGGGATAGGGTACATCAAGATTTCGCGCTTTGCCAGAACTACTTATACCGAGTTTATTACTGCTGTAGAAAAACTACAGAAGCAAGGCATGGAAAGGATTGTTATCGACCTCAGGGGAAACAATGGTGGATACCTTGATGCAGCAACAAACATAGCCAACGAATTTTTGCCCGAAGGTAAACTAATCGTTTACACCCAAGGAAAGGCTCGTGCCCGTCAGAATGTATACTCAAACGCCAAAGGGCGGTGCGTGAATACCCCCGTGGCAGTTCTAATTGATGAGTTTTCTGCCTCAGCTAGCGAAATTTTAGCCGGAGCGATACAGGATAACGACAGAGGAGAGGTTATTGGACGGAGATCGTTCGGCAAAGGTTTAGTTCAGGAACAGGTTCTGTTTTCTGATGGTTCTGCTTTAAGGCTAACCATTGCAAGGTACTATACCCCAACCGGTCGGAGCATACAGAAACCCTATGATCTTGGAAGCGAAGATTATTACCACGATATTAGTAACAGATTCCTACACGGTGAATTTCAGGAAAAGGACAGCATAAGGCTCGATGATTCACTTAAATATACTACACCTAAAGGGCGTACCGTTTACGGCGGCGGTGGCATAATGCCCGATCACTTTATCCCATTGGACACAACAGGTACAAGCCCTTATTTTAATCTGGTTGCCCGCCGAAACCTAATTTTTCGATTCGCCTTTCAATACTCCGACCGAAATAGAAAAAGTCTTTCGCCCCTTAAAACACCTACAGATTTTACTGGTTACCTAAGGGGGGTTAACATAATGGAACAGTTTATTAGTTTTGCTGATAAACAAGGAGTTAAACCAAATCGGAGCCAGATAAATACATCAAAACTTATAATTGAAACTCAGCTGATTGCCTATATTGCTCGTAATATTATCGATGACGAAGGGTTTTATCCTATAATCACTCAAATTGATAATACCCTACTAAAAGCCATTGAAATTATAAAGCAAGAGGATAGCGAATCTATTACGGCAATGGTCACACCATTAAAACCATCGATGAGAGTGTTTTACCTTTCGCACAGCAGAAGTCAAGTTACAAAGGATTTGGTCGCCGATATGGTATGAACATTTTTAATCTTTAAAAAAGCCCAAGCAAGTCCGCTGGGGCTTTTTTATTTTTAGGCTTACTCAAAAGCAGAGCCATAAGGTTGACCTGCAAGGTAAAAATATGTATATTTGATAAAACCCTCATACTAAACCTTAAATGCCATGAAAACGTCTGATATCATTGAACGCTATGGTGGGGTACTAAAGGAAGAGCCCCTTTCGTGTATTACCAACGATATACTTATGAAAAACACTTGCGTTTTGGAGGCAGTTTCGCCGTACTTTGGTTACTACGATGAAACACCCAGAACCAATAGGCCAAAAATGCTTTACCTTATCCTAGCAGAGTACTTCCCTCTGGAAAAGTTAATAAGAGCAACCGTTAAAGTACAGGAAAAAGTAAAGTTCCCAATAGATGCTGTTACTGGTACTGTCACATTATTTAATCAAACCTGCTATGTTATTAGGCTAATTAATCTTCAGAATTACAGCCAGATACATATGGTACAAGAGCTTTACGACAAGGAGGGAGTTCAATTTAAATCGCCTGGAAAAAAATTTGAAAATGAAATGGCAATGATAAAAATGCGTTGCTTTTTCTGTCTACACCCATACAACGATGAAATCTATATAGACCAGGATAAGCCTAATATCGGCTTTTTTAAGCTCCCTTACTATATACCATGGGATGATTTTAGAAAAATAACATCGGAGGTGAAATTTGATACAAAACTTATCTATTTTGATGCTGCCACTGCATATTTTTACCACAACAAGGGCGTTGATGATTTGGTGAGAATATACCGAGAGAACCTTGACGAGGAAAAACTCAGAATGATAAAAGATAGATACTTGAAGGTACTAAAAACTATTCGTACATAGGTACCCATTGTGTTTGCAACAAGAATCATAACTACTTGCAAGAGTTAAGATAAAATTCAAGAAAGCGAAAGGAAAATATTATGCTTCCTTTTATTACTCAACACAAAAAACACACAAAATACTGGTGGTATGAAATGGTTCTTTACTAAAATTTGACAATTCATTAATCAAATAAGAACAAACTCCAAACGGTTAACCCTTAGTTCAATCTGCTAAATAACACCTAAACTTTAAGCCTATTTATTGGCTCTCATACCAATAAATGACCTATATTGCCTACCCAAACACAAATCATATTTCTATGAACGGTATTTTTAATTCTTCGCTGGGGAGAAAGTTGATTCTGAGTATCTCTGGTCTTTTTCTCATGATATTCCTTTTGGTACATCTGGGAACAAACCTACTACTTTTAGTTGGCGATGGTGAACTCTACAACGAGGCCGCCCACTTCCTTTCTACCACTCCACTTCTTAAGGCAGTTGAAATTATGTTGGCATTAGGTTTTATTTTCCACATAATTTATGCAACAATCATAACGCTAAAGAATAGGAAAGCCCGTCCGGTGGGATACGCCAAAAGCGGTACAAACGAACTTACCAGCTGGGCCTCGAAAAACATGTACATCCTTGGCTTTACCATTCTGGCATTCCTGGTGCTCCACCTCATCAATTTTTTCCTAAAACTTAGGTTTGGCGAAGTACCCACCATATCGTATGATAATGGGATTACCCAAGTGCTCAACTCATACGAGTTAGTCTCCGAATTTTTTGTAGCCTATTGGTGGTACAACCTAATCTATATTGCTTCGGCAATATTGCTTGGGCTTCACCTAAGCCATGGATTTTGGAGCGCATTTCACACCATTGGGTTAAACAATATTAAGTGGATAGAGCGCCTTCAGGTTGCATCGTATATTTATGCAGCCGTTATTGCAGCTGGATTTACCATTATACCTCTCTATTTTTGGTTTATCCATTAAAATCCACAAAACACTATTAAAAAATAAACATCAACAGATATGATTAAGCTTGATGCAAAGATACCGGAAGGACCACTTGCCGACAAGTGGACAAAGCATAAGAACTCGCTTAGGCTTGTAAACCCTGCCAATAAGAGTAAACTCGACATTATTGTTGTGGGTACTGGCCTTGCAGGGTCAGGCGCAGCGTCAACCCTTGCCGAACTTGGCTATAATGTAAAGGTTTTCAGCTATCAGGATACACCCCGACGAGCACACTCAGTTGCAGCACAAGGGGGAATTAATGCGGCTAAGAACTACAAAAACGATAACGACAGTGTCAATCGTCTATTTAACGATATGATAAAGGGCGGCGACTATAGGTCGCGCGAGGCAAACGTTTACCGTGCAGCCGAGGTTAGTAATCAGGTTATTGATCACTACACGGCAATGGGTGTTCCCTTTACCCGCGATTACGGAGGCTTACTCGACAATCGCTCTTTTGGCGGTGTTCAGGTAAGCCGTACATTCTATGCCAAAGGGATAACAGGGCAACAATGCTTACTTGGAGGCTATAGCGCCCTAATTAGGCAAATGCAAACTGGTAAAGTAACCATGTACTCAAGGCGCGAGATGCTCGACTTGGTTGTTGTTGACGGTAAAGCAAGAGGGATTATTGTACGGAATCTTATAACTGGAGAAACCGAGCGCCACTCTGCCCACGCTGTTGTACTCGCTACAGGTGGCTATGGTACAATCTACTACCTTTCAACCCTTGCAGTAAACTCCAACGGTTCTGCCGCTTGGAATGCCCATAAACGCGGAGCACTTTTTGCAAATCCGAGTTTTATCCAAATTCACCCAACGTCAATTCCCGTTCTTAACGATTATCAATGCAAACTCACCCTTATGAGTGAATCGCTTAGGAATGATGGCAGAGTTTGGGTTCCCAAAACAAAGGGCGATAAGCGCAAACCAATCGAGATCCCCGATGATGAACGTGATTATTACCTAGAGAGACGATATCCTGCATTTGGTAACCTAGTTCCCCGCGATGTGGCCTCGAGGGCTGCAAAGGAGCGCTGTGATGCTGGATTTGGAGTTGGCGACTCAGGATTATCAGTTTACCTCGATTTCCGCGATGCCATTAACAAACAAGGAGAAAAGGTAATTGAGGGTAAGTACGGTAACCTTTTTGAAATGTACGAAAAGATAACTGGTGAATCTCCATATAAAACACCAATGCGTATTTACCCCGCAGGACACTATACAATGGGAGGCCTTTGGGTTGACTATAACCTAATGACTACCATACCAGGCTTATTTGCCATTGGAGAGTCTAATTTTTCCGATCATGGTGCAAACAGATTGGGAGCAAGTTCGCTTATGCAATGCGCTGGCGACGGTTACTTTATTCTTCCCTTTACAATAACCGATTATCTAGCCGATGATATAAAAACACCCAAGATTTCAACTGATAGCCCTGAGTTTGAGACTGCAGAAAACGATGCAAATGATAGGGTTAACAAGTTACTTTCGGTTAAGGGAACAAAAACGGTTACATCGTTTCACAAAAGGCTAGGCAAAATTATGTGGGATTATTGTGGCATGTATCGCAACGAAGAAGGTTTAAAAAAGGCCTTACCCCTTATTGAGGAACTTGAAAAAGAGTTTTGGAAAGATGTAAGGGTTCCTGGTAAAGCCAACGACCTTAACCAAGAACTTGAAAAAGCAATAAGAGTTGCCGATTATTTTGAACTTACCAAACTACTTTGCAAAGACGCTCTTAACCGAGAGGAGAGCTGCGGGGCACACTTTAGAGAAGAGAGCCAGACCGAGTCGGGAGAAACGAAACGCAACGACTCCAAGTTCTCGTACGTTGCTGTTTGGGAATACAATGGACCCGAAAAACAGCATACAATGCACAAAGAGGATTTGAAATTTGAGTTCGTTAAACCTCAAGAGCGCAGCTATAAATAAACTGTATCAACCTCAACAACAATTGGTATGAATATTAAGTTAAAAATATGGAGACAGGAAAATCCTAAGGCAAAAGGAAAATTTGAAACATATAACCTTAGCCAAGTCTCTACCGAAATGTCTTTCCTCGAGATGCTTGATTATCTCAATAACAAGTTAATAACCGAAGGGAAAGAGCCCGTTGCCTATGAGCACGACTGCCGCGAGGGTATTTGTGGTTGCTGTAGCCTATATATCAACGGACGACCTCATGGTAAACTAGGCAGAACCACAACCTGCGAACTATACATGCGTGAGTTTAAAGATGGCGAAACAATAACCATTGAACCTTGGAGAGCTGCTGCATTCCCTGTTATTAAGGACTTAATTGTAGAACGAAACGCTTTTGACAAGATAATGCAGGCTGGAGGCTTTGTGTCTGTAAATGCTGGCGCGGCCCAAGACTCAAATGCCATTCCCGTATCAAGAGCTAATTATGATTTAGCCATTGATGCAGCATCATGCATTGGATGTGGTGCCTGTGTAGCAGCCTGTAAAAACTCATCAGCAATGCTGTTTGTTGCCGCAAAGGTTTCGCAACTCGCACTATTTCCACAAGGGAGAATTGAGGCCAAGGAGAGAGTGAAAAACATGGTTGCAAAAATGGATGAATTGGGTTTTGGTAGTTGTACCAATACCAGAGCATGCGAAGCAGAATGCCCAAAGGGCATATCCATAACGTACATAGCCAAGATGAATAGGGAGTACATTAGCGCCAAGGTGAGCGATTAAGCCAAACTGACAATTTTATCGCTATAGTCTTTTATCTCGCTGCTTTTAATTATTTTTGTTAAAAAATATACCATGAGAAAGTTAGCCATTGTCCTATTTGTTCTTATTGTTGCCGCTGGTGTTGCATTTGTGCTATTACGTCCACACCTTGCTACTAAGCAATACGAAAACGGTTTATCGCTAACTGACTCCGCACAGTACGAGCAAGCTATTAAAAAGTTCAGCAGTGCCATTTGGTTCAACAAAAAGGATGCTAATTTTTATAATGCTAGGGGTATTGTTCACACGCTACTGCAAGATAATTCGGCTGCCATTGCTGATTTTAATAAGGCCATTGAGCTAAATTCTGAAGAATCAGATTTCTTTTTAAATAGAGGGAAATCATACCGCGAACTTAAGTCCATTGACAAAGCGCTGGACGATGTAAACAAGGCCATTGAACTAAACGACTCAAGTTCAAACGCATACTACCAACGAGGTTTAATTATGGCCTCTCAGGGTAAATTCGATGAGGCAGTAGACAATTACAATAAAAGTATTGAATTGGACGGTTCGAATCTCGAGGCTTTTTACAGCAGAGGTGAATCAAGGGGTAATCTTGAAGATTTTATGGGAGCCATTTCCGATTATGACAAGATGATTGAGAACGAAGAGTCTCCCGTATTGGCCTACAAACAACGAGGAGTTTTTAAGCTTAAAATTCAGGATTACAAAGGTGCCGAAGATGATCTTGAGCAAGTTCTTGAACTTGATAAAAACGATAAGGAAATCTTCTATCATCTTGGACAGGCAAAGTATAATCTGGACAAGATTGACGAATCGGTTGCACTATTTAATAGTGCTATAAAGCTTGACCAAAACTACGAGTTGGCTTACGGAGCCCGAGGTGGTGCCTACCTTAAAAAGAACAGTTTTAAGCAGGCTATAAATGATTTTACCAAGGCAATAAGCTTAAACGACAGCTATAAAAGAGCATACTACGGAAGGGGAATTGCCAAAGCACTTGCCAAGGACTACAAAGGTTCCATAGACGATTTTACCAAGGTAATTGAGCTCGACAATGATTTTGCACAGGCATACTACAACCGGGCAGTTTCTAAGGCTATTCTTGGGAACCATCAGAAAGCTCTTGAAGACTATAATGTAATTTTAAAGTTTGACCCAAGGAATGCGGAAGCATACTACAACAGAGGAATATCGCGAATCAACGTGCAGGACACAGAAGGTGCGTGCAGCGACTTTAGTCGTGCTGTTGAACTAAAATATCAGCCTGCTGAGCAAATGCTTAAGCTATACTGTGGTTCTCGGAAATAAAAGTATATAAACATTCTTTCGTAAAAGCGTGGCTACAAACCACGCTTTTTTACTTGCCAGTTTAGGGCAACCAACGATAGGGCAATAAGCACCATGCCTACTATAGCCAAAGAAGTGGGACTTTCGTCGGGCAACAATATCCAACTAAGTACAGCACCCAGCAAAGGAATTATAAACTTCCACATATTCAAATCGGAGACTTTAACCCCGGGGCGCCGTAATAGTGTATACCATAAAGAAAACGCTGCTGCCGAAAGGAAACTTAACCAGCCCAGCGAAAAATAATACTCTACGGGGAAAGGACCTGCCTGATATCCCTCGGTTACTAAACCAAGTATAAAGAGAGAGGCACCACCAATTATCATTGATAGTGAGCTAAATACCATGGGAGGTATTCTACGTTTATCGGTAGCAACAAGAATATTCCCCAATCCGCCAAGTATATTATTCCCGATTAAGATTAGAATTCCCACTCCAACAAAAGGACCCGCAGCACCCATTTTGTTCCTTCCTAAGCTGATAACAACTACTCCCATTAGCCCTAAGGCTATGCTGATATTCTTTCGTCTTGTTAACTTATCGTTTGGCAAAAGTAAGTGCGCAACAATTGCAACAAACAAAGGACCCGACCCAATTACCATTGCCCCCAACGCACCTGGAACCAAATTAATTCCTTTGTAAAAAAGCGCATACTGTAAAAAGGTTTGTACAAAACCTACCAGTAAAATCTTTGGAAAATTCTGCTTAGCTATTAGCATGCTCGCCTTTAAATTTGGAATAAATGGGATTATCAACAACCCCGAAATAAAAAACCTTATACCTGCAAACTGAAATGGGTGGTTATATTTTAAGCCAATTTTAATGGCCACAAAGGCAGTTGACCATAGCATACTAGCAAGAATAGCCAAAAAAGGGGTTGACTTTAATATCGTTTTTATTTTCAACGGTTACGTTTTTAAAGTAAATAAATTGATGAAATTAGACCCAGGGTGATGGGTTAATGTTCAAATCGGGCAGTGAATCTGCATAACGCTCGGCAACCAGATTGAGTATGTCATTTAGCTCATCAGCGCTGTCGGAGGTAACAAGCCTTAATCTCAACTCCTTAAAATTCGCTAAACCCTTAAAATAGCATGTAAAGTGCCTTCGCATCTCAAGAATTCCTCTTCTTTCGCCTTTAAACTCCATTGATTTTGAAAGATGTTCCTTTGCTATGGAAACTCTCTCCTCCACCGTAAAAGGCTTCATTAGTTCACGCTTCTGCATATAGTGCTTAATCTCCTGAAAAATCCAGGGTCTACCGTAGGTTGCACGACCTATCATAATACCGTCAACCCCATACCGGCTGAACATCTCCATTGCTTTTTCAGGGCTGTCAATATCGCCGTTTCCTACAATGGGAATATGCATTCGGGGGTTAGACTTTACTTCACCTATAAGGGTCCAATCGGCTTGTCCTTTGTAAAGTTGTACCCTTGTACGACCATGAATAGTCAATGCTTGAACACCTACATCTTGTAGTTGTTCAGCAATAGAAACAATATGCTTTGATTCATCATCCCAACCTAAACGTGTTTTTACTGTAATAGGGATTGGAGTAGCGTTCACAATTTGCCTTGTCATCTCCACCATTTTGGGAATATCCTTCATCATTCCCGAGCCTGCTCCCCTGTTGGCAATCTTTTTAACTGGGCAGCCAAAGTTGATGTCAATTACCTCGGGGTTTGCTAAAGTGGCTATTTTACATGCCTCAACCATACTCTCAATAATGTGACCATATAACTGAATACCAATTGGTCGCTCGTGTTCAAAAATATTAAGTTTAACCTGACAGCTCGAAGCATCACGAATAAGTCCATCGGAATTAACAAACTCGGTGTACATCATATCGGCTCCAAATCGTTTACATAGATAACGAAACGAAGGATCGGTAACATCCTCCATTGGAGCCAGAAGCAAAGGCTTTTCGCCTAAATCTATAGATCCTATCTTCACTGTTCCCTTTAAAATTTGACTACAAAAATATACAGACTTCTGAATAAAACACAATTTGAAGCATAAGCAAATTGCTTCGAGAAAAAACCTTAACTATATTTGACAAAAAAATATAATGATAAACCATATCCGTTCCAGAATCACACCCCAAAAAGGAATTATATTTTCATTTGTTTTCCTTACCCTAGGTTTTATTCTTTTCCTTTTTATGGGAGCAATTACTGCTGGACTAATTACGGGAAGTTGGGATATCGCTCAAAACCTTTCGCCTACCTCTGACACAGCTGGTGGGCTAGCTACAATCCGCATTATGCAGATGTTCCAAACCACTGGAATGTTTATTTTCCCGGCAATACTCATTGCCCTTTTGGCCTCTAAAAATCCGCTGTCATTCCTTGGTTTTAATCAAGTAAACACAAAGCATATGCTTTTAGCCATAGCTATGATTGCTATATTACTCCCCGGAATAAATCTAATAGCCTCGCTTAACGCTGATATTTCAGTACCTCAGTGGATGATTCAAATGGAGGAGTCGGCAGAAGAATTGATGAAAAGACTACTGATTACGGATAAGTACAGCGTTTTAGCACTTAACCTTTTTATGGTGGCTGTTCTTCCCGCCATTGGCGAGGAACTTTTTTTCAGATCGGTTCTTCAAAAATATTTTATCAAACTAACCAACAATAGCGCTGCGGGAATTATTATTACCTCGCTAATATTTAGCGCAATACATATGCAATTTTTAGGGTTTATCCCAAGATTTATATTAGGTGTAATATTTGGATACCTATACCTTTGGACTGGCTCAATTAAAATACCAATACTAGTTCATTTCGTGCACAATGGCCTTGCAGTATTTCTTTACTACTTAGTTGGCGTAGGCGTTGTTCCTATGGATATTGAGAACATTGGAGAACCATCGCACAGTTGGTTTCTAGGAATAGCAAGTTTAATACTTTCAGGTTTCCTTCTGTGGACTCTTTGGAAGGATAGGGTTAGAAATCAAGTTCTACCCGATCAAACATCTGAAGGTCTTTAATCTCATTTTTCCGGTACACATACACTAACCCATACTCCTGAGCCTGCTCGCGTCTTTCGTGGCCGGGAAGGTCCTTTAATGTATCCTCAACCTCATTCCATATATCTAAGATAATCTCATCGGCTTTTTGGCGAAGATCTTCAAGTTCAGCTTGGCATCGTTGCGTATTTTGCTGAAGTATCCGCTGATGATTAAAGGCCTCAACAAAGTTTTCGTACCTGACTTTTACAACGGCTATAGTTGGATTTGTAATGGGAGTCTGCCCCATGCCCATTCGCTGAGTCTCACCTTGAATAATTCTTTTACCCCATTCGGATAAATCCTTGTCTGTAGAAAGGTTTGGCAACCTTCTCTCATCCTCATCCATACCAAAAGTTAGGCGGACCTTTTCGGGTAGTTCACCCCTCGCAATGGCCATGTTAAGCACTTGGATAAAATGCGAAAGGTAAAGCCTTGCTTTCTTTGTTATTTCATTATACTCCTTATTTCTCTCAACCTGCGTGTCATATACAGCTCTATAGTTGAGAATTGCCTTCTCAAAGTTATTTACAAAAAACTTAACTTTAGAGAAAGAACTCTGAGAAAATGCTAATTTGAAGGGATGTAACTCTTTACCCTTTATAGCAGCTGCTTTAAGTGCTCTTAAACGGGCAGTATCGGTGTTGGGAAGGCGTCGGTAGGGCATAAGCAATATGGAATTACGGTGATGACGTTAATAACGTGTTCACAAAGTACGAATATACGAATTTAATAAAACAAGACAAGCGCATTCGCAATATTTTCCCAAATTCTTTCAATCTGTCTATTAATGGATTACGCTGCGAACGCTAATGCTGACGCACAATATTTGTTACATTCTCACGCAACATAGTAACTTTATAAGACTAAATCAATTTAGGAACAAAGGTTTTGACCCATGAATGAAATTTACCTTTTAAAGAAATAAGGATTATTGTATCAACTCTAGAAGGCAAGATTAAAATTGGTGCAAGGCAATAGATTCTCAATCTTTGGACTAGCAGGTTAAACTACCTAACAATACATCGGTTATAGCTGGGAATAAGATATCCTCACTAGGCTAAAAAATTAGTATATTGAAGAACTTGGCTAAAGTAAGTAGGTGATAAAAAATATTCCCTTAGGCAACAACCATAAGTGACTGAGGATAAAAGGAGCCAAACATAAAGATTGTACTAAGGCTTTACATGCCCCCAGTTCTCTCCTCTTTTAATTCTGTAAAGCTGCATTTCGCTTACCCCAAAATTTCGTGCAATCATCTTTATTCTAGTTTTGCGCTTAGGATCTAAAAGTTTTCGTTTAAGCACTTTAACCTCAGGCTCACTAAGTTTATAATGATGTAATCTGTTGTGTTTATGTAATCGTTTATAATCGCTCACAGCACGAGGATTTGATCTTTGATGCTCATTGAGTTCCTCTTGGCTTGCCCACCTAAGGTTAACCACCCTATTATCGTCCTTAACATAATTAAGGTGAATAACATATATTTGGTTTGGACTTCGATTAGGAATAAATTTATCGGCAACTAACTTGTGAACATAGACCGCTTCTGACCTATTCTTTCCATCCTTACTAAAATTCCTTCTAAATATTTTATATCCCTTATTTGTGCCACAACCAAGTAGGTTTCCCTGCTCTATAGTGGTATTAAAACTTACTACTCTTCCATAACTAGATACAGCATAACTTAATCCAGTTCTGCTCTTAAATTCTAACACTTCCCACTTCTCGTTCGGATAGCTATTAATCATAAACTTATTTTAAAAAAATTAATTATTTAACTAAATCGTCCAGTAAATCCGCAATACGTTTTGCCAAGGTTTTTCGCGAATAATTTTTGTACCCTCTGGGATTAAACCCTATAAAATCATCTTGGTACCATTGCCATAATTTGTCAACCCCCTGTTTAATTTGGTCAATATCTGTAAAATCGACAAAAATGCCAGTTTGTGTTTCACTAATTAAATCATGAGAATTGCCAGCTACTGGTCCTACGGCTAGTATGGGTCGCTTTGCTGCCATATACTCAAAAACTTTACCCGTTTGGATACCTAGCGCATTTGGACTATTATTCACTAATAATAAAAGGGCACTGGATCTTAACTGTAAATTTACTGCCTGATCATGCGGCAGGTAACCCAAAAACTCAGCATAAGGTAATAACCCGTTAAGGTTAATTGCGTTATATGCAGAGGAATCAACACTACCAACAAACCTAAGTCTAAAATGTTTGGCAAACTCTGCCTCGGTTTTCACCTTTTCGCCAAGCACCTGCCATAGTAAATTGCAGTTGCGGTTTGGCGACAACGTCCCAATATGGGTTAGCGTAAACCCCTTATCCATTTCCACCTCAACGTTATCGAAATCTTCGGGGTCGTAGCCATTTTCGACCACAATTACCCTAGTTTTGCTAATTAATGAAAGATCGTCCGCCCAACCCTTTGTTACAGTTACTACACTTTGAGCCTGAGATAAGACATTTTTCTCCAATCCCCTGTGGATTTTTTTTGCAAAATACGTTGGTTTTAAATCATCGAAAAAATCAATATTTGTCCACGGATCCCTAAAATCAGCCAACCAAGGAGTGGAAAATCGTTTGCTAACCCGTTTTGCAATTAGGTGTGTGGTATGAGGCGGCCCAGTTGAAATAATAGCATCTACAGGGTTATTTGCAAGATACTTTGTAAGATACTTCACTGAGGGTCTAATCCAGAACATACGAGCATCGGGTATAAAAAAGTTTCCTCTAATCCAAATAGCAAGTTTATTCAGAGCATCTTTATTCGACTTGCCCTTTGAGGCAAGACCTGCACCAAACTTTTGCCCTTTACGACCCGATATTACCCTAAAAAGATTATAGGGTTCCCACACGGACTTCTTTAAAACCTCAATCCCTGCAGGCACCTCATTAAGAAGTTTATAATCCATTGCAGGAGCTTCGGGATTAGCTGCAGTATAAATTACGGGTTCCCACCCAAAAGAACGCAAATACTTTGTGAACTTTAGCCAACGCTGAACACCACTGCCTCCTGCCGGAGGCCAGTAATACGTAATTATTAAAACCCTTTTCCTCACCACCAATGGAGTTTGATTTTAGAAAACAGTTAATCGGTTGGAACAAACCAACTATTAAAAAAGAATAGTTCTGTTGTTAAATGCTCCTAAGCAAACTTTTCATGCTCACCTTCTCCTCCATAATCTCACGCAAACGAGAAGCATCAACCCTCTCCTGCTCCATGGTATCGCGATGGCGAATGGTAACCGTGTTATCCTCAAGAGACTGATGGTCAATAGTCACACAAAATGGTGTACCAATAGCATCGTGACGACGGTAGCGTTTGCCAATGCTATCCTTTTCCTCGTACTGGCATTTAAAGTCAACCTTAAGGTCGTCCATTATCTGGCGGGCTTTATCGGGCAAACCATCCTTATTAACCAAAGGGAAAACGCCCAGTTTAATCGGGGCAAGGGCAGGGGGAATTCGGAGCACAACGCGCTCATCAACTTTACCGTTATCCCTAGTTATTTTCTCCTCGGTGTAGGCCGCCGACAAAACCATCAAAAAAGTACGGTCCAATCCTATTGAGGTTTCAACCACATAGGGGACATAGTTTTTGTTTAACTCGGAATCAAAATACTGCAATTTCTTACCCGAAAGTTTTTGGTGACTAGCTAAATCAAAATCGGTACGAGAATGAATACCCTCAACCTCTTTGAAACCAAATGGAAATTTATACTCAATATCGAAGGCGGCATTAGCGTAGTGAGCCAGCTTAGCGTGCTCGTGAAAACGATAATTATCGTCTCCAAACCCAAGGGCAGTGTGCCAACGCATGCGTTTCTCCTTCCAAAACTCGAACCACTCCAACTCCTCACCAGGTCGAACAAAGAACTGCATCTCCATCTGTTCAAACTCACGCATACGGAAAACGAACTGTCGTGCAACAATTTCGTTACGAAAAGCCTTTCCTATTTGGGCAATACCAAAAGGAAGTTTCATGCGACCAGTTTTCTGCACGTTCAAATAGTTAACAAAAATACCCTGTGCAGTTTCAGGGCGAAGGTATATCACATTTGCATCGTCGCTAACGGAACCCATTTTGGTATCAAACATCAGGTTGAAATGCCGAACCTCAGTCCAGTTACGGGTTCCCGATACGGGACAAGCAATCTCGCAATCCTCAATAATTTTTTTAACCTCGGCTAAATCATCTTCTCCCAAAGATGTTGCCATACGGTTGCTCACAGTATCAATCTTCTCCTGTGTTTCGAGAACTCTAGGATTAGTTTTTATAAACATTGCCTCGTCAAAACTGTCGCCAAAGCGTTTTTTTGCCTTGGTTACCTCTTTTGATATTTTCTCGCTCTGCTTTTCTATCCACTCCTCAATTAGCACATCGGCGCGGTATCGCTTTTTACTATCCTTATTATCAATAAGGGGGTCGCTAAAAGCCCCAACGTGACCCGAAGCAGTCCAAACCTTAGGGTGCATAAATATAGCTGAGTCGATGCCCACAATGTTCTCGTTTAGGCGAGTCATTGCTTCCCACCAGTACTGACGAATATTATTCTTTAATTCAACACCGTTCTGTCCGTAATCGTAAACTGCGCTAAGGCCATCATAAATCTCGCTACTCTGGAAAACAAATCCATACTCCTTGCTGTGCGCAATCAGTTTTTTAAAAAGTTCTTCTTGGGTCATTTGAAAATCGCATTATATTAATATCCAATTAAGTAAAAACATCTACAAAAATAGTGGAATTAAATGAATTAAAACTCATTTTTGGGATGGAACAAGGAATAGGGTACAATTAGATGAATTTTAAATGGGAGTAAATTCAGAAAAAATCAACCTAACCCTAAAAACAGGAAAACTTATGGTCTTCAGTATCGAATGCCGATTTACCTAAGCGATGCATTAACATGGCATACAAGCCTTGTGAGAAAGTTCACGTAGCTGCCATACTCGTTATCGTACCATCCAAAAACCTTAAGGTGCGTAACAGGAATGTTTATGGCACTGTCTGCCTTCACCCCATATTTGGCTAGAGCTTCAACGGGCAATTTAATGAAACCCGTACGGGTATGCGTTTCGTGCCCCTCAATAACCGCAGCGGCTCTGTAGCCAATTAAATCCGAAGACACATTTTGCCTTTCAGAAAAAATCACCATGTCGCGCTGTGCCCCTGCTGCTGCATCTTTGTAGATATTGTTAATAAGGCTTCGGTTAATGGTTGGGTTACCCTTGGCATCAATCTCACTATAAAATGTTAGGTTAAGGGTAATAAGCGATACGGTACTAGTGGGAATTCGAACCGAGTCAGCCATAAACCCAATCTCCTGAATTTCGGGGATTATTGAATCGAGTGCTTTGGCTGCCCCAGTGGTTGAAAGTATAATATTATTGAGTACGGATCGGGTTTTACGTAAATCGGATGTTCCCATACTTGGTATGGTATCGAGCACCGATTGGGTGTTAGTTGAAGCATGTACTGTTGACATTGAAGCCGTAAGGATGTTTGAGGTTGCCTCATTCTCGAGCAAAGGCTTAATCATATGTGCTAACCCAGTTGTGGTGCAGCTTGCTGCTGAGACAACATGATGCTTAAGTGGGTCAAAATTCAAATGGTTAATACCATATACCATCATTAAACTATCGTCAGGCATTTTCTTCGCCGAATCCTTAATCTTGAAGGGTGCTGATGCTACCACTTTTTTTGCACCTCCCATTAAGTGACCCCTAATGCTTCCTCTTCCTGAATCGATATCTGCTGTTGGGTCGAGAAATTGGCCTGTACAATCAACCACAATTTGCACCCCTTCCTTAGCCCAAGGTATATTCTTTGGGTTGCGCTCCTTGGTAAGTATCTTAACGTACATCCCATCGATATCGAAAACAAAATTTTCGGCATCTATCAACTTAAATATCACCTTTTTACCTGAGTGCCCATAAAGAAAATGCTCAAGTCGACCGTAAGATGAGTCCGTCTCAAGGGCACAAATTACATCCTCGGGCTTTTTACCTACTTCGCGACCAAGGTTTACCACAACTCCATCGAAATCACGGCTAACCAACTGATTCCAAAGCATTAACTTGCCTATTCGGCCTAAACTATTGATTCCAAGGTAATTTTTTCCTTTCACTACGGGCTCCATTATTTTTGAGAATTAGATTTACACTTAAATATCCACTTTATTTTTGCAGCATCAAAAAATGGCTGGATGTTAATTAACATCATAAGGCTACACTAAACCCATTTGGTTTGCCATAATCAGAACAAGGTCAACCAGTCTGTTGGAGTAGCCAATCTCGTTGTCGTACCAAAGGATAATCTGCGCAGTGTTGTTACTTACAACTTTAGTGGCCAACGAATCGAAAATACAGGAGTATTCGCTACCAATTACATCGCTCGAAACAATTGGGTCGGTTGCATATTTAAGGATACTGCTCATGCTTCCTTGTGCATACTTCATTATAAGACTATTTATCGACTCCTCAGTAATTTTTTCGGGAAAAGTAATAACCAACTCCGAAAGTGCACCACAAACAATAGGCACGCGGGTTGATATTCCGTTAAACTTATTCTTTAATTCAGGAATAATGGTATGTATGGCACCAATTGCACTGGTTGAAGTTGGGATAATATTGTTGGCCGAAGCACGCGACCTGCGAAAATCGTGATGAGGCGAATCGATGATGCGCTGATTATTGGTATAAGGATGAACCGTATTTAGGAATGCTGATTCAATGCCAATTTCATTGTTTAGCAAATTCAAAACTGGCGCAACGCAGTTGGCTGTACAACTGGCATTGGAGATTATTCTGTGTTCAGGGAGTAATTTATCTTCGTTTACCCCTATCACTACCGTAAAATCTAGCTCATCGGATGTTGGACTCGAAAGGATTACCCGTTTTGCTCCTGCATCAATATGCTGCTGTAAACTTTCGCGTGTGGTAAAATGACCCGACGATTCAACAACTATATCAACATCCCACTCTTTCCAAGGAATTTCCGATGGGTTTGTATGGTGCCCAATGTTCACATGCCATCCGTTAATATGTAACTGGCCATTATTTACCTCAACTTCTTTCCCAAACCTTCCGTGCACGGTATCGTACTTCAGTAGGTAAAGAAGCATTTCATCGTCCATTAGGTCATTAATTCCAACCAACTCTATTTCTGGGTGATGAGCCAATAATCGGAAGAACATCTTACCAATCCGCCCAAAGCCGTTAATCCCAATTCTTACCTTATTCATTGTAGCTTATTTAGGCTACAAAATTAGCATTATGAAACTTATAATAGGCAAAGAGTGTCTAAAAACACTAAAGCACATTTATTTCTAACCATGCTGTAGCTCGTAATGACCTGAATAAATACTGCCTGTATGTGCATCAACCGAAATGGCATCGCCAGTGGTTAAATTGAATTTGCCAAAGATGCAGGCCTTTTTATGGCTCAAAACAACCATATCATTGCAGTTTACAATGCAAATTTTCCCTAGTCGCCCTGCAGTAACTGCCGCATGCGAGGTTGCTCCTCCGCGAGAAGTAATTAGGCCATCACATTCAAAAATAATTGGGAGGTCATCGGGTGTGGTATCGGAGCTAACGTAAATAAACTTACCGTCGGGGTTTAGCTCCTTTTGCTTTGCCAAATCTTTTTGGTCGAACACAATTACACCATTCAGTATGGATGCTCCAATGGGAATCCCCTTGCCTAGCAACTTTGTTCTAGCAGGAGGTGCTTGGTACATGATTTTTACTTCTGGCTTATAAATCTGCTGGTCACGGGTTTGCAGAACATACAAATCGTAGGGGTTGTCCGACTCAAAGGTAAACTCAATTTCCTGATGACCAAAATGCAACTCGTTCACCAGCCTTTCGGCAAGTTTAAACAGGCGCTGATATATTCTTGGCAGCTCCGTCTGTAGCGATTTGCTTTTTGAACCTTTTTTGCCCTTTCTCTGATGCTCCGAAATTGGTAGTACGTTGATTATCCCTCCTACCACATCATCGCCCTGACTTAATAGCGAGTAATCGCCGTTTAATCTCAGCCCAGGATTTTCGGTGGTAGCATCATAGGTAAAAACCACACCCGTTCCAGACGAACGGTGAATATTCCCCAGAACCATGCACTGAATAATTACAGCAGTTCCCCACTCATCGGCAATCTGTAAATGTTTACGATAGAGTTGAGCCCTTGCTCCGTCCCAGCTATCGAAAACAATATTTATTGCAGCAAAAAGTTGCTCATAGATATCGTCGTACAACGGAACTTTGCGCTTTGTAAGTAGTTCCTTGTATTCCATTGCAATTTCGCGCATCTGTTTGGGGTCAAAAAAGTCTTTAATCTCAGCACCAACGCTATCCTGATGCCTTGAAACTATGCTATCGAAAACTGCACGCTCAACCCCAAAAGCCTGCCCCCACGATTGCAAAAACCGCCTATAACAATCCCACGCTGTCCAAGCCATGTTTGGCTTTTTACTAAGGGACTCAGCAATACTGTCGTTCATTCCCACATTTAAAAAAGTGTTCATTGCCCCAGGCATCGATATGGGTGCACCCGACCTAACCGAAAGGAGTAGTGGGTTTTTGATGTCGCCAAACTGCTTACCCTCAACATGCTCAATCTTACCTAGATATTTTTTTACAGCTTTCTCAAAATCAGATTTTAAGGGTTTATAATCCATTATGGTGCTACGCCTACGAAAAAGTTCAGTGGTAAGAATAAAGCCTGGTGGTACAGGGAATTCTTCTTGATAAATACTCTTTAGAAAATAGCCTTTTGAGCCCAAAAACACTTTATTATCAAGTTTAGGATTTGGCGTTTGTAGGGATGTAATCAGCATTTGAATATCAAAATCCACAATATCCCTTAACTTTTCTTCTGTATAAAGAAGAGCCATTTCGTTAAGGCAGCTTAGTACATCCGCAATAAAATTATCGAGGTTCTGAAGCAGAAACGAGGACGATAGCATATCGCGGTAGAACGACTCCGATTGCTTATGAAATGAGAATTGGGTATCGGTTTCATCGGTTTCGCTAAGGTAGCGAGGAACAGTATCCTTAAGTATGCCATCGAACCGACGATAAAACGAGTTGCCAATAATCTCCTTTACGTTGTTGCTCAGAAACTGGAAGATATTAATGTACTGATTAAGCGAAAAGCTATATGAACTTAGGCTAAAACGCAGCATCTTTAGGTTTGATTCAAATCCCTTGTTGGTTATGCCATCGAGATTGAGCCCCTGATAGAAAAGCGACAACACCTCAACTATTTGTTTTAGCGTATTGGCGGTTATGTAGGATAGGTTAATGCTAGCAACAATCTGACGCATAATCTTTGAGGCTGCCTTCTCCATTTTAAAAATTCGCCCCAGTGCCTCAAATTTTGGCTCGTGGTACTGTCCATACATCGAAGGAATGCCAAATGCCACATGACGCTTATAGTATATTGTCTCCCACCCCTCAGTTTTTTTCTTGTCGGTAACAATAGTATTCAGGTTAGTCATGCACTGGTATATAACCCTCAGCATGGTTAAATTATCGGCTGTTTTCTCTGCTTTCTCATAATCACTAATATCCTGTTGTTCAACGCATCCACACATACGCATTTCCTGTGCAATGTCGGCTGCATCATCCAAATACTTGCTGCGTAGTATATGCACCAGATGTACAAATAGTTTCAACTTATTTTTATGCAAATCCTCAACGCCTGAAACTTGGCCAATAGCCTTATCAATACTCTGCCTTGTTTCGCTTAAAAGGTCATATGGCGATATGTATAGATGCTCGGAAGCCTCGGTTATAAGTTTGCGCATGGGCATTAGCCACTGGTCGTCGCTCGATACAGCATCTTTAATATCCGGAGGCAGTAATGGCGATAGCTGCTCAAACTTGCCATTTATCCAATAGTCCAAGATTTTTTCTACAAAATCTAGGTGCATATTATTACTATCCACATGAATCTGTTTCCGCAAAAAGTGCATCAGCTTATCCTGCCTATTGGAGAGCGTATCAATTTCGGTTGATACATCACGAAGTTCACCCTCAGCACCAATCTCATTAAAAAACACAGGGAATAGCCTACAAAGTTCTTTTACAGGTTTAAATACCCTGCCGATATCTGCATTTAGTAAATTTGATACATTTCGCTGAAAAAGGTCAGTGTCGAAAATAAGAACACCGCCAAGTTTTAAGTTGATTATTAGGGCTGGTAAAAGTTTCTCGAAACGATTTGGGGCAATCTCTATCAGGTCGAGCCAAACGCGTAAACTTTTTAGGTGATTTGGGTCGGCTTTTAGCTGCCAGTCGGCACTCATAAAAGTAGTACCTGGGGGCGTAAAGCCTATTCGAATAACATTATCCTCGAACTGCGACAGCAAACTTTTGTTGTAAAAAAGTGCAAACTCCTTCCCCATTGTGGCTATGCAGTCGAGCACAATAGATTTATGCTCATCCAACAACTCCTCAAATAGCTTAAAAATGTCATCAACAAACTCGTGTATCTCCCGAGTAGGAACTTCGCTAAGAATGCTAGCCAGTAACTTGTTTAAATCCCAAATTAAGTACTCCTTGAGATGTTCCATTGCCGACATCCGAAAAAGATATATTATATAATAGAATTGACTAATGGGGCTGATAAATTCTGAGATTATTCCCCTATGATAATCGGCAATATCAGAAAAGAGCATCACCTTTTCAGAAAAATCATCCCATGTTTTAGCAAGGGTAACCTGCCGTTTTAGCTGGGTATAAAAATTGCTTCCAACCTTTTTAACGATGTCGATATTCTCGTCGGGAAAAAAACGCACATTAGTCATTGCCCACTCATCAATATTCGACTCACTCTGCCATTCTTCAATGGTTTTGTTGGCTATGCTCTTAAATAAGTTGAATACTGTATCGGCCTGTGAACCTTTTTTAACCAGTGCCACCAACCTCTTTTTAAGATTATTGGCATTTCTAATAATAGACTCCTGATTTTCAGAAAAAACCTTCTCCAGTATACCTACACCTTTACTCAGAATTTCATCATGGTTAATCTCCTCAGCACATACCGATTCGAGAAAAAATGCAAGAGATTGGATGAGGCTATCGGTATTCTCTGGTTTTTTACTTACGGATAAAAGGCTTTCATGGATATCAAGAAGCACGTCAAAGGCCTTATCTGATTTGGGTAGAGCGGCATAAAACCAAAAATCAGAAATGGCAATCTTTTTAAGATTATCACAAAGAAAATCTAGATTTTGATAAGGGTGATTTAGCTCATGGATAAATTCGACAACGCGTTGATTTAGTCCAAACTGGTCTGCAGACAATGATATAAACCAAGCATGACGCTTAGGAATAACTATATCGACATTACTGGTTTGCTGTAAATTAACTTCGAGTGCCTTTGATTCTAGTTTTTTACCCATGGGATTATCATTTTACCAACAACATAGCCCAAATGTAGTGAATACTAAGGTATGCCCAATCTGTTTGGTAACACAATGCTACTTTGGCGCAATATTGGTGTTAAGCGAGTAAGTGTAATTTCAGGACTATCTTGCCACGGAACAATCCACTCATTATTTCTCATGCCAATTTCGGGAAAATTATAGTTCTCCCTTTCGAGCAATGTTCGCGAGTCGGTAACAAACTCATCGAACAGTTCCTTATCCGCATCATTAAAATAATGGCTGTGTCTTTCGTAATCGGCAACGGGTAACACACGGTATAGTTTTTTACCGTTTACAATAGGAGTGTGTACCCACACCAAAGCATGTGCAGCGTTGTTAATTAATGTTTTACCATTTTCTTTTACAATATTTAGGGCAACTAGTGCCCCGCCATTTCGGTACTGCTGACGTTGGTTCGACACAAAATTTCCCAATGAGTAAACCGCCACACGCCCCTCGGTGGTATCGGTATCAAGCGAAGCCTCCATGCGCTGTATTACGTGGGGATGCGAACCTATTACCAGCCTAATGCCCAAATCGTGCATAAACCTTGTGAGTTGTAACTGCTGAATTGCAGGGGTACGCTGATACTCATTTCCCCAATGGATACATACAATCACCTCATCAACATTTAAGCTTTGTGTCTTATTATAATCGGCTCTAATAAGAGCCGTATCAATTAAATTAACAACAGTGGGGCTCGGTACAGGGATTCCATTTGTTCCGTAGGTATAATTAAGTAGCGCTAAGCGGATTCCATTCTGCTCAATAATAAGCGGGTAGGTTGTATCTTTATGCTGGGCATCGTAGTATGAACCTGCATAGGGAATTCCCTTTTCGGTTAACACATCAATGGTTCGGATAATGCCATGCTTACCTCTGTCAACAGTATGATTATTGGCGGTAACAAGCACGTTTACCCCAGAACTGGTAAGCCCGTCAACCAACTCGTCGGGCGAACTAAACTGCGGATAACCCGTGTATGGCTCACCAGCTAGAGTAACCTCAAGGTTTGCAATGGTAATATCGGCTAAGCCAAAAAGAGGCGATACTCTTGAGAAAACATCTTCATAATCGTAACTGTTAGTTTCGTCATTGTATGCGCTCCTTATCTGGGGACCATGCCCCATTACATCACCAATAAACATAAGCGTAAGGCTTTGCCTTTGAGCAACATTTTTATCCTGAGCCTGAACAGATAAAGCGATTAAATGGACAAGTAAATAAAGCGCTGTGAATTTTCGCATACCAATAAGGTTTATGTTCAAAGATAGAAAAAGGACAAACAAATACAATTGTTGCGTTATCCCCATTTTTATTATTCCCTATTTTCATCCATTTTTGTAGTCTGAATAACTAGAGATATGGAACATCAACTGTAGAAAAAAATATTCTATGGGTTTTTTCAGTCTCTTTAAAATAAATAGGCGCATGAAACGGGCCATGAGAAATATTTTTCACAAAGGAAAGATGATTATTTTGGCGAGTTCCATGTGTTCCTTTGAAAACAAATAAATAGACACATGAAACCAACTCTTATCGTACTTGCTGCTGGAATGGGAAGCCGTTACGGAGGCATAAAACAAATTGACGCCGTTGGCCCCAATGGCGAAACCATTATCGATTACTCTGTTTTTGATGCGCTTCGTGCAGGCTTTGGAAAGGTAGTTTTTGTTATCCGTAAGGATATTGAAAAGGATTTTCGGGAAGTATTCGGTAAGCATTTCGATGATAAGGTGCCATACGAACTAGTTTTTCAGGAACTTGACAACCTACCAAGTGGCATTACATGCCCTGCCGATAGGGTAAAACCATGGGGAACAGCCCATGCCGTTTGGGTATGCCGCAACGTGGTAAAGGAACCATTTGCCGTAATTAATGCCGACGATTTTTACGGGGCCGAATCATTTGAGGTGCTAGCAAAGGAGCTTATGAATCCAGACCTTAAGGAGGGCGAGTATTTTATGGTTGGCTATCGTTTGGCCAATACGCTAAGCGATGAGGGTTCCGTTTCGCGTGGAGTTTGTACTGTAGATGCTAAATCGAACCTTAACGATGTGGTTGAGCGCACACACATTGAAAGAGTTAACGACAAGGTAATGTATAAAGATACAAATGGCAAACTGGTTAACGTTGATGACAAGTCGCTTGTATCGATGAACTTCTGGGGCTTTACGCCTAACTTTTTTGGGCACATAGATTCAATGCTCAACGAGTTTTTAAGCGGTTCGTTGGCAAACCCAAAGGCTGAATTTTACATACCAACAGTGGTAAATTCGCTCATAAAATCGGGTAAGGCTTCCTGCAATGTTCTGCCCACTAGTTCGCAATGGTTTGGCGTTACCTACCCTGGCGATAAGCCTATTGTTGCAAGCAGCTTGGCAAAATTGGTAAGTAAGGGCATCTATCCATCCCCACTATTCTGATAACAAAATGTTTACAGTACTAATCGTAATGGTAGTTGGGGTTGGCTTTGGTTACTTTTTACGTAATCGAAAGAGAGTGGTAAAGTTTGCCGACAAATTTACAATGTGGGCTATTTACCTGCTACTTTTTTTACTGGGAATTGCCGTAGGTGCAAACGACATAATTATGAAAAACCTTCCCAAACTTGGAGCTAAAGCTCTAGTAGTTTCACTTGGAGGGATTGCTGGTAGCGTTCTGATTGCTTGGGCTGCTTACGTAATTTGGTTTAAACCCAAAAATGATAGCCATGAGGAGTAGCCTCACAATACTTTCTTTTTTTGTACTGGGCGTTCTGCTGAGCATGTTTAGGTTTGTTCCCGAATTGCTAATACATAACGACTACAGCCAATGGGCATTATACCTTTTAATGTTTCTTGTTGGCATTAGCATTGGAGCAGACCCCAACTCGCTTAAAGCCATTAAGCAGCTCAACTTTAAAATACTACTGGTACCCATTGTTACAATTATTGGAACTACGCTGGGCGTAGCCGTTATCTATTTACTACTATCCGACGACAAATTTCTCGATTTGTTGGCCGTAGGGTATGGTTTTGGTTACTATAGCCTTTCGAGCATCTTTATTACAGAACTAAGAGGTGATGAACTGGGGGTTATTGCACTGCTAGCAAACATAATGCGCGAAATAATTACCCTTGTTGCCGCACCAACATTTGCGGTCCTTTTTGGTAAACTTGCCCCTATCTCAGCGGGTGGTGCAACTAGCATGGACACAACCCTGCCAATAATTACCAAATCTTCTGGAAAGGAATATGCAATGATTTCAATTTTTCACGGTATTGTTCTTTCAGTCCTCGTTCCCTTTTTAGTAACTTTGGTTCTTAGCTGGGGGTAGCTGCCGTAGCCTAATTTTATTATGAAACGTATATTTATAGTAGCACTATTTTCGGTCACCTTGCTAACGGCGCATGCACAGATTAATCCCGTTGACCTGTCGGGTGAAGTTTTACAACTAGCTATACCCGGAGCGGCTTTCGCTTCTACCCTAATATGGAGCGAGGAGGAATATAAAGGAACTTGGCAATTTATTTGGGCGGCTGGTATTTCAACCGTTGTTACCTACGGGCTTAAGTATGCAATAAACAAGGAACGACCAAATGGCGAAAAACATTCGTTCCCCTCGGGGCACGCATCGCGAGCTTTTATGGGTGCAGCATTTGCTCAACGTAAATTTGGGTGGAAAGTAGGAATCCCAGCCTACGCCCTAGCAGCCTACACAGGCTATACCCGACTTTATGCCAATAAGCACGATTACTGGGATATTATTGGGGGAGCAGCTGTTGGGGTAGTTAGCTCTTATATTTTTGCCAAGCCGTATAATAACGAGAAGATTAATGTGTCATTTGGTCGGCAACAGGAAGCATACGTACTAAATTTGAACCTAACCTTTTAGTAAAAAGAGGTGTGGTATTCGTAAAAATATCAGCCAACCAAAATATATTGCACAAATTAAAAGTTTTCCCTGAATATCAATAAAAACTACTTTAGCAATAGTACTTTCAACCCTTACCGTCGCCTTTGCACTTTTACACTAATTCCTAAATATCAGATATTAATGGCTTTAAAGAACTAAAGGACGATAACCAATTTCTTGAATCGAATAAGTTTCTCAATACAAATCAAAATAGCATAGGGTACAACTTTGATTTTTGACAATGGAGTAGCCTACTCTGCTCACAAATTACTGGTGCTTCAACTAGCGTTGAGAAGGTTGTTAGCCACTTAATCAACGTTGCTTCATTTACCTTTATTGAAGATAGCGGCGTTGGTACTCTTGTATTCCACATCACAATGATTTATCTTTGTGAAAATGCACTCTATGGCTACTCACTCATGCGATTTTTTAGTAATTGGCTCAGGCATTGCAGGTTTAAGTTTTGCACTTAAAGCCGCCGAACATGGTACTGTTGTTATAATAAGCAAGGCGAATCTGGAAGAGACAAACACCGTTTACGCCCAAGGAGGAATAGCTGCAGTAACCTATGACCCCGATAGCGTTGAAAAGCATATAAACGATACCCTAATCTGTGGCGATGGGCTATGCAACAAGCAGGTTGTGAGAATGATTGTTGAGGAAGCACCAACCCAAATAAAGCAACTGATACAGTGGGGCGTTCTGTTTGACAGAGACACATCGGGGCAATACGATTTGGCCAAAGAAGGAGGACATTCAGAGCATCGGATTTTGCACCACAAGGACAATACAGGCCATGAGATACAGCGAGCCTTAACCAGTAGGGTAAAAAATCATAAGAACATTGAAATTTTCGAAAACTACTTTGCTGTCGAGATTATCACCCAGCACCACATGGGCATGAAGGTTAAAAGGGGGAGTCCAGAAATAAAATGTTTCGGTGCATTTGTTCTCAACCTTAAAACCCAGAAGGTAGAAAAATTTATATCCAAAACTACCATAATGGCCACGGGGGGAATAGGTAACATTTACCACACTACAACCAATCCGCTAGTGGCCACAGGCGATGGCATTGCCATGGTTTACCGCGCTAAAGGCGAGATTGAGAATATGGAGTTTATCCAATTTCACCCCTCATCGCTCTTCTATCCTGGCGAACGGCCATCATTTTTAATTACCGAAGCAATGCGAGGGTTTGGGGCCATCCTAAAAACAACCGATGGCAAAGAGTTTATGCACAAATACGACGAGAGAGGCTCACTGGCCCCACGCGATATTGTTGCCCGTGCCATTGACAACGAGATGAAGACCAGGGGCGACGATTTTGTTTACCTCGATGCAACCTTTAAGGACGCTACCGAAATAAAAAATCACTTCCCAAACATTTACCAAAAATGCCTTAGCATTGGCATTGATATAACCAAGGATATGATTCCTGTTGTTCCCGCTGCGCATTACCTATGTGGAGGAATAAAAGTTGATATGAACGGCGAAAGCACAATAAAGAACCTTTACGCTGTGGGCGAATGCTCATCAACTGGCCTGCATGGTGCAAACCGACTTGCATCAAACTCGCTTATTGAGGCCCTTGTTTATGCCGAAAAGGCATTCCAAAATGCCCATAAAACTATTAATGGGATTGAAATTAACCATGCAATACCCGATTGGGACTACGAGGGAACAACCCACCCCGAGGAGATGGTACTTGTTACGCAAAGTTATAAGGAGATGCAGCAGATTATGAGCAACTACGTTGGCATTGTTCGTTCGAACCTAAGGCTGGAAAGAGCTCTTATCCGCCTTGAGACCCTGTATCGCGAAACAGAGGAACTCTACAAAAAGTCGATACTGACCCAAAACCTTTGTGAACTTAGAAACATGATAAACGTTGGCTACCTAATTATCAAGAACGCCCAAAAAATGCGCGAGAGTCGTGGCCTACACTATTCACTCGATTACCCCAAAGTGAAAGGAACTGAGTTTTAAATACATTAATGCCAATTGATTACCATGAGTTTATTCCAAGGACAATTTCTTTTCACAAAACAAATACCCGAATCCCACCTAACCGATTGGAACAAGGTGGAGATAGATGACTACACACTTTTATCGCACCCAAGTTTAAACATCACCTCTGCCAAGGGTAACAACTTTGAACTTCATCTCATTGGGGATGTTTACGAATGGGTTAACCCATTCCAAACCAACCAGCAAATCCTCAACTCGTTAGTCAAAAACCCTACATTTGATAAGGTTCTTGAAGAGTTAGCTGGCTATACAGGTCGATTTTTACTATTCTACCTTTCAAGTGATGCTCTACATATTGTTAACGATGCATGCGCACAGCATGAGGTTTACTACAACAATAGTTTTACAGCCTTTGGCTCACAGCCAAAAATAATTGAACTTGTAGACAAGCACTCCCCTCTCACCAACAAAGCAGCAAATAACTTCTTTAAATCTAAGAGCTTTTTAAGCAAAAAAGTGTTCTACGGCAACAAAACTCACGTACATAACATTAAGCATTTGCTGCCAAATCATCATCTGGATATAAAAAACAAAAGAATAGTTCGCAACTACCCCTTTGAACCGCTCAACCATCTGTCGCTAAACGAAGCTGCTGGCAGAGCAAGCTTAATGCTAAAAGGTTTTTTAAAGGCCATTGCCCATAGGGAGAGAATAGCGCTAGCGGTAACTGCAGGGTACGATAGCAGGGTACTATTTCTTGCTAGTTTGGAATTGCCATGCAATTACTTTGTACAAAAACATTTGTACATGACTAATACACACCACGATATTACCATTCCAAGCCAGCTAACAAAAATGTTTGGTAAAGAGTTTACCATCATCCCCGACATACCCAAACAGCAAACAGTTTATCCAGAGGGTTATGAAACCAGCATTGATTTTCCAAGGTTCTTAAATATCCCCAGTGTGCTTTATCAAGATTACACCTATGTCAACGGAAATATTAGCGAAATTGCCAGAAACTACTATGGGTACCTAAAAAAACCATCGGCTCGAAATCTGGCTTTTTTAAATGGATATAAAAACGCTAGAGCCGTAATAAACGAATACCAGGATTGGATTGATAGCAACGAGAACCTATTCAAAACCAATGGTTACAATCTGCTTGATATGTTTTACTGGGAAGAAAGAATGGGCAATTGGGCCGCAAAGGCAAAAACAGAGGGTTGTGCAATGGGGCAAAAATTTATTTCGCCATTTAACTCAAGGCTCTTGCTTACCATACTCTTAAGTACAGACCGTAAACTGCGCGACTCTCACAGTAATGTTCTCTACAACCGAACCATCGAACTGCTTGAACCAGAGGCTTTGAATATTCCCATAAACCCATGCCGAAAGCGTAAGATAATTGAATTTATGAGAACACTCCGTATATACAATACTTACAGATACATTGGCATTAAGCTTCAAATGCTAAAACCATAATATCAAGCATAACCATCCGTTACTTAGTTGTAATTGATATAGATGTAGTTATAAAATTGCTACATTTGCCAACTTAAATTAAAAAAACGCATACCCATGCAACACCTAAACCAGAAACAGCTTTCAAAATTAAATATCATTTTCGGATGGTTAGCCTTTCTCATAGCGGCCATTGTTTACATTATGACCATTCAGCCAACTGCAAGTTTTTGGGATTGCGGTGAGTTTATAGCCAGTGGCTATAAAATGGAGGTTGGCCATCCCCCAGGAGCACCATTCTTTATGCTACTTATGCGCCTTTTTACCATGCTGGCCCCAACCACAGAGCTAATCCCTGTTTTTGCTAATACACTTTCGGCACTTGCCAGCGCATTCACCATACTATTCCTATTCTGGAGCATTACACACCTCGCTCGCAAAATGGTAGATATTAAAAACGATACCATTACCTATACGCAGACAATACTTATAATTGGAGCAGGATTGGTGGGAGCACTTGCCTATACCTTTTCTGATTCTTTTTGGTTTTCGGCTGTTGAGGCTGAGGTTTATGCAACATCATCGCTATTTACTGCATTAGTTTTTTGGGCAATACTTAAATGGGAGAACGTTGCCCATGAACCCCATGCAAACCGATGGCTTGTCCTTATTGCCTACCTCATGGGACTTTCAATTGGGGTTCACCTGCTAAACCTGCTGGCCATTCCTGCCATTGTTATGGTTTACTACTTTAAAAAGTATACAGTTACACCATGGGGCATTGTTAAGGCTCTTGCTATTAGCGTTTTACTTTTACTGATTATGATGTATGGGGTCGTACAAGGATTTATTGTACTTGCCTCAAAATTTGAGTTGTTATTCGTTAACGTCTTTGGATTACCCTATAAGTCGGGGGTGCTCTTCTATCTTATGGCTATTATTGCAGCAATCGTTTGGGGAATTATATACTCGCATAAAAAAGCTAAGCCCGTACTCAACACTATCCTGGTTAGCTTTGCAGTAATCATAATCGGATATAGCTCATTTGCGGTTATCGTTATTCGCTCATCGGCTAAACCGCCCATGGACCAGAACAGTCCAAACAACATGTTCTCGCTGCTATACTACCTTAACCGAGAACAATATGGCGACCGCCCACTAGTTGTGGGTCAAGCCTTTGATGCTCCCGTTGTTGACCGAAAGAACGGAAAACCACAGTACATCCAAAAGGATGGCAAATATGCTATTGCAGCATACAAAACAGAAGTTAAATACGATAGCCGTTTTACAACCCCTTTCCCAAGAATGTATAGCTCCGAATCGTCGCATATTGATGCCTATAAAAAATGGAGTAATTTCTCTGGACGGTCTATCAGGATAACCAACCGAAGCGGGGAACCAGAAGTTAAACAGATTCCAACATTTGGTGAAAATCTACGATTCTTCTTCTCGTACCAGATAGGGCATATGTACTGGCGATACTTTATGTGGAACTTTGCTGGCAGGCAAAACGACCTACAGGGTCATGGCGAAATAACCAAGGGAAACTGGATTAGCGGAATTCCGTTTATCGATTCCGCAAGACTTGGCCCACAGAGTGAACTGCCATCTACCCTAAAGGGCAAAGCCCATAACCGATACTTTATGCTGCCATTCATACTAGGACTGGTTGGTATATGGGTTCATTATATGAAGAACAAAAAAGATTTTTGGGTGGTAACCCTACTATTTGTTCTTACAGGCATTGCAATTGTAGTTTACCTAAACCAAACACCCTACCAACCCCGCGAGCGCGACTATGCTTATGTTGGTAGTTTCTACGCTTTTAGTATATGGATTGGTCTAGGGGTAATTGGTCTTTACCAAGTTATTAGGCGAGCATTAAGCGGCCCAGCTGGCGCAGTGGTAACAACAGCCGTTGCACTAGTTTTTGTACCTGGGCTTATGGCTGCCGAAAATTGGGACGACCACGACAGGTCAGGCAACTACATACCAGTTGATTTTGCCTACAATGCCCTAAAAACATGTGAACCAAATGCCATCATTTTTTCGTATGGCGATAATGATACATTCCCACTATGGTATGCGCAAGAGGTTGAGGAATACCGAACCGATGTTAGGGTTAGCAATCTAAGCTATCTGAGAGCCGATTGGTATGTTAGCCAAATGCTCCGAAAGGCATACAGTTCAGACCCTCTTCCCGCCAGCATGACCCTTGACAAATACGTTAACGGAACACGTGATGTTGTTCTTGCCACCGACAGGCTAAGCCAACCGCTTGACGTAAAAAGGGCTGTCGACTTTATGCTAAGCGATAAAGCAGAGACAAAGATGAACTCACCCTTTGAACGGGACCAAACAATTGACTTTTTCCCAACTCGCAATCTATATCTACCGGTTGATAAGGAAATCATCGAAAAGAAAAAGGTTGTAAGCCAAAATAAGCTAAGCCAAGTGGTTGATACAATGAGCTGGCGATTACCAAGCAACTACATGTTTAAGGATGGGCTCTTCCTTATGGATCTTATGGCCCACAATAACTGGGAAAGACCAATGTACTTTGCCGTTACCGTTAGCACCGATACCTACCAGAACCTGGATAAATACTTCCAAATGGAAGGGTTAGCCTATCGCATTGTACCCATTGAAGCACCCAAAGTGGGAGGGAAATATGGGAGCGTTGATACCGAAAGGATGTACAATAACCTAATGAATGAGTACAGTTATAGGAGCATTGCCGATGAGAAGGTTTATATCAATGAGAATGGCGGCCGAATAGTATCAAACTATAGAAATATTTTTGGCCGATTGGCACGCGATTTGATTGCCGAGGGCAAGGCCGATTCAGCCATAGCCGCTCTTGATAAGTGTATGGAAGTAGTACCCCAAAAAACAATGCCCTTTAACTTTTTTGTACTGTCGTTAATTGAATCGTACTACAAGGCAGGGAGCATTGAAAAAGGTACGCAGCACTCGAGGGTTTACATGGAGCAGTGCGCCGAGGAACTGGTATACTACCTATCATTACCTGCCAAATACTCAGCAAATATTAGGCGCGATATGGAGTTGAACCTATACATACTGCAAGAGCTATACAGCATGGCTAACGCCTACGAAAGAGGAGAGCACAAAACGGAACTAGAGGAACTCTTTAGCATATTAGAAACTAACTTAGGAAATGTTTAATCTTAGTCCACCAAAGTTTTTCACCGACCTCTTCCCGGGTCTAACCTGGAGATACCCTGAAGAGGACAACAAGGTATATATAACCTTTGATGATGGACCAACCGAGGCTATTACACCCTGGGTTCTCGATACGCTTAAACAGCACAATGCCAAAGCCACTTTTTTTTGCTTAGGCAAAAAGGCTGAGATGCATCCCGAGATTTTCGAGCGCATTAAAGCAGAAGGGCATGCTGTTGGCAACCACAGCTACAGCCACCTTAAAGGCTGGGAAAACGGAACAGGGCAATACGTTCAGGATATTGACTTGGCCAACGATATTATTGGTTCTACCCTATTCCGCCCGCCCTACGGGCGCATAAAGATAAATCAGGTGCGCATACTTAAAAAGCGTTACAAAATAATTATGTGGAGCCTGCTGAGCATGGACTATAGTCGTTGGATTACCCCCAAACGATGCGCCAAAATTGTTGTCAACAACTTACGCGCTGGCTCCATCGTCGTTTTCCACGACTCAATAAAGGCCGAAAAGAACATGAAATATGCACTTGTAAAACTCCTTGAAGAGGTGGAAAGAAGGGGGTTGGAGTTTGGGGTGGTGGATTAAAAGCCGCCAATTATCTCTAAATTTTGCTTTATAAAAGTTTCCTCATTAAAAAAGCGCACCTTATTTAATGTACTTTCAGACATTCTTTTATATATATCCTTGTTTGTAAGGATCAAATTTAAGTAGTCACTAACTTTTTCTCTCTCTTTTGAATCAACTTGATAACCATTTACATCATGTTCAACAATTTCTGTGATTCCGCCAACTTGGGGTACTATTGCTGGTAAACCATACGCCATACCTTCTAGTACGGTTAGACCAAAGGCCTCAATACAGTTATCACTATGCGATAGGTTTACAACTAAATCGGCCCATTGATAATGTTTGTTAAGATTTGACGAGGGCCCATACACTTCAATATTTGATTGTAGGATAGTTTTAGTAAAATCTTTAACCTGCTGTTTAGATGTATTTAAAACTAAACGGAACTCAAAATATGGGTTATCACTTGCTAGAGTAATAAATTGATCAAGTCCTTTATAATACTTGAGCGAGGAAACCATCAAAACATTTTTATGCTCATTTGTTAACTTTTTAAACCCCTTAGAACTTTCAATAAAACTTTTCTCAAGTGCGTTATAAACAACGTGTGCTCGCCCTTCTCCTTTATGTTCCTGATGCTTAAGGAATTCGGACACATAAATTGTATCGCTGGCTGTTATTCTAGCAATTTTAAATAAGAATTTTTTAAATAATTTTGGATTAACTGACGTCTCGTGAATATGGTATATTACCCTGCAGCCCTTTAACTTACCTGCAAGAGCTGCAGCAAAAGGTAAAACGGTATTAACATAAATAATTTCATTTTTTTTTGCTCCCCAACAAATTCTACAAAATAAATTTATCTGATTTAAAAAGTAAACTAAAAGCCTCACAAATGAATTATTGTAAAACCTATAACGCACATTACAGTAGGCAACATCCTGTATATTTGAAAGGAAACCTACACGTTTAATGTTTGTATAAACAACAACCTGATGGCTATGCTGAATCCATATCTTAATTAATTGTGAAAGAACCTTAGGGCTTCCACTAAAATCATTTAAAAGATGAACAGCATAAATCTTCATAATTTAAGAATTGAGTATAAAACGGATGAATTTTTCTGCTATTAAAGTAGCATTAAAATGTTCCTCAGCAAATATGCGTGCATTATGCCCAAGTTCACGTCTCTTTTCAAAATTTAAAAGAAGAAAAATAATTTTTTCACTTATCTCATTGGGTGTTTCAGCAAAAAAGCAATGAATATTATTTTTAAGACCTAGAGAAACTATAGCCTCAATAGGTTTAACAATACACGGCAACCCACAGGCCATCGCTTGTAAAACAACATTTGGTGTTCCTTCCGCTTTTGCAAAATGAATGAATATATCACTCGCTACAAGATAATCTTCCGGGTTTTGTTTTTGACCTATTAGTTTCAGCTTCGTTTTATTGTTATTTATCAGGTACTTTTTCACAGAATATATCTCTTCTCCATTAGCCTTACTCCCCCATAAATAGGGATTAGGCTCATCTGAACCGAGAATAATCCAATTATAATCCAAATCTATTTTACTCAAGACATCAGATACTTCAAAATATCCTTTTCTTATGCATAAGTCCCCAATACTGCAAATTGTTGGTATGTTTTTGGGCAGGTTTTCTCTCTCTTTTATTGTGGATTTTAGATTATCATCAAAACACGGCTTGAAAACAGTTAGATCAACACCCTGAGGGCTAGCAAATACTTTTGATGGCAATAATCCCGATTTTACCCACATATCCTTTAGCGCTAAATTAATAGCAAAGTAAAAGTCAATTTTTTTAAGGAGTAATCTAAAAAATATAGGATGTTTTCTTTTTAATGTTAAACTGTCATCTAACCCTATTAGTGTAGATCTGTATACGAGCTTTTTTTTATAAAACAATCCTACTAGTAAGATCAACCAAAAGCCTAGCATACGACCATATACTATAATCAAATCACATTCATTTATAATAAATAAAAGATTTTTTACATAAAAATATCTTGATTGAAGTTTATTAAAAAAACTATTTTTTAAATAATAAGATCGAATAATCTCTATATGATTAACTATAGATTTAGGAGGATATACATTATTCGGATTTAAACTAAGGATTGTTATGCGGTTACCCAACTTACTTAATTCCTGTGCAAGTGTATAAGCACTGTTTCCATCCCCTGAAATTATTGGGGGAAAAAAGGAGCAACATATAATAATCCTCATTTTAATATACTTAGTATAGTCCTTCTATAATTTTATTGTATAACCTCTCAAACGAGAAACTTTCCACTGCAATCATCCTTGATTTAACTCCTATAGTTTCCCTTTCAGCCTGAGAATCAAGAAGTTTTTCAATCTGCCGCTTAAAATCATTCGTTTCCTCGCAAAAGTAAGCATTATCAAATAATGGCCAGTTGTCAACTCCTTCCATCTTTCTACTTATAATTGGCACACCGCTTGACATAGCCTCTAAAAAAGAATTTGGAAGTCCCTCTTGCTGGGAAAATGACAGAAAAATATCTGCAATCTGATAAAAATAGTGCGGATTATTCTGGTATCCCATAAATAGTATCTTGTCTCCTAGTAATTTTTTTCCTCCCATATGGTGATCTGTAATATCATTGTTCTTATTCCAAAAATAAAATTTGGAGGAGGAATCCAACTCCCCCAAAATAATATAAATAAAATCCTTTTTAATACTGCTTAATACTCTAAATATCTTATCGTAACCCTTTCTTAAAGTTAAATTGCCAACACTTAATATTATGGGAACCTTATTCGATATACCCAAACATGATTTAACATGTAGTTTATTTTTAGCCACCAATGGTGAATACTTTTGTATATCAACTCCCTGAGGAGTAGTCAAAATTTTAGTTTTATGATTCTTGTATTTATCAATCCACCGCTTTTCAAATTCTTTGTTAATAGCAATGTACAATGAAATTTTTCCCAGCAAATTGTACCTAAGTTTACGTTTTATATATGAGCCAGCACTGGTTAAAGACTCAACATCATCTGCATTTAGTAAAGTAGAACTGAAGATTATTTTTTTATTTAAAATCCAAGAAATAAAAATAACAATTAAAAAATTTGAAAAGGAACCAATAATGTAGACAATATTAGTTTTGTATATTGCAGGCAATGCTTTAATAATGAATGATATTTTAAAAAGAGCATTATTAATAACCCCCTTTTTCCTTAAACGGATTCTAATATCGTAATGATTGGTTTCTTCAGGTTTATAATTAGTGAATGAAATAGTTCTTACTTCTTTGTTTATTGATCTTAAAAAACCAGCAAAGTTTTGGGCATTTTCTCCAGCCCCTGCTCTAAAAGGTGGAAGAAATGATGTGAATATTAACCAATGATGTTTCAATATATTATATTTAAATGGGGTATTTGTGCTCTTCTATACCTTTAATATTGTGCTTTATTATAAGATTTCTATTTGTCTCCCTATAATAGTCTAAGACAGTATTATAATCCTTTTTTGAAAGATGATTATGAATTTTAATCGAATCCCCAAAAATTTTGAATCGATTAAGAATTTTAATCGTTCTAAATGAAATAGATAGCATATGAGGTATATGCCAAATGTAATGTTTTTCATACTTAGGCCCTGCTGTGAAGCTATTTAAAAATCTTTGTAAAAAAATCAAGCCACTTCTAATCCCCTCATTTTTTTTCCCGTAGGATAATTTGTTTAGATCAATTTGAAAATTAAATTTTTTTGAAAATTCTTCACAAAACTTTTTTGGATCCTTAATAAAGTCCTCGTATAAAAATATGTGAATGTTGGATTTACCAAAAAGTTCTTTATAAAACTGAATAATTACATCATATTTAAGTAGGGACATATTATCAAAAGATGTTGCATTAGTCCATTTAGTAACCCTAGGATGTCCAAATAAGTAATATTTTAAATTATAAGTCCCCCCATTTGACTTTAAATACTGCGAATACATTGATGATAACATAGTTTTCTGATTTCTAATAAAGATAACAATCTGAGGATTCTCAACTAGACTCTTAATCCTATACGCAAAATCCTTTATTTGAAAAAAATTACGGGCTAGGAATCCTTCATCGGAAAGTATAAATAATTCTTTCTGGTTTTGTGTAAATTGCTTATTTATTACCTTCTTTACTTCTTCACCTGAAAACAGCAGTGGATTCTGACTTAAAACTAAAGGCCTTAAAATTTCTGCTCTTGGCAGAAAAAAAGCATTAGAAACATATGGAAAAAAATTATACTGAAACCAAGTTGTAGCTGTCTTAGGAAAACCAATGTGAATTATTGTATTTGGATGAGGCATATTAAATAAATTGATGAAAGTTATAAAACTTTTGACTCCCTGCCTTTTTTAGGCTACTAACAGTCAAATCTGTTCAATAAAGCATATATTGAAGCCAACCCTAAACTAGCCGTAACCTACTGCATGTCAGGTGGCTGGTTTTGCGCAATACTTGAACTATTTTGAACAATAACAACTTAAGATAAAATTCGTTACCTTTGATATGCGTAATGAGTTTACTTTAAATTTATTATTCACATATCAAAAGTAACATAGAAAAAATGATAGTACAAATAAAAACTGCTAAAAACAGAATGATGAAAATACTTCTGTTTTCATTAATTTTTTTCTGTATTGCATTCCAAGTGACTAGGACTTCTGGAAGCAATTGGGATTTTGCTCTGCACTTAAGTGGGGATGGCAATACCGAAATAAATACTGTCGAATATTTTTTTGATGCCCAATTTATAGCAGGGCAGTTCTCTGGTAATCTGAATTTCTCAAATTCAAGCATTGTATTAAATTCCACTACAAATGCTGCATTTGTAGCTAAAGTTCAAGGAGGTAACTTGATCTGGGCAAATAAAATTGGAGGAACAATAGGTACAATAAACGGATCAACTATTGATACTGAAGGAAACTTTTATGTTATAGGCGCTTTTGACGGAATATGTACATTCTACAGCCAAAATCCTGCTGATAACGTAGATTTAATTAGTGCGGGTGACAATGATGGTTTTATTGCTAAATATGATGGCAATGGTAACCTTATCTTTGCATGGCAGGTTGGGCAATCAGCAACCAGGAATAGAAGTTATGATGCAGTAATTGATGATAATGGAAATATTTATGTAGGTGGCTTTTGGCGAGGGGGTACAATAACCTTTTCTCCAACTATAACTTTAGATTATAGTTCGTCTTACACCTGGAGTGAGGGTTATTTGGTAAAATATTTACCAGATGGTCAAATTGACTGGGTAAAACACCTAAAGGGTGGTGACGGAGGAGCTGCAAGAATTGATGGAGGATTATCAATAGGTTATAATCAAGATATTATAGCATCAGGAGCTTTTAGAAAATCTATGATTGTTGATGCCATTGAGGTAACAGCAAATCTATCTGGCACTCAAGATCAGTTTTTAATAAGTTTTTCTCAAAATGGGACAACTAACTGGATTAGGACAATTACCAATGCTTCAGTTGTATCTCCTGGAAACACCATCTGTACTGATCCCTCTGGTATTTATGCATCTGGTACTTTCAATTTAGTCGCCCTTTTCAATAACTCAACTGGTTTAGATCCATATTCAGTTACCACACGCGGTGCTTACGATGGATTTATTGCTAAATATAACTATAATGGAGATATTATTTGGTTAAAACAAGTTGGAGGTACTGGTAACGACAAAGTTCTTTCTCTTAACGCAAAAAATAGCGTTCTAAGTTCTTCGGGTTATTTTAGTGGGACTACATTAATAGGAGAATCTATACCAACACAGGACACCTTAGTAAGCCAGGGCTTTCAAGATGGTTTTCTTATTAACTATTCCACAGACGGAATACCACTTAGTAGCGTGTCACTTGGGGGCTCAAAAGATGACGAAACAGACGTTACCAAACTTACTCCCGAAGGAAACTCAATAATTGGAGGCTATTTCCTCTCACCTTTAATCTCTTTTGGATCTGATGAGTTTGAGAATACAACAGGTACCTCAGATGGTTTCCTCGCCCAACACATCAACATTCATATCCTACCAACAATTTCCGAGATTACATGCAGCGATGCAAACGATGGAGCCCTTAGGCTCGAAGTATTTGGTGGTGGACAAGAACCCTACACATACGAACTAAACAAAGTAGATGATACCGTAATTGATGCTGGAACATACACAGGTACTCTTAACTTTACTGACCTTGAAAGTGGAGTATACAGATTTGTGGTTACTGATGCCTTGGGCCGAATTGTTACTAAATTTTATCACCTTGTAGCACCTGAGCCCATAGTAATTGATGGAACGATTACCAATGTTACGGGCTGCTATGGCAATGAGAATGGCGAGATTAGCTTATCCGTTTCAGGTGGGGTTGGCGACTACACTTTCTTCTGGGATACACCCAATGGCTATGGTCTTGTTCCCAATGCTCAAAACCAAGGCTCATTAGCAGCAGGTAATTACGTAGTTACCATTACCGATGCTAATGGATGTATAAGTTCTGAGAGTTTTGAAATTCTCCAACCAGATAGAATTAACTTTGAAGGAAGCATTGTAACCAAAAATACTAGTTCAGACCCAGAAAATCCGAATGGTTCCATTACCCTTACAGTCAACAATGGAATTGAACCCTACACTTGTAGTTGGAAAGGACCCAATGGATTTACATCTTCCAGTCAAAATTTAGCTAGCATAAGAGGCGGAACCTATATTCTTAGTTTTGAAGATGCAAATGGATGTCAAACTGACACAAGCTTTAACATTGGCGATGAAAAACTCTTTAATGCTATAATTACACAAACCACAAACCCTAAATGCAAAGGAGGCAATGATGGCACTGCAACGGTTGACTTTGAAAATATTACTGGTGGTATATCTATAGTTTGGAGCAACGGACAAACAGATGTGCTAACCGCAACAAACCTAAGTGTTGGTCACTATTCTGTAACGCTTACTGACGATATGGGAACTCCTGGCGATACCAGCGATGATGTTGTGATTACGCTTATGCCTGTTCTTATCGGAGAACCCGATTTTGCGCTTGGAGTAACTCCAACAGTCACAAAAACTACTTGTCCTGCAGATAACAATGGATCTATACAGCTCACTGTAAACGGATGGTCTCAACCCTATGAATACGATTGGAGCACTTCCGATGGCAGTGGGGTTATCAATGGGATTAAGGATCAATTTGGATTAACTGTGGGTTCATACTCTTACGCTGTTACCGATAAGTATGGTTGCGCAGTTGGCTCATCTGTAAATCTATCCTCAAATTATTCCGCTCCGTCGTTTACTTTTGATGTAAGCCCGAGCAATAATGTTTGCGAAGGCACTGAAGTAGTCTTTAGTACTTCAGTCGGATTCAGCTACCAATTCTACATCAACGATGTACCACAAGGTGACTTTAGCTCGACTAACACATTAACCATTACTGAACCTGCTGATGGCATGCGGGTAAAGGCAGTGGGCATGAATACAGCAGGATGCACTGGCGAGAGCGAAGAGATTGTCTTAACCGTTACGCCAAATGTTGGCATTCCAACCTTCACTAGCGGAGCTACAACGCTTTGTTCAGGAACAACTGAAACATACGTTGCCACTGCCGATGATGCAGAATCAATTGTATACTCAATTGAAAGTGGCACAGCAGTGGTTGATTTCACTACGGGAGTGGTTACCAATATCAACAGTGATTTTACCATTAGGGCAACTGCCCATGGTTACAACGGATGTGGCGAAGAGCTTGTTGATTTAGAGGTTACTGTAAACCCAATACCTGAGCCAGTTATTTCAACAATTGACAATCTTAGTATTTGCACAGGCGATGATATTAACGTAGAGTTTACGTCAAACATTTCTGGTGCCGAAAACTACCAGTGGTTTAAAAACAATGAAGTAATTACTGGAGCAAATGAATCCTCATACACCGCTACCACAATTGGAATCTATTCTTTAGAGGTTACTGAAAATGGTTGTTCTGGCCTTAGCAACGAGCTAGAAATTATTCAAATCGATCGACCTGAGCCTATCATTAGCACCGCTGATCCCCTTGAGTGGACCGAAGGCGAAACTATAAGCGTGAACTTTACGGTTGATATTGCTGCTGCAGATGCATATCAATGGCTACTCAACAGTAATCCAATTACAGGGGCTAATGCCGATAACTATTTGGCCTCCGAGGCGGGAAGTTATTCGGTTGAGGTAACCCAACTGGGCTGCCTAGGCACAAGTAACAGCCTTGAGATTACTACAGTACCCATTGAAACCTTCATAGTGGCTTTTACCGTAACCAACTCCGACAATAATGCTGTTGAAAACGCTGAGATTACGGTTACAGGTTTCAATCCAATTTTAACCGATGCCAGTGGCGAAGCCACAATTAGCTTACCGAACGGAGTTTATACATTCGAAGTTACAGCAAGTAACTATAAACTATACTCGGGTGAGTTTGAGATAAACAATACGAATCTCCCTGTAGACATTCAACTTATCGAGGTGGGTATCAATCCAGACCAAATACTTATGGTAAACACATACCCTAACCCATTCAAAAACGATATCTATATAACTAATGCTGAGTTGGTAAAAAGGGTAATTGTACTGAATATTGCCGGACAGAGAGTTCTAGAGATTAACCTTGATGGTGCTAATAAGGTGAATGCGCAAAATATTAAGCCAGGCATTTATATCGTTAAGCTAATTGAACATGACGGAAAAACAACTATCCATAAAATGATAAAAAGATATTAGCGCATAGTACATTTAACTAAAGGCCTCTGTTTTGCAGAGGCCTTTTTTATTAGTCCATAATCTTCATCCATTAATGTTTGACAATAAAAACATAAGGCTTATTTTTACACAAAATAACCCAAACACTTAATGAATATTCTTTTACTTGGATCGGGGGGCAGAGAGCATGCATTAGCCTGGAAAATAAACCAAAGTCCACTTCTAAAAAAACTCTACATCGCTCCTGGAAATCCAGGAACTCAAAATTTAGGCGAGAATATCAATCTTTCTCCCAACGACTTTCAGCAGGTAAAGCAAGCCGTAATTAAATACGGTATTTCAATGGTAGTTGTTGGGCCCGAAGATCCTCTGGTAAATGGTATTCACGATTTTTTCCTGTCCAACAATGAACTAAAACATATCCCTGTTATTGGCCCAACTAAAAAAGGCGCCATGCTAGAAGGAAGTAAAGATTTCTCGAAAGGTTTTATGGTTCATCATGGAATACCTACAGCTCGCTACCAAAGCTTTAAGGCACAGCATAAGAATGAGGCCATACGCTTTTTAAGCGAACTAAAATCGCCATACGTACTTAAAGCCGATGGTTTAGCAGCTGGTAAAGGAGTGGTTATCTGTGAAAGTTTAAGCGAAGCAAAAGAAAATTTAAACTATTTTTTTGATGGTGCTTTTGGCGAGGCTGGTAAAACAGTGATAATTGAAGAGTTTTTACATGGTGTCGAGGTTTCGGTATTTGTGCTAACCGATGGGAAATCGTACGTAATTTTGCCCGAGGCAAAGGATTACAAAAGAATTGGCGATGGCGATACCGGCCTAAACACGGGTGGTATGGGTGCTGTTTCGCCTGTGTACTTTTTCGATTCAAATTTCAGGTTAAAGGTTGAAGAGAGAATTATTAAACCAACCATAAAAGGGCTTAAAAACGAAGGTATTGATTATAAAGGATTTATTTTTGTTGGGATAATGAACGTAAATGGCGAACCTTACGTAATTGAATACAACGCGCGAATGGGCGATCCTGAAACTCAGGCTGTAATGCCTAGGCTTAAAACCGATTTGCTTGAATTATTTGTAAAAACAGCAAATCAAGAATTACATAACGCCACAGTTGAGTTTTACGATAACGCCACAGTTGCGGTCATCCTTGTTTCTCAAGGATATCCAGGTACATACAAAAAAGGGATTGAAATATCATCTACAAACAGCGAACCTCAAGCGATAACATTTCATGCCGGAACGGTAATCAACCCTAACGGAACCTTGGTTACCTGCGGTGGTAGGGTAATGGCCTCAGTGGGCATTGATAAAGACCTAAAGGCTGCACTTAACATTGCATATAGCAATGCTAGAGGAATAAACTTTGACGGGAAATACTATCGTACCGATATTGGAAAAGACCTTCTCAAACAAGACCTACCATAATGCTGCTAAAATTTTTCAAAGGTTTGACTCCTGCCATTCTTGCAACAATAATACTCACTTCACTTCTGATCTGGGGCAAATCACTATTCTCACCGGAGGTCTTTAGTTTCTACTTCGATAATTACCCAATGCCTCTCTATGTGCTCATCAAAAGTCTGATGGGTGAACATACCCTGATTGAAAAAATTGTAGCACTAATAATTACAATAGCATCGGCATTATACCTTATCCAGCTAAACACAAAGCATATTCTTATTAAATACAGAACCTATCTTCCTGTTTTGCTTTATATTATTTTCACATCGAGTTTTATACCCTTGCAGCGTATTAACCCCGCTGTTTTCGCATCGCCATTTCTCATTCTAGCAACAGACAACCTATTAACTTCGTACGAGAACAAAAACTCCTTAAATTACTTTTTTAGAGCCAGTTTTTATATAGGAATTGGGTCGATGATATACTTGCCATTAACGGTCTTTATTGTTTTGGCCTTTATTTCACTTATTATACTCAACAACACGGGAATACGACAGTGGTTCGTCGTGCTATTCGGGTTTATCACCCCTTGGACTTTCGCATTTATCTACTATTTCATATGGCACAATTCTGGCACAATTCTTTTCAAAATTATCGAACAATCGCTACTTCCCATAGGCGAAAACATTTTTCACGGAGTAGCATTTACTATTTTCTACTCTTTTATTGGTCTTCTGTTAGTTATTTCGCTGCTCTTCCTTTTGGGAAATCTGCCTACACAAAAAATAAATATTCGTAAGTACTATAGCCTTTTTATTTGGATGGTTCTCTTCTCTGCAATAATTTTTCTGTTCTCATCCTTCAGCTCTATTGAGATGGTTTACTTAGCAGCTATCCCATCAACGTTTATTGTTGCAAACTACTTTACATTCGCAAAAAACAAATTTTGGCCAGGGCTATTCTTTTCGGTAATGCTTGTTCTGGTCATACTTATTCAGTTCTTCTAATAAAGCAAAAAGGCCACCGATACTTCGATAGCCCTTATTTTATTGTATTTTAATACCTCTATATAATAAGCATGGCATCGCCATAGGTTCCAAACCTGTACTTCTCCGCTATGGCCACTTTATAAGCATCGAAAAGAAAATCATACCCCGCAAAGGCAGAAACCATCATTAGCAACGTAGAGTATGGTAAATGAAAATTGGACACCATTGCATCGGGCACACTAAACTCATAGGGAGGAAAAATAAATTTATTGGTCCAACCAGAAAAAGGCTTTAAATAACCCTCCGTTGAAACCGAACTTTCGAGGGTTCTAAGAACTGTTGTCCCTACAGCACAAATTTTGTTTTTCCGCTCCTTTGCCTCATTAACTATCTTTACAGCATCATCGAGTATACTAATCTGCTCCGAGTCCATTTTATGCTTGGTTAAATCCTCAACATCTACGCTACGGAAGTTACCAAGACCAACATGAAGAGTTATTTCAGCAAAATCAATCCCTTTAATCTCGAGTCTTTTAAGCAGTTCGCGACTAAAATGCAAGCCAGCGGTTGGTGCTGCAACAGCCCCCTCGTGCTTAGCAAATATTGTTTGATATCGTTCTTTATCCTCGGGTACAACGTCTCTTTTCAGAAATTTTGGAAGAGGAGTTTCACCCAATCGGTGGAGGATATCCTTAAACTCCTCGTACGGACCATCAAACAGAAACCGCAAGGTCCTTCCACGGCTTGTTGTATTATCAATTACCTCGGCAACCAGTACATCATCCTCACCAAAGTACAACTTATTACCAATCCTAATTTTTCGGGCAGGGTCAACCAGAACATCCCATAAACGTTGCTCTTTATTGAGCTCTCTAAGTAGAAAAACTTCTATTTCGGCTCCTGTTTTCTCCTTGTGGCCATGTAACCGTGCAGGAAATACCTTGGTATTATTGAAGACCATCACATCGCCATCATCAAAAAAGTTGATAAGGTCTTTAAACAGATGGTGCTTAATTGACTTGTCTTTGCGGTTAATTAACATTAAACGCGACTCATCCCTATTCTCTGAGGGAAACTTGGCAATAAGCTCTTGGGGAAGGGTGTACTTAAATTGGGATAATTTCATTTACTAAAAAATTTGGTTTGCAAAGGTAGCTATAAAACCTTAAAAAAGCATCTTAATATCACCTATAATTCTAACGGGACTTCGCTGATAACTAGGAAAATCGAACAGAAATGTTGACATATAGGCACTGTGCCCCTTATACGTAACAATTTTGTTTTTGTTGCAAAAAGTCTATTTTTTTCTCAAAAGCGTCTAGGGTCATTGCGTTTTCCACCTTCATGTCCCCTATTGCGGTTCGCTTTAAGCCCACCAAATGCGCTCCCGAGTCTAGTGCTACACCCAAATCACGGGCTAATGCTCTGATGTAGGTCCCTTTACTGCATCGTACCCTTACAGAAATTAGTGGAAGGTTAAGGCTAATAAGTTCGATTTCGTGTATAACAATTGGTGAAGGATTGAGCTGCATATCTACCCCTTTACGGGCAAGCTTGTAGGCTCGTCCTCCATTAACAAATTTAGCAGAGAATAGCGGTGGAATCTGCATCTGATTTCCGATAAATTCCTGAAGGGCAATTTTTATCTTATCCTCATCAATATGATCAACCGGGAACTCTTGGTCGATTTCTGTTTCCAGATCGTAAGAGGGAGTTGTTGCACCAAGGCGAATATCTGCCACATATTCCTTTTCCATTTCTTGGAGTTCGGACACCCTTTTAGTAGCCCTGCCAGCACATACTATCAGCAATCCAGTGGCTAAGGGATCGAGCGTACCAGCATGGCCTACCTTAATCTTTTTGTACCCAAGCCTATGGTATAGCAAGGAACGTACTTTACTTACCACATTGAATGAGGTCCACTCTAGGGGTTTGTCGAACAGCAAAACCACCCCCTCTCTCCAATCAGTATCTTTATCGAATGTAAACCTCATCAACTATTAACCTAAAGGATAAATGAAACAATGGCAATTGTTGCCACAACCACACAGTATAGCGCAAACCAAATTAAACGATTCTGGTTAATGAGCTTTATCATAATTTTACATGCAAAAACCCCTACTACAAATGCGGATATAAAGCCCACAAAAATTGGAAGCACACCAGCGCCTGCCTCAGATGAGAAACTACCTGACATAATATCAAGGAAATTTGCACCAAGTATGGGGATAAGCACCATTAGAAAAGAAAATCTGGCAACTTCTGGTCGACGCTTTCCCAGCATTAATCCGGTAGCAATTGTTGCTCCCGAACGTGAGATGCCAGGTATTACAGCAATTGCCTGGGCAACTCCAATAATAAGAGCATCACGAAAAGTTATATCTGTTTCCCGCTTACGCTTAATTACCGTTGCTAAAGTAAGTAGGATAGCGGTTACCAAAAGCATAAAACCCACCAGTAGTATTTTACCGCTAAAAAGACTCTCGACACTATCCTTAAAAAAGACTCCAACAATTCCAACTGGAATCATTGAAACAGCTATGAGTGCAATAAACTTGGTTTCCTCGTTCCACCTAAATTTGAAAAATCCTTTAATAAGCGATACAATATCTTTCCAGAAAACAACTATAGTACTTAGTACGGTTGCACCATGAACCGCAACTGAGAAACTGAGACTTTCCTCAACGTCAACACCAAGTAATACTTTGCCAATTTCGAGGTGTCCGGAGCTGCTAACGGGCAAAAACTCTGTTAGCCCTTGGATTATTCCAAGAATCAATGCCTGAATTACATCCATAAGTTTTGATTATTTTTTAGTTTTGGGCTTCTTCATTATGGCATAAATCTGAAAGATGAACCCAAAAAGCACCATTAAAGGAGCTAGGGTAATCCGCCTAAAGCTGAAAATTCTTTCATCAAATACATTTGGGTCATCGGACCCTCCGCCAATCATAAGTATAAAACCAACAACAATTATTAGCAAACCAATAAGCATTAGCTTATAGTTCTCTTTTGCCAACGGGAAACGCCCATGTAACTCCTCTGTGGGTTGGTTTTGGTTTTTCTTAGTCATATTTTATCTTTTAATGCTTAATAGTACAAATCGTCAACCTTTAACTTAAGATATTTTCTTACAGCAAAGAAAGTTGAAAAGGAATTAATTACAAGACCAGCTAACACAACTAGTCCAAAAATTATTGCTAAAAGTTCTACCTGTCCAAAATTAATCACCTCATAAAACTCATTCTGAATTAAGTAGATAACCCCAGAGAGTAGAGCAATTGCCAGTATTGATGCATAAAAGCCATGCGCTAATCCCTTTATGAGGAATGGACGGCGAATAAAGCCCCATGTGGCACCAACTAACTTCATGGTATTTATCAAAAATCTTTTTGAGTAAACCGATAACCTAATGGTATTGTTTATTAAAACCACCGCGATAAAAAAGAGCAAAAGTCCAAAAAGTAAAATAATACCACTTATTTTCCTTACGTTATCATTTACAAGGTTTACCAACGACTTTTGGTAAAACACCTCCTTTACTGGGCGCAGCGCCATAAGTTCATCCTCAATTAACCTGATACTATCGGGGTTTGCATAATCGGCGTTTAGCCTAACCTCAATGGATGAGGATAGTGGGTTATAACCCAAAAATCCCATAAAATCTTCGCCCAGTTCTTCCTGAAGTTCCTTTGCTGCCTGGTCCTTTGAAATAAATTCAGTTAGCCTGACGTATGGCGAGGCATCGAGAGTTTTGCGCAAAAAATTGGCGTCAACCTCGCGCATATCATCATGAAGGATAACCGAAAAGCCAATGCTTTCTTTTACAAAATCGGACAACCTTTTGGCGTTAAACAGCAAAAGCATTAGTATGCCCAACATGAACAATACCAAAGAATTGCTAATTATCGACGATAGGTAAGAACTCCGTATCCTCCATTTAGTGCTTCTCTTTTCGAGCTTCATAGTAAGTGCAAAGTTAGCTTATCAAATACAAAGAGGTTCAGTTTATTGAATTTAATTTTTACGACTCCACTCTTCAAACAATCCTTTTCCGACGCAGCCCAAAGCAGCCAAAATAATTAGCAGCGATGCTGCCATATCGATGCGATAACCAATGGCAAACATTTTTGGTTTAAACTCAAAAACCACCTCATTGGAACCCGCTGGTAAAAGCATTGCCCGCAAAACATAGTTTGCCCTAATGTGCTCAATCTCTTCCCCGTTCACTGTTGAAACCCATCCTTTAGGATAGTAAATATCTGAAAATACGGCAAGCCGGGGCTCCGAAAGCGTATAATTATAAACTAATCGATTCGCTCTATAATCTGCCAGATAAATGGTATCCCCAAGGCTAGCAGGTGCATTATACTGCTCAAGTTCTTCAGCAAAATCACGATTAACAATGGCCGTTTCTAGTGGCTTAAAGTTATCCAGTGCAACTATTTCCTCATCGGCAGAACCTACAATAAGAGCAGAGTTTACAAACCATGCATTACCCAAAGCACCTGGGTTATACCTAGCAATAGGCCCCTCATCGATTAAGTAGCGGGTATTTAGCATATTGAGCACTGCGGGATTATTTCTAGAAATATGATAATCAATTAGCTCTTGGAATCGCCTTAGTTTTGCACCGTGATACCCTCCAATTGACTTGTGATAATAGGACGTGCTGGCATCGTTAAACGTGCTAACCGCTCTATTGTACACACGGAAATAGGTTGTTGTATCGGCCAAAATTTGCCTATCGGCACTGGATGCCACAAAAGGGTTGGTTACCTTCGATTTTGGCACAAAATTATCGTCACTCAAATAGCGCTTGTCAACAGTCCACATATCAGCAATAACCAGTACACCCAGCAGCCCAATAAAGTATGCAGGTTTAATCTTCTTGAGGTAAAAAAGAAGAACAGCACCGCCAGTTAGGAGCACAAATACCAACGAACGAAAAGCATCAGCTCGCATCATGGATTGCCTGTCTAACCTCACAGCATCAAACATCTCGGCAGGGAAACCAGAAGCAATGTATCTGCTATCAATATCAGCCTGAAAACTGAATAGCGAACCTCCCAGCACTATAAATATCAAGCACAAGCCAGCCACAATACCCAACGACCATTTAAAGCCATTCATAAACCGTTCTTTGCTTACTTTACCATTAAAAATCTCTCTAAGTCCAAGAAATGCTAAAAGCGGCATGGTAAACTCTGCTACATAAAGTATCATTGAAACTGTTCGGAACTTGTTGTATCCGGGGAAATAATCAAGAAAAAAATCTGTGAGGGGCATAAAATTCCTACCCCAAGCCAGCATAATTGTTAGTAAGGTAACCCCAAGTAAATACCATTTCAGCTTATCATCTATCACGAACATGGAAAGCGCAAACAGAAAAATTACTATGGCTCCAATATAAACAGGACCCGATGTCATTGGCTGAGGACCCCAGTAAGCTGGCATCTGCGAAACCATAGACCTTGCTTGCGATGGCGGTACCCCGTTCTGTTTTAGGAACTTGTATGTATGCGAATCGGTTCCAAAATCAGCTGCCGACGCCCCTCCCATTAAATTTGGTATCAGCAAATTTAATGTCTCAACTTTACCGTAACTCCAAGCTGTTGCATACTCCTTATCAAGGCCTGATGTTCTGTCTTTCTCTTGAGAAGTTAATTCGCTTGCACCCCTAATTGAGTACTTACCTGACTCCCAACTAAAGTAAAGCCTTGAAAAGTTTGCACCTACCGCTAGCATTAACGCCAACAAGAGAACTCCCACTCCTTTAGAGAACCTTAAAACTGTTTTCTCTTTTATTGCCTTTACAAAAAAGGCTATACCCAACGCTAACATAATAAAACCTGCGTAGTAGGTAATTTGCAGATGCCCTGCATTTAGGTTGAGTCCCAGAAAGAGAGCAAAAAGTGCAAAGCCGCCAATATACTTGCCCCTAAAGGCAAGGAAAATTCCTGCAATCATTGGGGCAACATAGCTTATAGCATGTATTTTAGCGTTGTGCCCTGCGGCTATAACAATAAAAAAGTACGATGACAAACCATAGGCAAAAGCTCCCACAATACTAAGCCAAGGATTAACCCCAAGAACAATAAGAAGTATGTAAAATCCCACTAACGTAAAGAATATGAAACCGGCGGGTTGCTTTGCCAGTTGCAAAACCTTATCAACCTTTACTAGCAAATTTCCTTTGTACACCGTTGATATTAGGTAAGCAGGCATTCCCCCAAACATAGAGTTGGTCCAAAGAGGCTCCTCTTCAAATTCAGCCCTATGGTCAACTATCTCTTTTGCAGAACCTCTAAACTGTTCAATATCGTGTTGGGCAACCCCTTTATCGTATAGCAGTGGAGAAAAATATATGTAAGTGGCTGCAAAAAATAAAATAACTGCAACTACGTGAGGTATCGTTTTTTTAAAGAAAATATTCATGTGAAATGTTTTACAATATACTTAGCTGTAATAATAATGGGACTGAATTAACTAAAAGAGACCATGAATTTTGGCATCTATACCATTAATTACTGTTCTTAAATCGGCTGGCTTTTCCGAGAAATTTAGATTATCAACCTCAATAATAAGCAGCTTATCATGATTGTAGCTGTTAATCCATGCCTCGTAACGCTCATTAAGGCGTTGCAGGTAGTCAATTCTGATGCTCTTTTCGTATTCACGGCCACGTTTCTGAATTTGATGAACAAGAGTAGGCACATTGGCTCTAAGATAAATCAACAAATCGGGTGGTTGAATAAGGGAACACATTAAGTCGAAAAGGCTAAGGTAATTGTTAAAGTCACGGGTTGACATTAGCCCCATATCGTGCAGGTTAGGTGCAAAAATACGTGCATCCTCGTATATAGTTCTATCCTGTATTATATTATCGCCAGTTCGCCTAATCTCAACAATTTGATTAAACCTACTATTCAAAAAATAGATTTGGAGATTAAAACTCCAACGCTGCATATCATCGTAAAAATCGTTGAGGTAAGGATTATCATCAACATCCTCGTAATGGGGTTTCCAATTGTAATGCTTTGAAAGCAACCGGGTAAGGGTGGTTTTTCCTGAACCAATGTTTCCTGCTACAGCAATATGCATTATGTAAAATATTTAATGGTTACTAACACTTCTGATAAACCTTAAAAGTACAAATAATATGGGGTAGAATTAGGCCAACTAATTAAATTTTTCACAAAAGTTAAATTGTTGTCCATCATAACATGCCAATAAGCTATGAGTTATAGTTATATAATCTGCACAATCACATTTGTATTTTGCCAACAGTTCTTGGCTATTGAAAAGTGAATACTCAAAAACCTCACCTTTTTTTGCAATAAACACCCTGTTTTTATCAATTAAAAAATTACTAAAAGGCTCATAGGTATACTCATGTACTAATGCGCCATAGGTATCGAATGCAACTACAGAACCATCTTCCAAACCAACATATAATTCTCCGTTATACTCAGTTATTTGAATCACAGCAAATTTAGCATACCTACTGGGCAGTTTTATGGTTTGCTCAGTCTGCTTTAAATGCTTATCGAGCCTAATAATTTTTTGCGCACCCTGGATGGCTAACCAGATTCCCCCTAAGGATGAGCGAGTTGAACAGCTAGCCTCTCCAATATTAAACTGGAAAAGTTCTACGGGTTTCCCTATCAGAACGGCATCATTGCTAATTATGGCCACAGTTTGGGTGTTCTGATAGAAAACTAATATTTTGAAAGGATCACTAGCATCAACTGAGGTTGGATTTCCTAAAACAATCCTCGAAAAAGTAGGCTTTAACCTATCTGATTCTGATACACAAACGATTCTATTGTCCTCAATAAGCCAATATTTCCCTAGGTTATCATATGATACTTTCTGGCTAAACAAAGTTCCACTAAAGCAGAACAGCAAAAGAGCATAAAACACTAAATATCGAATTGACCTATGCATAAAACAAACGGCTAATTTATCATTTCAAGAATTGAATCGACATACTCACGGGTATTACTCAATCGAGGCACTTTATTCTGCCCACCAACTTTCCCCCTTTTACGCATCCAATTAAAGAATGTACCTGATTTTACGGCATGAACAATTGGCTCCGATAAAGTAATCCCTTTATATCGTTTTGCCTCATAGTCTGAGTTGTTGGCACATAACGCATTGTCTAAAGTGGCTGTAAAAAAACTCAAATCGTTAGGTTCTACCTCAAACTCAATTAACCACTCGTGAGCCCCTTTGGCGTTATCGCCCATATAAATGGGTGCAGCGGTATACTCATTTATTTGAGCACCCGTTTTTTTGCAGGCAACTCTCAGGGCTTCTTCTGCATTATCTATAATAACTTCCTCACCAAAGGCATTGATAAAGTGTTTTGTACGACCGCTAATTTTTATTTTATGCGGAAAGGTGGAGGTAAAAGTAACGGTGTCGCCAATAAGGTATCGCCACAAACCTGAATTGGTAGTAATAACTATTGCGTAATTTTTATTCAGTTTGATATCGGAAATGGTAAGTGCCGATGGATTAGGCGAATCTAACTCATCAAGGGGAATAAACTCATAGAATATACCATAATCGAGCATGAGCAGCATATCGTCGGATTGTGGATTGTCCTGAATGGCAAAAAAACCCTCACTTGCATTGTAGGTTTCCAAATAACGCATATCTGGCGAGGGGATTAGCTTTTTAAATTGCTCTCGATATGGAGTAAAATTAACCCCCCCATGGGTAAACAGTTCAAGGTTTGGCCAAACCTCCAGTAGATTATTTTTTCCTGTGTAATCAAGGATATGCCTAATCATTACAAGGTTCCACGAGGGAACGCCTGCTATATTGGTTACATTTTCTTTTAATGCCTCGTGGGTTAACTGCTCCAGTTTAACCTCCCACTCTGGGATAAGCGCCACTTTTTGGCTAGGTGTTCTAATAATGTCAGCCCACCAGGGAAGGTTCTCAATCAGAATTGCCGATAAATCACCATAGTACGATTGGTTGTTAAAATTATCTATCTGATGGCTACCTCCAAGGGTTAACCCTTTTCCTGAGAAAACATTGGTATCAGGATACAAATCAGTATATAGAGCCAAGATATCTTTACCCCCTCTAAAGTGACAATCTTCAAGAGCTTCGAAACTAACAGGAATAAACTTGCTTTTATTACTGGTTGTACCAGACGATTTAGCAAACCACTTTACTTCCGTTGGCCATAGCACGTTTGCTTCACCCTCTCGCAATCTATCGATATAGGGCTTAAAGGCCTCGTAATCCATAATTGGAACCCTCTGCTGAAACTTCTCAATTGAATCTATTGAATCAAAGGAATATTGTTTTCCAAACTGGGTGTTTTTGGCTTTTGCTATGAGTTTTGTTAGTGTTTCTTCCTGCACCTGTAGGGGAAACTTTCTGAATAGGTCAATCTGATGTAACCGTTTTATGTTAAACCAGTTTACAAGTGAAACAAATATGGGCATTGGGCAACTTTTTAAATTGTTTTTTAAACTATAGGGTAAATATAGCTCAAAGAGCTATAAACTAAACGATTTGTTTACCCTAATTACAGTAAAAAAAGCTTTTTTAACTTTATAGTTTTGCGAGTCGCTTCGCAGCTAGGTTCAAATCCTGCTCATCTTTACCAAAACACACCCTAATCATCGACTGATCGATTTTATCATGATAAAACAGGGATAAGGGATAAGCGCTTACCCCATGCTCATTTGCCAACCTGTAGCAGAAATCCACATCAGACTCTGTAGAGATATTCTTGTAATTCAAAATCTGGAAATACCCCCCCTCAACCTTATCAAAGGTAAACCTTGTTTTAGCAAGCAAGGAACTAAAGTAATCTCTCCTCTGCTGGAATTCAAGGCGGAACGGTGACCAGCACTGGTGTCCGCTAAGATAATCGGCAAGTGCCAGCTGAATGGGTAAGTTTACTGAGTATATTAAATATCTGTGAACCTGCCTAATTAAATCCATAATCGGCTCTGGTGCTAGGCAGTAACCTATTTTCCATCCGGGTACGCATAAAGCCTTGCCTAATGAACCAACTATTATTGAACGCTCTGCAAGCTTTGGGTAGCGGGCGATACTGAATGCGGGTCTATCGTCGTAAATCAAATCGGCAAAAGCTTCATCGCTTAAAATGCTGATTTTAGTCCCATTTAAAATGCGTTGCAGATGCTCAAGCGATTCATCGGGCATTATTTTACCCGTGGGATTATGCGGACAATTCAGTATAATCAGCTTTGTTTTACTTGTAATAAGCTTTGTAAAAGCAGTCCAATCAACAGAAAAATCGGAAGGGTTTAGCTGAAAAAAAATTGGCCGTGCACCACGAGCCTCAATAGCTGGCACATAAGTTTCAAATGCAGGTTCAAAAACAATAACCTCGTCGCCCTCTTTAATTAATGAAGAGATAGCGGTATAAATTGCCTGTATTGCACCAGCAGTAATTGTAACTTCGGTTTCGGGGTTGAAACTTATGCCAAAATCTTTCTCATATCTTTTTGCAATTAATTCCCTAAGAGCATAAACACCCTCGCTTGGAGCATACTTATTCCTCCCATCGGAGATGTGCTTGACTAATGATTCAAGAAGTTCAGGCTGGCAAGGAAAATCGCTATGATCGTTCGATAGATTAACCGCCTTTTTCTCTGCAGCAATCTGCGCAAAGGTTGTAACTAAATTTGTACTTGATAGTTTTGACATATAATTTACACCTTTCTTAAGAAGGAGTGCAAATATAGAAAAATGAACTGATGATCTTTAGGAAATGCTTTAAAGCTTTTTAAAGTTGGGCTATAAATATGACCAAAAGGCAATTTAAGAGGATAAAGATTATGTCTAAAGAATAATCGACCCTAAGCAGGAAAACTTCTATTATTACATAAATACTTGTTGGAGTACTGAAAGCGATTGAAAAGTAGTTGACGAATCAGTATGGTACTGATAATAGCTCAACATTAAATCGAGAAAAGATGACCGTTGGGTTCCGTTAAGACTAAGCTGGCTTGCGCTATCATAATTAAGAATCAGCGTATCGTATAGTATTTTAGTGTACGCTGATGAGAAGAAGAAAGCATGCTTCGGTTTTTGCCCAACAAAAATTCCACTACGAAAATCGAAGTAGGGTGTTTGTTCAGAAAACCCTCCATGTGGATAAAACCCAAGGTACTTAGAAAGATGGGATAAAAATATTAAATGAAAATTGGCCACTCCACTATCCATTGCATCTAACGACTTAATGGACAGTTCAAGAAAGGTAAACAAAGGGCGATTGCCTTCCTCCTCTCGCACAGTTCTGTAAATTACCTCTCCAGTAAATAGTGCAATGGCCGACTTTGCAGGAGAATTAGAGATAGAAACACTCACGAATGATGATGAAACCTCTTTTAAACGACCCATACCCTGGTTTTTACCAGGATAAAAAACAATATCGATTAGCGAAAGGGGCTGAAAAAAGACTGCTTTCCCTGCCTTCTTCCCTTTGCTATATGCACCATTTACCATAAGAGTTAGTCGGCCAAACTCGCAACTATAGAGGTATGAGACTAAACTATTATCACCATACCTTACCGAGTGCAAAGCAATTGCCCTTGCTTTTTGTAGCATGTTTATCTGATAAAGAGTATTTTGCCTACGGCTGACTCCTCTCCTTGTTTATCGGCACAAAAATAGAGATAAACTCCCGTTGCTACCCTATCGCCATACCTGTTCTTACCATCCCATGTGGCTTGCCCCCCAAGACTTTCTGTTTCATATACCAGGTTACCTGATACATCGGTTATTTTAACAACCGTTTTATCAACCAGTCCGGTAATCGTAATTATACCATTGTAATCGGGACGAATGGGGTTTGGAAAAGCATAAACTTTACCAAACTTGCTTGTTGGCTCGGTTGCATCACTACGATACGATACTAACCCCTTATCTGTTGCAATAAAAACCTCCCCAGTTTTTGGATGAATTCCAATACTCTGTATATTATTTGATGGAAGAGGACTATTGTTTTTTGTGAAGTGCTTTATTTGAGTTGAACCATCGGCAGTCTGAAGAAAAACACCAGAGCGCTGCGTCCCAAACCATTTTCTATTAGCACCATCAATAGCAATACTGGAAACCGTTTCGTTTTCGAGCAAGAAAACAGCTAACCCATCAACAACATCCGGAATTTTAACCTTTTGCATATAAAACGCTGAGGTTTCAAAAACCCTACTAGGGTTATAGCTCACCAACACCCCCTCTGTTGTTCCCACCCAAAGATATCCATCTCTATCAAAAGCCAAACTGTAAATATCGTTTGGTAAGCTAGCACCATCGGCATCGTATGGTTTAAATGCTCTCACAGTATGGCTCTCCTGAGACAGAGGATTATCACCTGGGTCAATCACAAACAAGCCTCCACCAGAAGGAGCAATTACCCATAGAGTACCCGAGGGTGATACAATGATATCTGAGATACGCTCCGAACCTATAAGAGTTTGATAGGGAAAACCTTTCCAGTTCCCCTCTGGAGATCGAACAGATATCGTATTGGGTACGCCAGCATTAGTTGCCCAAAGATTACGGCTTTTATCGAAAGCCAAACCGCCAATTCGACAATATCGGCCTGGAATAATTGATTGCAGTGAACTATTATCAGGACTGTAGTGCTCTATTTCTACACCATCACGATAAGCTACAATACCATCTCCCCAAGTGGCAACATAGTACTCGTTGGGTGCAAAAGGGCTATCAATAATCCTAACAGCATCCATATAATTATAGTTAAACTTGGTTGACCAGCTATTTGCAGCAAAATAGTGCAGAGCAAAATTGTTGTACTTATTACCCCAAGTATCGGTTCTGGCACCTGCGGTTACCAATAGCTCATCGCTTGTTGGAAGTACAAAGTAGGTATTATTAGTATATGGCGCATTTGGGAGCACTCCTTTCCATGCCTGATTTTGCCTAAACATCATTCCGTAATCGGTGTCGGCTATCGCAAGATCCCCAGAATTAAATATATAGATATCGTTTGGCTTAAAACTATTACGGTTTGGGTACGATGTTGTTACCTCAGGGTACCCATTAAGATTACTATATAAAGCTACTCCTTGCCTTGAACATACGCCAAGGCGATTACCGCTTGATGTTAGTGCAGATACAGTAAGATACGGTAGATTAAGGGTAGACCATTGTTCACCATCAAAAACACGAATAACATCGGCAACCTCCTCACCGGTTGATTGGTTAACAATTAGGCTACCATCAAAAACACCCATGGTATTATACTGAATACCCACTGATGGAATAGCATCTTCCAAAATCCAATTGGTATAAAGGATTAGCAATGGACTATTGATATCGGCACTGTAAACCCCATTATCAGTTACAGCATAAATTCTGTTTTTATACACCTGTGTTTGCCAAACCCTCTCCTCAGAGCCCCCGTTACCAATATAATAGGTATCGGCTATTTCGTTCTTACTCACATTAATTACTACAATGCCAAATCCGGTTGATATGAATATTCTGTTCTCATCAATAAAGTAAAAATCATTTATTTGCTTTGAACCCTGCATGGGCTTTTGCATAATGTATGGAATATTCACCACCTTATCATTATACACAAGGTCTATGTTCCCGTTTTCATATCCAACAGCAAGTAGATTGATAAATGGCGAATAGCCTATGGCGGAAACGCCAATATCGCTTAACCCTGTAACCGTGGTTAACTTGTCAATTGTGCCATCAGCAATATCATACCAAAACACTCCATTGTCTGAGGAGGTAAAAACCTTCTCTTGAGATGCTGTTACCTTTTTACCTGGGCGAAACGAGAAATGTTCGCGCCAACCACCAAGGGGTACCTGGCTTATTGCAACAAACGGAAAATAAAAAACCAAAGCAATAACAAATAACTTTTTCATTGGAAGATAAATGTGAGTTACAAAAGGAAAACCCTTCAATAGCAAATATAGTATTTCGGCACGAAGGAAAATTTAATAATAAAGTTTTTTACACAGAGAATAAACTTCAAACTGACTTTAAGTAAGACACCAATTTCTGAATAGCTATGGCTCTATGACTAATCCTATTCTTAATGCTTAGGTTGAGTTCGGCAAAAGTTTTGCTATAACCTTCGGGCACAAAAATTGGGTCGTAGCCAAACCCGTTCTCACCTCGTAGGTCATCAATAATCTGCCCCCTAATTATTCCTTCAAACTGCTTCTCTGTCCCATCTATTATTAATGAAATTACGGTCCTAAACTGTGCTTTTCGGTTTGACTCGCCTTTTAGGTCAGCCAGAAGCTTTCTTACATTATCTTTGGTACTCTTATGATCTCCTGCATAACGTGCTGAGTGCACTCCAGGGCTTCCGCCCAAGGCATCTACCTCAAGCCCTGTGTCATCAGCAAAACAGTTTACGCTAAACCGATTATGGATAAACCTAACTTTTTGGGAGGCATTCTCCTCTAGGGTGTCATGATCTTCGGGGATATCATGATTAAAACCGATATCATTTAGCGACAACAGAAGAAAATGATTCCCAAGAATATGCTGAACTTCACTTAACTTATGTAGGTTGTTTGTGGCAAAAACTATTTTTTGCTGGTTATCCTGCATCTTATCTTGGATTGATGCTCATTACTGGGATATGACCTGCGTTGCCAATAATAAACTGCTCGTGCGGCTCAAGTACAAATATTGACTTATCTGTAACCCTAGCTGTCATTACCACAATAAGATCTGCTCGAATATTTACAGCCAGATCTAAAATCTCTTCTTGGTAGGAATTCTCACCAGGAACTGTATATATTGAATACTTTGCTCCTTTCTCATCGAGATATCTCACCGCTGAAGCCATATTTAGATCTATTTTGGCAACAAGTTCAGGGTCGGAAATATTAGGCTTAATGAGGTGGAACTTTGATACATAAAAATCGCAGAAATATGAAATCCAACCATGTTTCTCCTTGTTTTCAATCGTAAAATCAATAGGAAAAACAATATTATCGTAACGCCTATTAATTGGGGGCTCTTGTATAGTTACAAAGGGTACTTTTGCTTTTGTTATAACACTCAATGTTCTCAAACCGCTTAGGTTCTCCTTCCCTTTAACGCTCATTGACCCCATTATTACAAGGCTAGCATTTATCTCTTCCGAAACCCGAGCAATCTCATCAGGAATATCCCCAACAGCAACGCTAACCCTTGGTTTAATAGAGTGCTTCTGGAAGGTACTTTCCGCAATTTGATTTAATTTTTCAGTAACTGCACCTATTTCACTTGCATTGCTAACCACATTCAAAAGTGTAATACTTTCGCCCACAACCTCAGAAACTCTCACAGCATGCTGCAATGCATAATCGGCAACTCTTGAAAAGTCCGTAGGGACAAGGATGTTTTTTTTGCTTTTTTCCATGAATTTATCTATTTTTAAGCATATGCTTTAATCGTTTCAACTTGTTATCAAAATAATAATGCTTATTATTACGCATTGGTTTGGAAATGGGAGTAAATTTCAATCCATTTATTGTAAAAAACTCAATATTAAATGGTCTAAGGTATGAATTTTATAAAATTTTTATTCATACAACTACTTATTTTTTTTAGGCTAACCATTATTACTGTTTTGGCACAAGGGTTTATCTGCCTCCACGAGTGTCCTGCCGCACCCCTAGTACACTCTATTACATCGCTCCCCAATAGTTTTCACGAAACATATACTGATTTTGCGCAACTTGGTAAAAACTTGCTGCTAGTTAAAGGCGATAAAAACACATATCTATTCGATGGTTTTAACTGGGATACCATTGCACTCGCAAAAGATTACGAACTTATAACCGACGATACGGATGGAGTGTATATTGTAAGTAAAAAAAGTGTTTTAAAACTATATGCTCAATCAGATGGAAATGTATACACACAGCACCTAATCGACAGTTCATCAGTACATTATACTGGCGATATCGAAACGTTTTGTCCAACAGATATTAACCAATACTTTTTTACAACAAAAACTGGGCTGTGGCTACAAAGCAATACTTTAACCCATATTGATGCAACAGAGAAGAACTGCAAACTTCTAAACACCCAGTCAAATACAATTTATTTAAAAGATGGTGAAGGTGCTTTTTATGTAAATCCAAAAAACACTACAATTACACCAATTGATAATACAAGGCACATAAACATTAACAACGTTATTGCAACGGCAAATATAAATGATGAATTGGTTTTTATTACCAACACATCACCCTTTATACATTGGGCAAACCCTAACTATTGGATTAACAAGCAACGCAATATAAAAATTCTTCCAAAGAATATCCGCATCAAAAAGGCTTACTCAAAAAACAACTATCTGCTTTTACTGACAGAGCCAGAGGGCTTTATTGTAGTTGACGGAAAGGGCGATATTGTACTTCAACTCAGCGGTAGCCTTTCTTCCGTTGAAATTGACAAAATATCTGACCTGATTGCCCTTCCAAATGGGGAAACCCTTTTACTAACAAAAACATCTATACTGCACTGTACAAATACCAAACACGCAGGAGTTTTTTTAGGCATAAATAATTTAAGCGATACTCCACAAAGTTTGCTGTATGCCAACAATAATATATATGTAACTACAAACAATTCTCTTTACACTGCAAAACTCTCAGCCTCCAAAATTGAGAAAACAAACTTTAAGAAGGTTAAAGATATTCAACTCCCCATTTCTAGCATAGTTAAATATAAATCAACAATTTATTTAAGCGATGGGGATAGAGTTTTTAAATTAAAAAATCACGATTTACAAGAGGTTAATATCCCCAATGCAATATCCAACGAATACAATCAATCACTTGCAAGTATTAAAGATGAGGTTTGGGCAATAAGCATTGTTGAGAACAATCTAGTGGGTTTATGTTTAACAAATAGATCTAACCAAGAAATAAAGATTCCATTAACCGTTGATTATATAAATATTACAGCAATAGAGTTTTATAAAAACTTTATTCTAATTCAACAGGATAACGATAAGTGGTTCTATACCCTTGTCGATGATAGAAAAAACGAATGGGCAGAGATTAATTTGGATCATGCTAACCAAAAAATAATTTTTAATATCCCTCGTTCCAGCGTACCGATTGTAATTACGAAAGAAACAATAAATGAGTTTGATTTAGCACATAACAGTTTGGGTAAAATCCTTATAAAGGAGCCCATCGACCATATTGCCCCAATTTTCATTAACGATTCAACACTAATTACCAAAACACAATCTCGCAGCTTTACCAATATCTATTCAATCTGGCTTTATCATTTTTCGCCTTCCGATAGTTGCTATAAACCTTCTAAAGCACTCGCATCACTACTGTCGGGTACCATAATTTACAATGCCGTTTATACCCCTGACTCTACTTTGATATTGGCAACAAACAACGGGTTATTATACTTTACAAATACAATAAAGGATATTGAGCCTATAGTAAACATTCAACAGGTCAAGCTCTCATCAGACAAAAATGAGCAAATAATTAAGAATAGATACCTATCTGAGCAAGAATATAGGCATAATGATATTACACCTGAGTATAACTACCGTTCTTTGAGTGCATCATTTTCAGGTATGTCCAGCAATAATTGGAGTTTTGGATTGAACAACATTCACTTTTCGAGTAAACTATCAGGAATTGATAAAGATTGGTTGCCCTGGACCAAAAATAACAGTAGAGAAATTAGCAGGCTTTCACCTGGAGAATACATCCTTAGTGTTAGAACACAAAACTATCTAGGCCAAATATCTCAACCCGCAAGTATCTGCTTTAGCATAAAACCAACCTTCTTTGAAACAAATTACTTTATAGCAACAATAACATTTTTTTTATTAATTGGGTTATATAGTTTATACAGGTGGCGAGTTTATTACCACGCGAAGGTTCGGTTTAAACTCGAAAAACTAATTAATACACGAACCGAAGAACTTGTAAAGGAAAAAGAGAAAGCTGACAACCTCATCGCAAGGGTATTGCCACGCGATACAGCATCGGAACTCAAAGAAAAGGGTAGGGTAACTACTCAACGTTTTCAGATGGTAACTGTTCTTTTTTCTGATATTGAGGGCTTTACTCGGATTACCGAGGAAACAAATCCTGAAATTCTCATCGACCAACTTGATAGATTCTTTTTATACTTCGATTCCGTGGTAGAGAAATATCGGATAGAGAAAATAAAAACCATAGGTGATGCCTATATGTGCGCAGGAGGATTACCCCAAAAAAACAGAACAAACCCCGTTGAGGTAGTTCTTGCTGCCCTAGAGATGATGAGTTATATGCGAGACATAAACAAACAAAACTCTGATTATCTAAGTGTTTGGGAACTAAGGATAGGCATCGATACTGGACCAGTTATTGCGGGTGTAGTTGGCAGAAATAAGTTGTCGTATGATATTTGGGGAAGTACTGTTAACATTGCTAGCCGAATGGAATCGTCGGGCGAACCAGGCCAAATAAATATTTCGGGTAATACATTCATGCTCGTTAACGAGTATTTTTCATGCCCTTTCAGAGGCAGAATGCCCATTAAAAACAGGGGCGATGTTGATATGTACTTTGTGAATGGAATTAAACCCGATCTGTCGGTCAATAATCTAGGAATTAAGCCAAACCATAAATTCAAGGTTTATGTTCAACTTGTTCGGTTAGGCGATTTAGAAGAATTTATTTTTGATAAACTTGAGAAAGGCTTACCCACAAATCTATACTATCACAATTTAAAGCATACAGTTGACGTTTATACACAGGTTGAACTAATTGGCCGTGCTGAGGGTGTAGACCATGAGGAAATGCTACTTTTAAGAACCGCAGCACTTTTTCACGATGCTGGACACCTAATTGATTATGATACCCACGAAGAGATGGCTGTAAAATTAGCCAGAGAAATTTTACCTGAGTATCAATACTCCGATGAACAAATAAACTTAATATCGGAGTTAATAATGAGCACAAAATTGCCGCCACAACCCAAATCATTACTTGAAGAAATTATGTGCGATGCGGATCTTGACTACCTCGGTCGTACAGATTTTATTCCAGTTTCGGACACCCTTTACAAGGAGCTTCATGAGCATGGTAAAGTTGGTACACTAAGAGAGTGGAATTACATACAAACTCAATTCATTGAAAAACACTCATATTTTACAAAAACAGCAAGAAAATTAAGAAACGTCAACAAAAGAAGCCAACTTGACAAGCTAAAAGAATGGCTTGAGAAAAACTAAAATTTGATTTCTGTATATACTTTTGGTCTGTTTCTAAAAATAATAGCTACATTTAACGGGGATTTTCAGGCAATCTCATAAATTAGGCAAAATATGGACACTGGAAAAAAAGCTGTACTTGTTCCTTGGGACTTTACCAAGGGTTCTGAAATAGCACTAAAGCACGCTCTTCAACTAGCTGGCGTTGCAGATAACGAAATTATGCTACTCCACATTATTCCACAAACTTGGTGGAATTCTTTACTAAAGAAACGCATAAAGCCAGAGAAATTTGAGGAACTAAAACGCAAACTAGAAGCGGTAGCAGAAAAAGTATCCTCTGAACATAAAATTAGCCCTATCTCAATGGTTCTTGAGGGTAATCCCGTCAAAATAATAAGGGACTTAATCGTAACGGCTAATCTGAACCTTATTGTCACTCACAAGTGCTATTCTTACGAGAAGAAAAGAATTAACAGTATTGACTTTCTTAAAAAACTGGCAATTAAGAACTATAATATACCATTTATAATTGCCGAAGCACCTCCTGCCCATAATCATTATATTGAGATTGTAGTACCACTTGATTACGACAAAAAATATAAAGAAACCCTTCATTGGATAATCTATCTATCCAAATACTACAAGTGCAACATTAATCTCATTAAGCCATACATATCAGATCAGAGGAAGAAAAAGGAAATGGCCAATAATATCTATTTCACAAAAAAAATGTTGGACGGCAATAAAATTGTTTACGGTATTAAAACTGCAAAAAGACAAAACATCTTCCGAGATGAGATCTTTAAGTTTGCAAATAATATCGATGCCGACCTAATACTTATAATGGCCGACAAGTATGATGCTTACGTCAAGAAGAATAGGAGTAAGTCTCCGTCAAGAATACCAATAATGTGCATAACACCACGGGTTAGAAAACTACAAGGTTTCGCCTAACAAACCCAATTTATGCACAATAACAGTAGCATTTTACCTAATAACTATTACTGGTAAAATGCTTTTATTAAAATGCTATCCATGAAGTTTAAATTTACCCTTCAGCAAAAGATACTCCTTCTTGTAGTTGGTATTTCAATAGTCATTTACGCTATTGCCATTGGTTTCATTACCCTAAGAGCAAAGAAAATAGCAATAAACGATGCCATTGCTGTTACGGTTTCCACAGCACAAAAAAACGCATCGGATATTAAAGCCCACCTCGAAAATGATCTTACTTCTATGAAGACCCTTTCGCAATCAGTCCTTTCCTATAAAGAGATGAGCGAAAGCCAATGGAAGAAAGTTTTCTCAAAAATGTACGAGGAGGTGTTGAAAGCTAATCCACAATTCCTCTCCGTCTGGGATAGTTGGGAGTTAAGTCACATCGACCCGACCTATACAAAAGACTTTGGTAGGTATGCAGTTGAGTTTTGGCGTGAAGGAAACCAGATAAAAAGCATCTCATCACTAAAAAACATGACTGGCGATGATGGCGACTATGTCAGAATAAAGCAAGAGGCCACTGAAAGCATTGAGAATCCATACTTTTACAGCTACACCGACAATCAGAAGGAGCTAATTCTGATGACCAGCGTTATTGCCCCAATTCTTGAGAATGGTAAATTCATTGGGATAGTAGGGGTTGATATCTCCTTAGATAGATACCACCCAATTATTACACAGATAAGGCCATTTAAGAACAGCTACGCTTTTCTGGTATCAAATGATTTACAGTATACTGCCCACCCTGACAAAGAGAAACACGGGCAATACCTTTTTGACGACTACGAGCAAATTATGAACAAGTACTCTATTGCCGAAAAAATAGCCAATGGCGAAGAGAACATGTTCATTGCAAATGATGTAAATGGAGTAAAATCACAGTTTATTTTCTCGCCAATAATTGTGGGTAAAACATTAACTCCATGGTCACTAGCAATAGTAGTTCCCCATAAAACAGTTCTTGCCGAGGCAAATAAAAACTTTATTATATCAATAATTATTGGACTAATTGGCCTAGTGGTTCTTACTCTAATTATTGCTTATGCATCAAAAAGCATTACGACCCCAATTCTGAGTATCACGAACATTCTTAAAGGAATGGCAGCAGGAAACATCTCCAATGATATGAAGCTTAGCATAAACACTGATGATGAGATAGGCGAGATGGCTAAAGCACTCAACACAACCATTGATGGACTTAACCAAAAGGTAGAGTTTGCATCGAGCATTGAAGAGGGTAATTTTGACACCGACCTTAAGGCGCTTAGCAATGATGATGTTTTAGGTAATGCTCTTATCGACATGCGTAACAGTTTAACGAAGGCTGCCCAAGAGGAAGAAAAGCGTAAAAAGGATGACATGCTGCGAAGATGGGCAAACGAAGGGCTTGCAAAGTTTGGTGAAATTCTAAGGCAGAACAGCGACAACATAGAAGTTTTAGCAAAATCAATTATCAAAGAGCTAATTTACGCTCTAGAAGCAAACCAAGGAGGGCTGTTCCTGCTTAACGAAGAAGATGAATCCGAACCATTTTTTGAGCTAGTTGCTGCTTTTGCCTACAACAGGCATAAGTACAAAACAAAAAGAATACTAGTTGGCGAAGGCCTTATTGGCGCGTGTGCCATAGAAAAGAAAACAATTCACCTTACCGAAATACCCAACGGCTACATTGAAATTACCTCGGGATTAGGACATAGCACCCCTACTACACTTTTACTTGTACCCCTTGTAGTGGAAAACAAAGTGCTGGGTGTTATAGAAATTGCCTCTTTCAACATCTTTGAACCATACCAAATTGAGTTTACAGAAAGACTTGCTCAAAGCATAGCATCAACCATAACCTCAGTAAAGGTTAATATCAGAACTACGCTGCTACTCTCCACAACGCAGCAACAGGCCGAAGAGATGGCGGCACAAGAGGAAGAAATGCGCCAGAATATGGAAGAACTTCTAGCAACGCAGGAAGAATCGAGCAGAAAAACGGCAGAAATGCAAAACTTTATTGATGCCCTAAACAACTCGAGTTTTGTTATTGAATACGATTCGCTTGGATATATCACAACCATTAACGATGCTTACCTTAAACTGCTCAACCTATCACGCGATGAGGTTTTGGGAACACATCATACCGATAAGATGGAACTTGACCCTCAGAAGAAGAATGAGTGCGATAGTATGTGGACAAACCTAAGGGATGGCATTCCGCAAAAGGAGGTTACCAAATTTATTGTACACGGTAAAGCCTTTGTTTTTCAAGAAACCTATACTCCCATAAAAAACGAGATGGGTGAGGTTTATAAAATCCTTAAAATTTCCAATAACATTAGCAATTTAACACACCAATAAGCACTCAGATCGGAATGCAGAATGAACCTATGGATTGGGGAAAATTGCTTTGTCCTAAGCGATTTGGCGGACAGGAGGTAAGTAATCAGCAAAGCGATTCGCGCTCTGATTTCCAAAGGGACTACGATAGAATTATCTTCAGTTCAGCATTCCGAAGGCTGCAGAACAAAACGCAGGTATTCCCATTACCAGGAAGCGTATTTGTGCACAATAGACTAACCCATAGCCTTGAGGTTGCTAGCGTTGGCCGTAGTTTAGGAAACAACGTAGTAAACTTTATTAATCAGCAAACCAAAGGGAAATACTCAACCCTTGTTGAGCAAATTCCAACCATTGTGTCCTCTGCATGCCTTGCACACGATATGGGAAATCCTCCATTTGGGCATAGCGGGGAGGATGCCATTAGAAACTATTTTACGCAAAATGCCCAAACATACGCCGATGGGTTAACCCAGGAACAGTGGCATGATTTAATCAGGTTTGAGGGAAATGCCAACGCTTTACGGTTACTTTGCCAGAAAATGGAAGGAAAGCGCGAGGGTGGTTTTAGGCTAAGCTATCCGGTGCTGGCATCCATTGTAAAGTACCCCTGGGAATCGAGCAAGGCAGGTAAAAATAAAATGGGCTTTTTCCAGACTGAGAAGGATTGGTATAACCTCATTGCCCACGATATGGGATTGTACCGTAAAGAGGAAAACCCATTAACGTTTGCCCGCCATCCACTGGTCTTTCTGGTTGAAGCAGCCGATGATATTTGCTACCAGATTATGGACATTGAGGATGCTCACAAGTTGAATATCCTTTCGTTTAGCGATGTAAATGAACTTCTGCTCGAACTTTTTAATGCCGAAACCGATAGTAAATGGCTTGATAAGATAAACCAAACCCTTATCGAAGTTGAAGATGAAAACGAGAAGGTTGCCTTTTTAAGGGCAATGGCCATAGGGAAACTAACCAACGAGTGCTCGGCACAATTTACAAAGAACTATAGTACCATAATGCAGGGTAATTTGGAGGAATCGTTATTTAATTTGCTGCCAAATCATCTCCAAAATGCAATAAGTACTATTAAAAAAGTATCCCTTGAAAAGATATACAACCACCGAGCTGTGGTTGAGATTGAGTTAGCTGGTTACAAAATAATTGGAACCCTTTTGGAGAAAATTTGTCCAGCACTTGCAGGCCATGATGATGATTACGCTAAGAAAGTTCGTAAGCTTATTCCAAACCAATATATCAACCCTAACGCATCTAAGTATCACCAGCTAATGTCGGCAATCGATTTTGTTTCGGGTATGACTGATGTTTACGCCCTTGAAATGTATAGAACCTTTGAGGGCATTTCTATTCCTGGAATAAACAGGTAATCAAACTTGTTGCCTTGAAAATCACAACTATACTACTTTTATGAGATATCTTAACTCATCATTTCACTCAATTATTACCATAGAACTATGATTATCAATAGAGTTACATCAGTTTATTTTTCGCCAAATGGTACAACAAAAGAGATAGTAAACAAAGTTGCGAAAGGGATGGGAGATTATGAAATACAAGAAATTGATTTAACCTCTGTAGAAAGCAGAAATATTAAAAGAAATTTTGAAAAAGATGAACTGCTGATATTTGGCCTTCCTGTATATTCAGATAGACTACCTGGTTTGTCAAATGATATATTTGAAAATATAAAAGGGAATAATACACCTGCTATTGCCATAGTAAGCTACGGTAACAGAGAATATGGGGATGCATTACTTGAGCTAAAAGACAATTTAATAGAAGCAGATATGAGAGTTATATCTGGAGCCGCAATAGTGGCTGAACACTGTCTTAATAAAAATATAGCAACCAGTAGACCTGATGAGAGGGATGATTTAAAAATAGCAGATTATGCCAATCGAATAAAAGAAAAAATTAAAAACATTCAAACAATTGAGACACTTGAAGATATACATGTAAAAGGTAATTATCCTTACCACCCTATAAAAGCAAATCAAATACCCACTGGGGATGATAAGTGCATAGAGTGCGGATTATGTAAAACAAATTGCCCCGTTAATGCAATACGTGAAAGCAATTACAGATTAACCGATAGTGATTTGTGTATTGGTTGTGGTAGCTGCATAAATGTGTGCCCAACAGGCGCAAGGGCAATAAGGAATGAGGGATTTATTCACTTTATTAAAAAACTGGAAGAAATAGCCAAAGAAAGAAAAGAAATAGAATTTTTTATTTGATAACATTGTTGTTCGATAAAAATTTTTACATTAATTCAGATACCCTGCTTTTACTGCTCAAATCAACTTTATCTCATATCCGGGGCTTTGCCCCAGACCCCACTTACTTTCTTCTCTTGAAAGCAGAAAGTAAGCAAAGAAGTTCAAGGCTGCGTCCGCCTCACTCGAAAAACTACGCGATGCGGACTAAAAAATCTGAACTTGCACCTCCCTGCGGTCGGTGCTGCAAACAGCATATTTTTCTTAACGCCCACTGTGCTTGTTTTTCGGCTCACCGACCGATGCCAGTCGCAACACGAATGGATGATTTCAAAATGCCTTATTTTACCGGACATGAGCGATTTGATAATAAACGTTGTTACTGGTCAGGCCTTACCTATAAATCAGGCTTTTTGATAGATTGTTAAATACGTCCCAAAGCAATATTTTTAATAACAAAGAACAACCATTGCTGATTATTTGTACCGTTTATTGCAGAAATGTTTCTGAACTGGACTTCTCATAAATCCCCCCTCAAAAAAACCCTTGTGATTTCCAGAAATAGATTGTCCTTGAATAGAACAAGCTGTCTTTCGAAAAACAAGGACTCACACCGTCCTGGAGAAGTGTGAATATTGTAACTTTTAGCTAGAATTATGTAATACAGACCTGTAAATAAAAACGTTAATTTGTATTATAATTATGAATAACCACTAAAACAAAAAACATGAAAAAAACATTTGGTTTACTAATCTTAGCAATTTTTGTAGGCTCTGGCTTTCTTTTTGAATCCTGCAAAAAAGAAACAACAGAAGTAAATATGATTATTAGAAATTGGAATTTAGTGTCAAAAACTCTATTGGGAGTAGATATTACAACAGACTGCGAAAAAGGGTCAAAATGGGATTTTAAAGCTGATGAGACATACGTTATCAAAGATAATTGTGACGATACAAAAACAGGAACCTGGAAATTAGCAGACAATGGAGAAACACTAACATTGGATAATATTACTGCCTATAAGGTAATCGAAAACAGTATTGTTAAACTCGTAATAGAAATGCAGGTAGGTGACGTTGGATTAGTACGATGGACATTTAATTAACAGATAACTACATAACCAATAAGGCTTTAGAGCTTTGAGGCTTTTATTTTAATCTTTAGAAAACGTGAAAAAATTCACGTTTTTTTTGTTTGTGCCAAAAACATCAATCAAAAAACACAAGAACAACTATAGAGCCATTATACCAACTTTTTTAGCAATTGTTCCTTATCACCAAAGAGGTAATCGATGGGAGCAATTTCGGGCATGGTGTATGCGCCTGGATCTTGCAGCAATACAGCCCTAGCACATGATACCAAGACTTGTGCAGTTAAAGCGGGATTATTTATTTTCATTCTGAACTCGAACTGCTGATTTTGGGTTTTACCCGAAACCCCTTTATGTTCCAATAAAACCCCATGCCCCATATCCTGAAGTTGATTAACATCGGAAACAGGAATGATATGGGTTTCATCTTTCGAGAAATAGCTATCTGATTTTATATCGGCACTCACTTTTTCAAGACTGGCACCTTCTTCCAGTTCAACATAAACCATACGGCGATGAATACCCGTTCCGGTGGGAATGGTCATTGAAAGTGCGTCTTTCACACCTTGCTTACTCTTAGCAACCAACGAATGCCCCATGCTCATACCCGGCCCAAAATTGGTATAGGTAATTCCTTTGGGTGCCATGGCCAACATCAGCGTACGAATTACCGAGTCGCTTCCTGGATCCCAGCCTGCAGAAATAATCGCTTTGGAATTATGCCCCCTCCCTATCCTATCAAGTAAAACACGTAAATTCCACATCTCATCGCCATGTATATCAAAGCTATTCACTGTGGAAACTCCTTTTTCCATAATAGCCTTTGCAATCTGTGGAATGGTTCGGGTAGGCGAACACAGAATGGCTACATCTACTTTGCCCAATTCTGAAATATCGGATACCACTTTAACCCCTTTTAGTTCAATGGGGATATTTGCTGTTGAACTAGCCCGACGAACAACACCAACAAGCTGCATATCGGGTGCTGCCTGAACGGCTTCTACCGAGAATCTTCCTATGTTTCCGTAACTGACTACTGCAACCTTGGTTTTATTCATAATTATTTTTCTTGTTTGAACAATACACTTAGAAATTAATTGTAGAAACACACTAATTTACTCCCTTTTTAAAGTTTTATCCGTACTTATGAGTACTTACAAAAAATAGTTGCGAAATAAGAGAGTATGCTGGTTTGTTCCCTATTAAATCAAACTTATTAATATATTGTTAAACAAACGTACTCTTTCCGCGTAATATTTGCAATATTTAGGAACTACCTTCCGGCTAATCTTATCTAACAGATTATTGTTAACCTACTTAAAAAGTTGAGAATAGAAAATAATGAAAACAAGGATATTTTTCTTGATTACTATTTCTACCCACTAGAATTCTACCTTATAACTCAATGCAGGAATAATAATCGGTATTTTCATCCTTTCTATACTATTAGTTTTATAGTCATACAGGTATCCTTCATCCATCGGACAGCCCAAAATGTTCTTTACTTGAAGTGCCCAAACACCTGAATATCTTCTTTTATTTGCTCGGTAGGTTATGGAAATATCCATATTATAAATAGTGGAACTCTGCTCCTCAAAAGCACGAGTTTCATCGTAAAAAATCATTCTATTTTGCATTGTTTGGTCAATATCCACAGGGCTCATGCGCTCACCGCCAGTAATGCTTAACCTTAAATTTGCTCCCAACATTCTACTTTTACGAAGCATAAACTCTTTCCCAAATAGTACGTTAATGGCAAAATTCTTGTTGAACCGGGTATTTCGCCATATGTTATCGTCGGCTTTGTACTTCGAATCAAAAATAGATGCTGTAACCAAATAATAATAATTATTATTAAGGAAACGCTCAAAGGTTATGTCAACGCCTGCATTCTTGCCAACGGTGTTGTTCTCTAGGGCACTCATAAACCCCCATTCTTGCTTAAAATTAATTAGTGAATATGAACTATTTGCAACTCCAGGAACATTGTACAAATACTGAAAATAGGGGTCAGCTTAGTCCGGATTATCCACTGACAGGGTAAGCAGGCGATCCCGACGTTTTGGGTCGGGAGAACTAAGCGAAGCGATCTCATGAGCGTAGCGAATAACAAAGCAATCTGTTCAACAGGCGTAAATTATTGGGGTGAAACTGGGCGTATAGATAGATTGCTTCTCCGCCTACTGCCTGCCTGTCGGCAGGCAGGGCAGACAGGGCGGACAGGGCGGATCGTAATGACGAGTATCCATATAATTTTTTATTCCGTAGAGAAGAATGTGGGTTTCACCACCAACATAACCCATCCGAACAGGGCGCTGTCGCCCTGCCCGGAAATCCTTCCTTTGAGTTGCTCCATGCTTTCGGTATAGAAAAATGTGGAAAACCCAGCCTTAATGGTCACGGCGTTGTCGAGTTTATGGCTGTAAACCAGATCGAACTCCTGTCCCAGATTTTTATCCACCTGGGTGCCATTACTCAGGTACTCTTCGGGCAGATTAAACTGGTGAAAAGTGGCCTCCAACTCTCCTTTTTTTCCAATACCAATGTTAGCCCGCAGTAGCAGGTCGTTAATACCAGCGCCATGATTTTCGGGAACCCCAAAATAATCCATGTATCCCAGAAATTTATGTCCAGGCCCGTAAAGTGTGGAAAAGGTGCTGGATTCGGTAAGCGCATCGGTGGAAGAGAAATCGGTGCCCGAGTAGTGATCGTACCCTAGCATAAGGGTGTTTTTGGGGGTGAACATATATTTTGCGCGTGCCGAGTAAAAGTTGGCTTTTATATCCCGGTTATCAAGGGCAGTTCCGCGCTGTAGGTAGCCAGCGGCCGAAAAAAACCACGAATCGGTTTGGTATTCAAGATAGGATCCAAAGGTGGTGCGGTAATTAACCTCCAAAGGGTCGGGTTGTGAGGTGCCGCTAGGATCGGCCTGGAACCCATCCCTGACTCCTACCAGAGAAGCACTGAAACCACTGCTCCATGATTTATTCAGATGCCCGTAAACCATGTTTTTGTACTGGATGGCTTTGAGGGAATATTCGCTTAAAAAAGCATCCGCTTCTATGTCTCCGTCGTTGTTGATAGCATATCCCAAATGGAAATGAAGAGTTTTATCATTAGTGGTGAATAACATACGGGCTACGTCGTGTGCTTCGGCAAAGGTGCGCCAGTCGCCAGAGCAAAAGAGTCGCTGATCGTCATAAATCAATGGTTGTCGCCCTGCTTTTAGAGCCACGTTATTGTTAAATCGGTATTCGACCCATCCTTCAAAGAGACCCAAACCATTGTTATCAGCTTTCCATTTGTCTTCGCCCCAAATACGGGCGTCCTGCAATGAGATGTAGGTGGTGAGTTTATCTTTTTGATAAAAAACGTTAAGCCGGGTACGCTGACCTACCATGGTTAACGAGTTGGTGGAGGAGGTGGGGATGGTTTTGTAACCATCGCGATACTCACCACGGGTTCGCAACTCGCCCGACACAGTGAATTGAGCAAAAGTAGCGCTGCTTAAGAGCAGCATTAGAGCAATAAAGGCTGACTTTTTCATGATTAGAGTGATTTTGCAAAATGATTATTTTTAGCAAAAGTACAAAAAAGGTGAAAGGTAAATTAAATTTTGGTGTTTTATCTGTTGGGTATTTTATGCCCATTTTAAGTACTTCTTCGCATGGCAACCCTTCGGTCATTGTGTATCGAAGAGTATTTTATCGAACCATATAAACAAAACACACAATCCCCTTTTTGGGTTTTAGAATTGTATTACAATTTTCACATTCATAAAAAATCTTTGGGTTTTTCTTTCTTGAATAGCTCTGTCGTAGATGTCTCTGCAAGCATATTCAACACGTACTCTTTTGTCTTGAAATAATTTTATTGATGCATCGGTAATCCCAAACAAGGCAACATTCAGCACATCGCCTTCATTGGTATATATTATTGATGTTTGTGCTGCTGAAAGCAGCACCAAATTCAAACGCAATGTTCTTATGAGCAAACGTACTATCGGTAAGCGAAATGTAGTCACCATCCTCCTTTATCATTGAGACAAAAAGAGTTAAAACAAACCGAATAATACCCGATTTTTTGCTACCTTTAAGGAAGTATCCAGAAAACAATTAAATTCCATAGCTGTTAATTGGTAAAACATTCCATATGCTACTCGACTACCACATGCATACTTTCCTATCCGACGGTCGCGATGATCACGAGCAAATGGTTGCATCAGCGGCATTTCGGGGTATCAGTGAAATAGGGTTTAGCGATCATATCAGCATAAAACCTGCAAGTTGGGCTTTGCCCATTGATAGGATTGATGAAATGATTAGCCGAATTCATGCAGTGCAGTCAAGCGATACAAAAGGCATTGAGGTTAAGTTTGGGGTTGAGATGGACTACTTTTTTGGTATGGAGAAGCAAATCCAAAAGGTTATTGAGTTATTACCCGTTGACTACGTTATTGGTTCCATCCATTTTGTTGATGATTGGAACTTTGATACCGATGCCAACGAGTTTGATAGAGTGGATGTGAATAAATTCTATCGACAGTATTTTAAGCTGGTTCAGCAATCGGCCAAATCGAAGCTATTCGATATTATTGGGCATTGCGACCTAGCCAAAAAATTTGCATACTACCCTACATTCCCTCTCGATGTACTTTACGACGAAGCGGCTCAGGTTTTTAAGCGTGCTGATGTTGTTGTTGAAATAAATACCAGCGGCAAAACCAAGCCCTGTAATGAGTTTTACCCTTCTATCCCATTTCTTGAGCGATTAGCTTATTACAAAGTACCTGTAACTCTAGGTTCAGATGCTCATGTTGAACAAAACGTCGGTCAGTTTTTTGATGAGGCCATTGCTGGAATAAAGGCTCTTGGCTATAAGGAAATAGCAAGGTTTACAAAGCGCAAAAGGGAAATGGTTAAGCTATAAGTGACAATAATTCCCGTTTGGATTAGACAGTGCCAAATTAAAACCCAACCCATACACTAAAAAAACATTAACCTCCTAATTTGTGCTTCAA
>JAQUJY010000044.1 GCA_028680705.1 Bacteroidales bacterium
TCTGAGTCAATATCACCTTCATCAATATTTACGGCAGTAACCGATAGCAAATAAACGCCTGAATTCCCCTTAATGGGACCAGCAATATCACCCTCTGAAGCACCAACTGCTGCTGCAATAACCGCTGGTTCAAACCCAACCGACGGCAACGAAAATGATGCAAATGATATACGACTTGCATTTTGAACTGCTAATGAAAGGTCTGCAGCAATATCATCAATTGATGCTGCATTATTCTTTGCTGCACTAAAGTCCTGTAAAAGTATCTCAGCCTTTTTATCCTTTATTACCTCAGCTTTTATCTGGTCTTTAACTTGCTCAATAGGAGCAGTACCATCCTCTTTTACTGATTTTAAGGTAGCTACAATAAAGTTGTCCCCAAATTCAAATACGGGAGAAACCTCTTTTGCATTTGATTTGTATGCCCATCGTACCAACTCCCTTGGGTTTTCAAGCCCCGCTATAATCCTATCAGCTTCTTTCAGGTTTGATGCAAGGCGTTTTGCCAATTTCTGATCTTGAACAGCATCAATAAACTTATCGTAGGTGTTCTGTAGTCCTGCAAATTCGCTGGCTTTCTGGTAAATAGTTTGATAGGTTCTTGTGCTAGGAACAATGTCTCTTTCGAGTACAGCAATCTGAACTTTTTTAGCTGGCACACCTTTATCGAGAATTTCGATAATATGAAATCCGAACTGTGACTCTACAAGGACTATGTCGCCTTTTTTACCCTCAAAACAAGCATCGTTAAAAGGTTTAACCATCGCCCCGTCATTAAACCATCCCAGGTCACCACCCATAGATGCTGAGCCTGGATCCTGCGAATTTTCCTCTGCTAATTTTGCGAAGTTACGACTGTTAACCAAAGCCATAAGGCTATCGGATTTTGCCTTTGCAGCATTATAGTCTTCTTGCGTATTGCCCTCGGGGCCTATCAAAATGTGGCGAGCTTTAACAGAATCGGGTAATTGTGCAATCTGCACCAAATAAGCAATTTTATATGAATCATCACTAAAAATTGGACCAAGGGTGTCGCCAACATTAGCACCAAATGCCCATTGGTCAATCTCCTCATTTGGAAATTCCCCCTTTTTAAAGAAAGTGCCATCAAAAGGAATATCGGAATTTAAGTTTGTAAACTGAACAGGGTCCACAGCAGTTACAAAATCATTCTTAATCTCATTAATCCATTTCTCAGCAGCAACATAATCGTCTTGAGATGGATTAATGGGAAAAACCACATATTCAACATCTCTGGCTGCCTGCTGCTTAAACTCGTTTTTATGCTTGCTATAATACGACTTAATCTCACTATCAGTAACGGTAATGGTTGAATCGTTAATTGATGAGTACCTGCCAACCAAATAGTTAAAATCAACCCTTTTGCTTCTGCTCTCCAACGACTGCTCTGCTTGTAAACCTGTAACTGCAAGCCCTTTACCTATTAGATTATTGTACTTAGTAAAAAGCCTGTCGCGAATTATTAATGACTCAAGATAAAGCCAAATCTGTTTTTGTAGTCCCGATGGATCGGCCTCCATATTCTTAAGAAACTGAACAACCAAAGTAGGATCAACCTCACCTGTTTGCCTGTCTCCAAACTCTTGCCTAATTATTGGATGTATATTTCTACCCTGAACCAGGTCAAATAGTTCATCAGTTGAAATAGCAATGCCAAGACTTTTGTATTTATCACCAAGTACATGTTCCTGTACCATCCCATTCCAAACCTCTTCTCTAATACTTTCCATGGTTTGTTCATCGAGTGCTGATTGTCTTCGCGAAGCCTTGTTTAGCTCTGTTAAGTAATCAACGCGCTCCTGATAATTTTGGTAGGGTATCGAATTACCATCTATCTCTGCAATCTCAAACTGATTACGAGTAAAGAGTGAACCTCCCGATCCGAATAAATCGCCAAGAATAAATGCTAATAATGCCAGTCCAATAACTACTGCAACTAGCGTTCCTGCACGATTTCTGAGTTTCTCTAGTGTTGCCATTTAAAATTAATATTAGTTCAATGTTTTCATGTTTTTAAGGCTACGAATATAGCTATTTTAGTGCTTAGCATAAAGTCTTAGCATACTTTTTAAACATAAATTTTAAAAAAGCAAGATTAAAGGTCGCCACATACATCTATAAAAGCATACTTGCTACAGCTATCCATACTGATTTCTCTATTCTTTAGAAAGAATAGTAAGGTGCAAGAGGTCTATTCGAGTTCTATCCATTTTAGCTACCTTAATCCTAAAATTATCAATATCAATAACCTCCTGTGGCTTTGGAATATTTTGGAATTTGTTAATTATAAATCCTGCAAAGGTATCATACTCCTCCGATTCGGGAATATTTAATTTATATTTCTCGTTTAGATAGTCAACCTCAAGCCTACCAGAAAGTATATACTCGTTCTCGGTAAGCTGTTTTTCAACAAAATCAACATGGTCATGCTCATCATCTATCTCTCCAATAATCTCCTCAATAATATCTTCGATGGTAACCAGTCCTGCGGTTCCTCCAAACTCATCAACCACAACAGCAATGCTATGCTGTTCCTTTATAAAAGATGTTAGGAGTTTATGTGCTAGCATTGTTTCGGGTACAAAATCGATTTTTATGAGTTTTGATTTAATGCTTTGTGGCTTTTTAAATAAATCCTTACTGTTTATGTAACCCGTAATGTTATCGATACTATCCTCGTAAACAGGAATCCTTGAGTAGTTTGTACTTATAAACTTCTCCTTCAACTCCTGTATACTACTATTAACACTAATAGCCTCAATATCTATACGGGGGATCATGCACATTCGGACCTTAATCTCGCTAAAGTCAAGTGCATTCTGAAACATTTTTATATCGTGCTCATGATTTACATCCTCGCCCTCGGTAACATGGGCTTCGCCCACAAAATTATCAAGGTCAACCTTCCCAAATATCTGCTGCTGATTGCCAATTGATATTTCTTGTCTTAAAACATGCTTGATAATGCCTACCGATAACCATGTGGAGAATTTGCTAATTGGATACAAAATCACGTAGAAAAAAAGCACTGGTAGTGCTAGAAAATTAAGAAAGACATTGGGATGTACTCTAAAAAGTGACTTGGGCAAAAACTCTGCCGTAACAAGTATTATGGCAGTACTAATAATGGTTTGCACCAATAATAAGACTATTCCACCCGAAATGTATGGTTCAAGAAAAGTTCCAAGCATCTTTGCCATTTCTATACCATATACAACCAGTGCAATGCTATTACCAACAAGCATTGTGGCTATGTACTGACTAGGGTTTCGAGTGAAGATGCTTACAATTCGCGAGGCAAAGGTGCCCTGCTTTCGGTCAATCTCAATGCGTAACTTGTTTGCGGAAACAAAGGCTATCTCCATTCCTGAGAAAAGCGCCGAAAAAAGGATTGATAAACCAATTATTGTCGGGTTATAGCCCATTTACTTATTAAGAGTTTTGGTTTGATGTTAACTGTTTTCGCTTATGGCGTCTAAGCACAAACATTAGAACAGCAACTACAGAGAGGATAAAGAACATATAACTCTGACTAAATCCCACTTTTAGCGTTGAATAAATCCCAAATCCGATGCATATTAAGGCTAAAATAATCCAAATAACCTCCATAACAACTGCTAACTTGCTCATACCCTTTCAAATTTATTTTGATATAAATATAGCTATTTTAAAAATACCAAACCTTTGATTAACTTCTTACTCCTCTTTAACGTACATGTTCCCACTAGGTTTTAGGATTTCCCAATCGTCAAATGTTTCGTCAGACTCCATCCCTTCCCCAAAAAGCACATCATCACCATCTGTAATTTTCACCATATCGTGAGAGTAGATCCTTTTTGTGTTCTGATCCCAAAAAAGCTGTTCAGTGTTCAACACCTGCCCTTTAGCATTCATGGCCACTACATCATATCGGGCATTCCAAAGCTTCTTCTCATCATAAAAAATTGCATAGTTAGCCGTTAGCGTCGACATTATCTCAAGAGAATCGTTGTAATTGTAAACCGTTATGCCCTGAGGAAACTCATTGTAAGGTTCTTTGGCAAACTGATAATAACGTGATTCAGGTGCTAATACTTTTACCTTAGTCTTTCCATTCTCAGTGTATAAAATTTCAAAGTTATAGGCTATTACCCCTGGTACATTCTCCCACTCTGTTAACTCCTGAACCTTTTCGAGGTTAGTTTTACATGAGCAAAACAATAAAGTCCCTGCCATGGCAGGGACTAATACTAAATAATGCTTGTATTTACTTATTAAAGTCAATGCTTAAAAGGGCCAGTTATGGACGCGCTCTAACAGTTGTAACCTCATTAATCCAGCCACCTACGGTATACCTGTCGCCTAAATTCAAGTCTTGAAAAAAGATATCGTTTTGAGCAGGAAAATACTGTGAGTAAGCTTCAATATACCTATTGCAATCGCCCTCGAGGGTTGGGTCAGTTTGCTTTGCTTTTATAAACTTATCCACAGCTGCCCAGTACACAGTCTTTTTCTGGAACTCATCACTAAAGCTGCTCTTCTCGGCTGCATAAATGTGACCAATAACAATGTATGCATATCCCATATTGGGATTTATTGCAAGTGAGCGCAGGGCGAGCGTGCGTGCTTCTTGTGGTCTCTTTAAATTATTAAACACTACACCTGCATATTCAACAAGATAAATAGATTTGCGAAGAGTATCGCTCTCAAGCTCAACAGCTTTTTTGAAATAAGACTCAGCTTTACCATAGTTATTCAATCCGCTAAATATTTTTGCCAACTCGTAGGCTAAACTTGCAGAAGGGTCTTTTGTAAATAGTTTCTCCGCTGTATTTCTATAAAAACCTTTGTCTTGACAACGGTTTGCGTTTAGCAGATTATAGGTTTTCTTTAAAAGTTCAACATCGTCAGGGCTATTCTCAACTCTCTGTTCAAAAATTTGGGTCAGGTTTTCGCAATTTGCTACACCTGCACTTGAGAAGATTGCATCAACATTCTCCTTTACTTGGGTAAGAACTGCATCATCAGGCTTACTAGCCACCTGTATATCAATATAATCAGCAATTACAGAATAAGTTTCGATAACATTCTCTGCCGATAATTTTTGGTTGTCGTACATGGTCTTAGTAATGGCCATCAAGGTATAAAGAACTGGAGCATCAGATGCATCCTCCTCTATCTCAACAGATTCTTTAAGAAATCCATAAGCCTCTTCATACCTATCAGAAGCCAAACTTGCTAAATCCATACCTTTTTGTCCGAGAAGCGTGCCCTTTCTATTAAAATATTGGATACGCATATCGTAAATCATCATAAGCGAATCAACCAATTCTACCCTCCGTGTTGGATTCTGCTCAGCCTCAATCCAAATCTTCATCATTCTAACCCCATGTATATATGAGTTTTGAGATGCTGCTGGGCAAGTAGTTAACACTTTTTGCCAGTAAGGTTTTGCCATATCATAGTTGCGGTGATTGTACTGCTCCCGATATAGCGAAAGATTGGTTGCGCACTCCTTACGAGCCTCTTCATCTACACCATACTTTGGATTCTGTAGATAATTTTGGGCAAAGGCATTTGAAGAAAACATTAATACTATTGCTGTAAGTAAAATGCTCTGTTTGAGTAAAGTTTTCATTATTGATAATTTTAGTTGACTTTCCTACTAGTTAATTTGCTGTTTTAAAAACCAAAAATCGTAAAACGTAAAACCGAAGTTAATAATTCCGTAATTCTCCTGTACTAATCCATTATTAAGCGTTCCTTTCCTCCCCAATTCAAACGAAAGATTAAAACTTGATCTGCTTCTGCGGAGTGGTAATCCTACTCCAAATGTTATGCCATAATCCTTTATCTGATTTTCACGCAGTTCCAAGAAAGTATTGGTATGGTAAAAGCCTGCCCTATAGCTCACCCGCTTAAGGTAACTTCTTAAATCGTATACATTTGGGGTATATTGCATTCCAACACGAATTGATTGGGATGCGGAAAGCAGATTATTTGCACCCAAGAACTTTGCCTTTGTCCAATCTTGAAATGAGTACTCTGCCCCTAGCATAAACTTATTTCTATAGGAAACGGTAAAACCACCTGCGTAATTGCTTGGAAGTTCAATTGAACTATTTGGATTCTCTTCGTAAGAAATCGTATCGATAGAACTCGAGCTAAACCTTATATACCTCGCATCTAGGGAGGATTCATTATCAAGTGTACCTCCAATTATTATCTTATAATCATTGTCTTCTCCGAAGAACATAGTGTACTGTGCTCCAAAACTAAAAGCGAAATCACGCACAACAACGCTTTTTAACTCCTCAAAACCCACATAAGCTGTGTACTCGGGAAATACTGTTTCTGCTTTATAGTCCATTGCGCCAAAGAAATAGGACATGTTTACACCAACAGAGAAGTTCTTAAATGGCTCTACTGCAGTACCCAAGTAAAATTGGGTGATACCGCCACTGCCGTTATGGTAGTATTTTATTGGACCTATCGAACTGAGCAAATAGGGGTCCATCTCTGTATACTTTATTCTATACCCAACATTACTGTATGGTTGTATTCCTGCACTAGCGCCCATCCATTTGGTTATAGGAAATTGCATTGCTATATGCTGGAGATTACCTGTAGAGTTGTAATTACTCTGATCGCCTGAACGATAATTTACGGTAGATCCTTCAACCCCAAAATCGAAAATAAACGACATGGAATCCTGAGAGGTATAGGAAGCTGGATTTAAATAGTTTATCCATGTTCCTTGCCGAATTCCTTGTGATATCCCTCCCATAGCTTTTGTGTTGGCGTAACCCTGAGTACGAATCTCTCCTAAACCATAACGTGAATAGGGTGAATTGGTTGTTAGACTCTGTGAAAAAGAGACAAGGGATAAACTCCACAGGGCTAATGTTAAAAGTAGTACTTTGCGATTATTCATTATAGTTTAGAATTCGGTTAAGTCCAAAAATCAAAAGATTAGGATGTACAAAGATGGTGTTTTTTAATTTTTTATCAAAGAAATTTGCATTACCTCCAGTAAAAACAACTTTTAGTGTAGAATAAGCCTTGGATATATCTTGAATATACCCATCCACCTCATTTAAAACACCGTTCAAAACCCCTGATAGCATTGACTCTTTTGTGGTAATACCAATCAATGGAAAATTATTATCGATTGCCAAAAGAGGCAACTTGGCTGTATAGGCATTAAGTGCTTTAAAGCGCATTTCAATCCCTGGGGATATTGCTCCTCCAATATACTCACCATGCTCAGTAACTATATCATAGGTAATCGCCGATCCGCTATCGATTACCAGTACATTGCCATTAGGGTAAATTGAGTTTGCAGCAACTGCCAAGGCCAATCGATCTGTACCTAGTGTTGCGGGTGTTTTATAACGATTTTTAAGGGGAATACTAACTTCAGGACTAAAATGTAGTATGTTAATTTGGTTGGGAAAAAAACTTTCAAAGCCTAGAGGCAGTTCGCCAACAGATGATACAATAGCTCTTGCTATATTAAAGTTCTTTGTTACCTCTGCAATAAGTTGTGAAGTAATCTTAGGATAGCGTTCAATAAAGATTAAATCATCATTACAAAAAACGGCAACCTTTGTTAGGGTGTTTCCTACATCGATAACTAAATTGCATGGTTGGACATTTTTTTTCATATCACTCAACAGTATCTTAGCGAATATTTTTAACGGGTAGATTCATATAAATATTTTATCAGTATCAGTGCATCATCCATATTTTTCACACCCTTAGCTAACAGCGTCAACTTGTTGCGTTGCTCTTTTAGCTGAAACTTTTTAGGATTATGCTGAATAAAGTTGATAATATTGGCAAAGGTACTCGATCTGTAAAACGCAGAGATTTGGTTGGCTATAAAGTAACCTATAAACTGCTGATTCCGAATAACAATCTTCTCAATTCCTAAAGACTGAGCCATCCACCTTAACTCTACTACGCTTAGCAATTCTTCTGCCTGAATGGGTAACTCTCCAAACCTATCCTTCAACTTTGCCTCAAAAGTATCCAACTCCTGGGGCAGAGTAATACCATCAAGCTCGCGATAAAGCCGCATTCGCTCCGGTACACTGCTTACGTATGAATCGGGTAAAAGCAATTCAAAATCGGTTTCAACATGGCAATCAACATTGCTAGGTTTCCATTCATTGGGTTTTGGCTGATCCCCCTCAGTAAGTACCTCTGCAAACTCTTCATCACGAAGTTCCTGCATTGCCTCATCAAGGATTTTATGATAGGTTTCAAACCCAATATCGGCAATAAAACCGCTCTGTTCGGCTCCTAGCATATTTCCAGCACCCCGAATATCGAGATCCTGCATGGCAATACTAAACCCACTACCAAGTTCTGAGAACTCCTCTATTGCCTTTAACCTACGACGTGCTTCTGGCGTAAGACCCTCAAGCGGGGGAGCCAACAGATAACAAAAAGCCTTTTTGTTTGAACGCCCTACCCTACCCCTTAGCTGGTGCAAATCGCTTAGCCCAAACATATGGGCATTATTAATAATAATTGTATTGGCATTTGTGATATCGAGCCCCGATTCAATAATTGTAGTTGAAACAAGCACATCGTAATCGCCTGAGATGAAATCAAGCATTGTTTTTTCAAGTTTAGCAGACTCCATTTGCCCATGAGCAATGGTTGCCGTTACGTGATTACAGAGTTTTAAAATCATTTGCTGAACCTCTGCAATATTCTGCACTCTGTTGTGCACAAAAAACACTTGTCCTCCACGGTTTACCTCATACTCAATGGCCTCCTTAATAATTTCGGTATTAAACGTGTGCAGTTCCGTAGCAATGGGATGACGGTTTGGCGGCGGAGTATTGATAATAGATAAATCGCGAGCCCCCATAAGCGAGAACTGTAAAGTACGAGGAATGGGAGTTGCAGTTAGGGTAAGCGTATCAACATTAACCCTAAGGTTTTTAAGCTTTTCTTTGGCTGCCACTCCAAATTTCTGCTCCTCATCAACTATCATTAGCCCAAGATCTTTAAATTTCACGGTGCTGCGGAGCAGTGCATGGGTTCCGATAATAATATCAATTTTTCCCTCTGAAAGTCTTTTTAGGATATCCTTTTGGGCTTTGGGACTCTTCATGCGGCTAATATACTCAACCGTACAGGGAAAACTGGCCAGCCTTTGCTTAAACGTTTGGTAATGCTGAAGGGCAAGTATTGTGGTTGGCACTAAAACGGCTACCTGTTTACTATCGGCAACTGCTTTAAATGCGGCTCTAATGGCTATTTCGGTTTTACCGAAGCCAACATCACCACACACCAGCCTATCCATAGGGATTGTGTTTTGCATATCCTCCTTTACAGCTTGGGTTGCCTTTTGCTGGTCAGGTGTATCCTCATAAATAAATGAGGCTTCAAGTTCCTCTTGCAGGTAGGTATCGGCTGAAAACGCCAACCCTTTCTCGGATTTACGCTTGGCATATAAGGCAATTAGCTCCTTGGCAATATCCTTTACCTTGCGCTTTGTATTCAGCTTTAACTTTTGCCAAGCTCCTGAGCCTAATTTATACAGCTTTGGCATTTCGGCCTCGCTACCCCTATATTTTGATATTCGATGAAGAGCATGGATATTTACCAGCAGCATATCCCCATCTTTATAGGTTAGCCTCACCGCCTCCTGAACATTGCCATTCACATTGGTTTTTACCATACCGCCAAAAACACCAATACCATGATCTACATGCACTACATAGTCGCCTGGTTTAAGACTAGCAAGCTCTTTCATCGATAAGCTATCGCTCTTGCTCAACTCATTTTTGAGTTTGTACTTTTGGTACCTATCAAAGATTTGATGGTCGGTATAAAAACACCTCTCTAGGCCATGGTCGATATACCCTTGCGATAAAGCCAGATTAATTGGGGTAAACTTTACGTTTGGGTTAATATTCTGCAAAATATTCTCAAGCCTTTTGTGCTGCGCAGGATTCTCGGCCAGTATATAGGTTGTATAACCCCTCTCTGCATTTTCAGTGATATGCTGTGCTAGCAACTCAAAGTTTTTTTGGAATGCAGGCTGAGGGGATGTTTCAAAATCGATTGGAACATGAGACTTAAACTGGGGCTTAAGACCAAACTCAACAATAGCATACTGTTGTATTGTTTCAACAAATGCTGCACCTGTAGCAAAATCGTGCTCGTTTTCGGCTGCTTCAAAAGTGGTATTCATCTGGCTAACAATAATCTCCAAATCTCGAATCCAGACTATTGCATCTTTAGGAAGAAGTTCCGTTATAAGCTGCCTTGCAGAAACTTCATTTTTTATCTGCAAATTTGGGATAATGGTTACGCTATCGAACTTTTTACTTGAAAGTTGGCTGTCAACCTCAAATGTTCGAATAGACTCAACTTCATCACCAAAAAAATCGATTCGATATGGCAACGCTGACGAGAAGGAAAACACATCAACTATGCCACCCCGCACGGAAAACTGGCCAGGCTCGTAAACAAAATCAGCTCGCTGAAACCCAATGCTAACTAAAAAATCAACAAGAAACTCTTGCGAAATGCTCTCGCCAACAGCTATGGAAATGGTATTCTTCTCAAAATGGTCAATAGTCACAACCTTCTCGGCCAATGCTTCGGGATAGGTTACAATAATTGCCCAATCGGAACTATTTGCAGTTAACGATAGCAACGCTTTTTGCGTATCGGTACGCTGTATCAGCGCATCGGGGAGTATTTGCTCAAACTGAACGGCTCTTTTATACGATGATGGAAAAAAATGAATACTATCAGCTGGTAGTAAAGTCGATAAATCGGAAAAAAAATAGGCTGCTTCCTCCTTGTCGTTAAGTACAACCATTGTTACCCTTTGCAACAATTGGCTTAGTGCAGCATTTACCATTGCTACCGATGAGCCAGCCAATCCCTTAAGCCTAAGCCTAACGGATTTATGGGATTCCAACTCGTTTATTGCCAAACCAGTTGACTGATGACTTTTATACTTTTGAAGCAGTTCAGAAATTAGGAAATCGCTTTGCATTAAGGCTTTAATCTATGAAATACAAAGGTAAAACGAAATAGATATTGAACAAGCAACGTACTAATAAATAAAGTTAATAACATTATGGTAACTTAACTATGAACAATAACTTGCAATTAAGCATTTTAAAATAGATTTTTACCTTTGCATCAAATTGCTTACTGCACTTCACAACATAATGAAATGGACGAGCCTATAAAACACATTGACATCGAGGAGATTATAAAAAAAAGGAGTCTCAAACTTGCTAAATGGCTTCCTAGGTTTTTCATCAAATACCTAAAAAGGATTATTCATGAAGACGAGATGAACCAAATGCTAAACAATTTTGGTCATCTGCGTAACGTAGAGTTTATTGAGGAGGCTCTCAGGTATCTTGATATTTCGTATACCATTGAAGGACTGGAAAAGTTGAACAAAGACGAAAGGTATCTCTTTGCCTCAAACCATCCACTTGGTGGGCTTGACGGGATAATACTAATACATGCAATAAGCAAAAACTTTGATACTGCTAAAGTGCCTGCAAACGATTTACTAATGAACGTTACACAGCTACAAGATTGCTTTATCCCTGTAAATAAACACGGAAGTCAATCCAGAGAAAATGCCCGAATTACAGAGGCAACCTATGCATCTAACATGCAAGTGTTCAGTTTCCCCGCAGGTCTCTGCTCTCGGAAACAGAAAAGAAAAATTGAGGATTTAGAATGGAAAAAAAGTTTTATTGTAAAAGCCAAAAATCACAATAGACCAATTGTACCTGTCTTTTTTAGTGGAAGGAACTCTAACTTTTTTTACAACCTTGCCCGCATTAGAAACTTTTTACGGATAAAAGTAAACATTGAAATGCTTTACCTTGTTGATGAAATGTTTAAGCAAAGGGGACAAAGACCTCACGTAATCATCGGCGACCCAATTCCTCACGCCACATTCGACTCAACCAAAAAACCTATACAATGGGCTGCATGGGTAAAAAGCAAAGTTTACCAGTTAAACAAACAGTAACCAAATTGAACATTAACAGCAATTATATACTACTTTTGTAAAAATTTTTAACATGGAACAGATAATTGAACCCGTTGATAAATCCTTAGTTGAAAAGGAGCTTACTTCGGACAAATTTATAAGGGAGACCAACAATGGTGGTAATCTGCTATATATTGTTACAGCACACGACTCCCCAAATATAATGAAGGAAATAGGTCGCTTACGCGAACTGAGTTTCAGAAGTGCAGGTGGAGGAACAGGTAAAAGTATTGATATTGATAAGTACGACACCTCTGAAAATCCTTACAAACAGCTAATTGTGTGGGACCCAAAGGATAAGGAAATCCTTGGTGGATACAGATACCACTGTGTTGGTACAGGGGAAGAAATGCATCTCTCCACAACAACACTCTTTAATTTCTCCGATAAGTTTAAGAAGGATTATATCCCAAATATGATAGAGCTTGGCCGCTCATTCGTTCAGCCAAGATACCAATCGGCCCAACGACGTGCAAAGGGACTTTATGCACTCGATAATCTATGGGACGGACTGGGCGCTTTAGTAGTTTTAAACCCAGGTGTAAAGTACTTCTTCGGCAAGGTTACTATGTATAAACAGTACAACCAGAAAGCTCGCGACATTTTGCTTTATTTTATGGAGAAGTATTTCACCGATAAAGAAAACTTAGTGACTCCCATAACCCCAATGGAAATTGATATGAATAGGGAGGAAATGTCAACAATTTTTACTGGTTCAAATTATAAGGAGGATTACAAAATCCTCTCTAAAGAGATTCGGAACCTTGGAGAGCATATACCCCCGCTTATCAACTCGTATATGAACATTAGCCCATCCATGAAAGTTTTTGGTACAGTAACTAATCATTATTTTGGAAACGTTGAGGAAACAGGCATAATGATTACTATTTCAGATATATACGAGAATAAATTTGAACGGCATATTGTTTCGTTTATTAAACGAAGAATCTCTCGGAAATAGTCTCCATAAAAAAACTGGCTTTTCAAGGCCAGTTTTTCTTTTCATTATTTACGCCTACTCGTCGTCAAATTCCTTTTCAAAAGTTTTTCGGAAGTTATCCATATCTCCATCAATACGCTGATAACTTTCGCACTGCGATGCCTCTTTATTGTTATACTCCTGCTGCTGCTTAAGGTACTTAAGCAAGGTAGAGGAACGCAAAACTCCTGAATTCCGAGAGATTGCTACTGTATTGGTATACTGCTGAAGGTAATCGCATGCTTTTGAAAAGTTGGCCGACCTATAAAAGTAAATATCAATAAGTTTAATAAGCGACTCCAGCCTCATCTCAAGATGCTTTCTCGACTCTAATGATGCAGGGATAGTGCTAACAACAATATCAAACTTTTGGGCGGCTTCGGTATAATTAGCCTTAGAATAATCGCGTAATGCGCTATTGTAACTTAAATCTGCGGCTCTAAGGGCTCTCCTATCCTGCGAGAGTAGGTATGTAGGCACAAGAAATGTGCTCAGCATAAGGATTAGTGCAAACTTCTTCATGGCTTTAATGATTTTGGTTTATAATCAATATTAGCTGATTGTATTACAAGTTCAATGCCAAAAACTACTTCTTAACTAGTAAGCCCTTTGATTTCGGCCTTCAATAAAGTTAATAAAAGAGTTGTTTACCACCTTGTTCCCACCAGGAGTTGGATAATTTCCCGTAAAGTACCAATCGCCTGTATCATTTGGACAAGCATCATGAAGGTTTTCAATTGTCTGAAAAACAATCTTAACCTTAGCTTTCATGTCCTTAGGCGTAAGCAGTTGGGCTATCTTATCGGAAATTTGTTTGGGGGTAAACGGACGATAAATGCCCTTTACGTAATTCACAATCTCCTCTTTAGGTAAATTTTGTTGAGCCTTACATTGCTTATACACATTATTAATTATACTCTCCTGCTCAGTTTCCTTAAGTAGTTCAATGGTTGCGCGAAACGCTATAAAATCACCAAGTTTAGCCATATCAATTCCGTAGCAATCGGGGTAACGAATCTGTGGTGATGACGAGACCACAACAACCATTTTAGGGCCAAGTCTATCGAGAATACGAAGGATACTTTCCTTCAGCGTTGTGCCCCTAACAATTGAATCATCAATGATTACAAGGTTGTCAACTCCTTCGCGCAAGGTGCCATAGGTTACATCGTAAACATGGCCCACCAAATCGTCGCGACCAGAATCTTGGCTGATAAAAGTTCTTAACTTTACATCCTTTACAGCAATTTTCTCAACCCTAGGCCGCGAGGCAATAATTGTTTCAATATCCGATTCGGACAGAGCCCCATTACCTTCTTTTATTAACCTTGATTTCTCCTTAAGCATATAGTCCTCAACACCTTTCACCATTCCATAAAAGGCAGTTTCAGCTGTGTTTGGGATAAATGAAAAAACAGTGTTTTCCAAATCGTTATCAATGTTCTCCAGAATAACAGGCGTTAGTAGCTCGCCCAATTTAATGCGCTCACGATATATGTCCCTGTCGGTTCCCCGGGAAAAATAGATACGCTCAAACGAGCACGAACGTCGCTGCTGAGGCACCCTAATCTCATCCATGGTAACCTCACCAGAGCGCTTTACAATAAGTGCATAGCCAGGTTTAACCTCTTTAACATCAGAGGTTGGAACGTTCATTACAGTTTGAATAACAGGCCGCTCCGATGCTACCACAACAATCTCATCATTTGCGTAGTAAAATGCAGGGCGAATGCCCCATGGGTCGCGGCAAACAAATGCATCTCCATGGCCTACCAAGCCAGCAAGAGCGTATCCTCCGTCAAAATCTCTTGTGGCCTCTTGCAGCACTTTTTTTACGCTTATACTGCTAGCTATCAGGTCGCTTATCTCTTTATTGGAGTATCCCTCATTTTTATACTGTCTGAAAAGTTGCTGATTCTCTTCATCCACAAAATGCCCTAACTTTTCAATTACGGTTACGGTATCGGAATAATCTTTAGGGTGCTGACCCAAATCGATAAGTTTTTGAAAAAGTTCATCAACATTAGTCATGTTAAAATTGCCAGCCAGGGCAAGTGTACGTGATTTCCAGTTGTTCTCGCGAAGAACAGGATGAACATAATCTATTGAATTGTTGCCAAATGTTCCATAGCGCAGGTGTCCTAAATAAAGATCGGCTGCAAAAGGAATATTTTGCTTTGCCCACAAAGGATCGTTGAGCAAATCTGGTTTACTTGACCATTTGTTTAGCCCTTGGTGAATTGTATCAAAAATATCGAGTATGGAAGATGATGAGTTGCTTCTTACCCTATCGATATATCGATACCCTGGCTTTAGATCGAACTTAAAACTTGCTACCCCAGCACCATCCTGCCCACGATTATGCTGTTTTTCCATTAGTAGGTAAAGTTTGTTAAGGCCATAAGCCCAAGTTCCATACTTCAGTTGGAAATGTTCCAACGGTTTTAGCAATCGAATTAGCGCAATTCCACACTCGTGCTTTATTAATTCTGACATATTATTTCTTTAAAAAAAGATGCTGTGGTTATAAAAAAACAGGCAGCCGTGGTATGCTGCCTGAAAATGTTTACTTATATAAATACAACTGTATGCAAAGGTTCTATTACTAGGGTTTTTTTTGCACTGTGTGAATTGGTTTAAGCTGCTCATGCTCTTTTCGATTACCAAATCAGTCTAATGGTGGAAAGTTTATCCACTCGCCAATAATAAACGCTTTAGGATATTTTCGTGATAAACGTTTTAACTGTTTAAGCGCTTCATCGCGCGATCGAAAATCGCCCACAGAAACCTTATAGTAGGGGCTTTGAAAAGTTCGATAAACTGTTATACCTGGGTACTCCTCCATAAACGTATTCATTACCTCAAGTGATTCGGCACGAGAGTACTGACCTAGGTCAAAATAGATTCTTATTCTAAAACCCTGCATGCCTGGCCTTGAAGCATTCTGGACATAGTATGTATTAAGCAGATTAGCAATATCAGAATCTTGATTAATTGTAATGCTCCCCCTCTCTGGGTGAAACTTTTCAAGTTCTTTGATTAGTCCTACAGGCTTCTGCGCATGAGCATTAAGCGCAAATGATGCACAGAGCATGAGTACTGCTACGTAACGAAGTGCTTTGAAATGGGTCAATAACATGTTTTTTTTGCTTAGACCGCAAAGGTATAAAAAAGTTTTGGTAATGCATTTGCAACTAGCAAACATGATTTAAGCTATAGCGTTGCAGCTATGTTTCGAAAGGGCTGCCTAACAACCCTAATGGTTTTTCGAACAGGGAACGATTTTCCTTTAATTTTTCCCTCTACTTCAATCCGATCAAGCAAAGATTCAATGCTCCCCGACGAAACTAGCCTAAAGGCGTCAGCAATAGTGCGCAGTTTAATCTCTACCGGAACAACATAGATCCCCCTAGAACAAGGAATAAGTTTTATTGGTTCTGTTATACGAAATTCGCCTAGTTCCCTACCATTTAACCAAGCATTGAACTCAATACCAGTAACTGAAATTTTACGGGTATTGGGGTTATCAATCTCAACTTCGAGGCTAAGCAAAACTACATTTTGCTGTAAACCCCTAAACTGAACGTGGCTAACTCCCTTCAAAAAAATATCGTTGTATCTACCACAACCTGAAACAACCACAAGAATAAGCCCGAGGACTAAACCCTTTAATAAACTTTTAACTATTCGCATTCGTACAATTTTCCTTTAGTTTGAATAACGATAGGCTCTGCAATTAACATACCTAATAAATACTGGCACTAATCAGCCTCTTCCAAAGCTTTTAGAAGTTCATCAGTCATTTCTATGTTATGATAAACGTTTTGCACATCATCGTTATCCTCAAACTCATCTATTAGCCTAAGTACTTTTTGAGCCGCTTCTGGTTCCAATATCTTATAATCGTTGGGGATACGCTGTAGACTGGCATTCTCGACTTCAATATTCATCTCATCAAGTTTTTTCTGCATCGCTCCAAATTCAGCCATTGGACAATAAATCTCATAAGTCTCTTCTTCCTCCTCAATCTCCTCTGCACCAGCGTCAATCAGTTCAAGTTCGAGTTCATCTAACTCAATATTTACCATCTCTTTAAGAATGGTAAAAACTCCCTTACGGTCAAACAAGAAGCTGAGCGAACCATTGGTACCAAGACTTCCACCACGCTTGGTAAAAAGTGCACGAATAGCACCTACAGTACGATTATTGTTGTCGGTAAGACACTCAACAAATATCGGAACGCCCTCGGGGCCATAACCCTCAAAAGTCATCTCTTGTAAATCCTCATCACCCTTTTCGGCTTTATTGATGGCTCTTTGAATATTATCCTTTGGCATATTAACGCCTTTGGCGTTATTTATAGCCAAGCGTAATCTAGCATTCCCTTCAGGATCTGAGCCTCCCTCCTTTATCGAAACAATAATCTCTTTAACAATCCTACTGAACATTTTAGACCGTTTTGCATCTAACGCTCCCTTCTTCCGTTTAATGGTTGACCATTTACTGTGACCTGCCATAGCAATATCGTTTAGTGTTTTTCGTAAATCAAATTAAATAAGAGCTGTAAAAATAGCTAGAAAAATCTTTATTCCAATATATCTAAAACTTCTCACATAACCCTAATTGAAAGAACGCCTTTGATTATGAAGGATAGCAAATATATTGTGGACTGATAAAAAACTGCAAAAGGGTCTTTTAGTAAAACTTACTTTTGTTTTTTAGTAGAGAAGGGCACAAATTGTACTATAAGTGCTTTTACTGCACTCGCTTCCTTTTGCAAAATTAAGGACAAATATGTCAATCATTTTTAAAAATTCAGATTTGATGCTAAACACCTCAATAACCAAGTCATCATTACGATTATATATCCAAAGAAAACAGAAGCAATAAAGATTAAAATAAATTTCAGTTACCTTTGCAAAAACTTTACTGAATGAACGAGCATTTGAATACAAATATATATACAAACCTCGACAAGCAAGAAGATTCGGAAGGGTTGGTTTATATTGAAACCTACGGCTGCCAGATGAACTTTAGCGATAGCGAAGTTGTTGCATCCATTCTCCAGGCAAATGGCTACGGCATCACCGATAACATTGATGAGGCAGATATAATTCTAGTTAACACATGTTCCATTCGCGAGAATGCTGAGAATAGGATTTGGGGGAGACTTGATATTTTTAGACTGCAAAAAAGGAAGAAACCATCAATCCTAATTGGCGTAATTGGTTGCATGGCCGAAAGGCTTAAAGAAAAACTTTTAGAGGACAAAAAACTTGTTGACCTTGTGGTAGGACCCGATGCATACCGCGAACTGCCCGTTTTACTAAGAGCAGCTGAGGGCGGCCAAAAAGGCATAAACGTTTTGCTATCAAGAGAAGAGACCTATTCTGATATCAGCCCCGTTCGACTAGATAAAAATGGTGTTTCGGCATTTGTTTCCATTATGCGCGGATGCAACAACATGTGCACGTACTGCGTAGTTCCGTATGTTAGAGGTGCAGAGCGCAGCCGAAATCCCGAGACCATAATCCGCGAGGTACACGAGTTAATTGAAGGGGGCTACCGCGAGGTGACATTATTGGGTCAAAATGTTGATAGCTATAATTGGAAGAACGATAAAGGCGAACGCACCAGCTTTGCTGAACTACTAGAACTGGTTGCAAAAATTGACACCAAACTGAGAGTTCGCTTCTCAACATCACATCCAAAGGATTTGTCAGATGAGGTGCTTTACACTATGGCCATGTACGAGAACATCTGTAGCCACATCCATCTCCCTGTACAGTCTGGCTCAAGCAGAATTCTTGAACTTATGAACAGAGGCTACTCCAGAGAATACTATATGAACAGGGTTGAGGCCATAAGGAGAATTTTACCCGACGCATCTATTACAACCGATATTATTGTAGGATTTTGCACCGAAACAGAGATTGATCATGACCAAACCCTAACACTAATGCAGTGGGTTGGATACGATTATGCCTACATGTATAAGTACTCAGAGCGCCCCAACACCAAAGCGGCCCGAAAACTAGTAGATGATGTTGATGAAGAGATAAAAACACGCAGATTAACAGAAATAATTGAGCTACAGCAGGGCAAACTATCCGAGATAAGCAAAAATGCTGATATTGGACGCAGTTTTGAAGTGCTGGTAGAGGGCGTATCAAAAAAGTCTACTGAGCATCTCTATGGCCGAACATCGCAGAATAAGGTTGTTGTATTTCCAAAACAGGATGCTAAAATAGGTGATTATGTGTACGCCAAAATTATAAACGCGACGTCTGCAACTTTATTAGGCAAAATTGTGAGTGAACACTAAAAATTATCACATTAACAAAAACAAAAGAAGGCCTCAATGAAACCTTCTTTTGTTTTGACTAGGAAATAATCTATTTAAATTCTCACAAAAGGTTCCCCTTATCGTCGTACCACTCTTTTAACCCATACTCCTTTTCCCGTGTTCCCTCTAGTTTATTAGCAATAAGTTTTTTCTCAGTTGTAACTAACTTGGATAGCGCTACAGACACAGCCTGTTTTACCCTCGGTATATCAGCCTCTTTAGTTCTAAATGCAATAACAGCCTCATTTGTTAATTCAGATGATTTAACTGGCCTCTCAATTTTGGCAATAGCATCAAGCACAAAATCATTCCACCTAACCTTACTTCTCCCACTCCCTTTTTTTATTGGCTTCTTTTTATTACGTGTAGTTTTAGTCTTCAGTTGCTCTGTTTTTGGTTTTGCAGAGATTTCTTTAGCAGACTTTTCGACTGAAGAAATCTTGGGCTGTGAAACTGTCTTTTCTTTCTTCTCAATTATTGGAACTTCGGGAGACGTAAAGTCAACATCAAGCTTTTTTAAAATTGCCGATAGATGTTCTATTCTTTTTATGGACTTATTTAATTCATCTTGGTATATCTCCCTTAAATGCTGAGCTTCAGCTTTTGTTAGTGTTATTTTTTTCATCTTAAAATAATATTAAATTTTTACTATTATAATGTATTTGTTTTACAAAAATAGTCTTTTAATTATTAACCATCAATTGCTTACATATTTTGTTTGTTAAAAAACGAAATACATGTCCATGATAAAAACAGCATAATGCATTGACATATAATAAATATTAGTACTTTTGTTATATTCAACCATAAAAAAACCAATTAATTATGAAAAAATTATCGTTATTATTCGTTTTTGCTGCAATGCTTGCATTCGTATCATGTGGCCCATCTGCAGAAAAAAAGGCAGAAGAGGTTAAAACAGGAGAAGAAGTAATTGAAAATACTGAGAATGATATGGATGCTCCTCAGCAAGAAACAGTTCAACAAGAGGCAGGAGATAAAACTCAAGCCGTTCAAGAGGAAATTGAAACTACCAGAACTGTTGGTGATAAGAAGACTTCGGCATCTGAGAGTACAATTAATGCTGCTAAGAAAAGAGGTAATAAAGCCACCGAAGGAACTATTGATCGCAAAGATAAGGAATAGTAATCCTTTTAAAGGAATAGAAAGAGTTTGGCATTTTGTCAAACTCTTTCTTGTTTTAGCAACTTTACATAAAAACCTTATTTCTTAGATTTAATCTCAATACTAAGCTCATTAAGTTGAACTTGACTAAGCATTGAAGGAGTATTAATCATAACATCCCTCCCCGCATTATTTTTAGGAAAAGCAATATAATCCCTAATCGAATCAGTACCTCCAATAACAGCGCAAAGTCTATCAAACCCAAAAGCCACTCCACCATGGGGAGGCGCTCCATATTTGAAAGCATTTAGCAAGAAACCAAACTGTTCCTCCGCTTCGGCCTCAGTAAATCCAAGCACTTTAAACATTTTATGCTGTAATTCTCTATCGGAGATTCGAATTGAACCTCCCCCAATTTCAACTCCGTTTATAACTAAATCGTATGCGTTTGCCCTAATAGCAACGGGATCGGAATCGAAAAGATGAATATCAGTACTTACAGGTGATGTAAACGGGTGGTGTTTGGCATAGAATCTCTCAGTCTCTTCGTCCCACTCCAGTAGAGGAAAATCCACAACCCATAGGGGTGCAAAAGTGCCTCTATCCCTTAGGTTCAACCTATCAGCCATTTCGAGCCTAAGTACTCCTAATGCCTCATGTGTGGGTTCATTTTCGCCAGCCATAACCAGCATTAAGTCATCTTTTTGAGCATTCATGTGTTCGCCCCATGCAAGTAAATCATCACTTGAGTAAAATTTATCAACAGATGATTTTACATCGCCATTGGAATCAATTTTTATCCAAATCAAACCTTTTGCACCAACCTGAGGTCTTTGAACAAACTTTGTTAGTTCATCTAGTTGCTTGCGCGAGTAATTGGCACAACCTGTAGCAACTATTCCTCCTATATAATCTGCATTATCAAAAATTCCAAATCCCTTACCCTTTGCAATTGCTGTTAAGTTTCTAATACACATCTCAAACCTAACATCAGGTTTATCGGATCCATATAGAGCCATGGCATCGTTATAGGTCATCCTTTGGAATGGTTGCTTAAAATTAACATCTGCAACCTCACTAAAAAGACTAGTTATCATCCCCTCAAAAGTTTTTAGCACATCATCCTGCTCTACAAACGACATTTCACAGTCAATCTGCGTAAACTCTGGTTGCCTGTCTGCCCGTAAATCCTCATCGCGAAAACATTTTACGATCTGAAAATACTTATCCATCCCAGCAATCATCAATAACTGCTTAAACGTTTGGGGCGATTGAGGCAGTGCATAGAATTCTCCTGCATGCATCCTTGAGGGAACAACAAAATCGCGAGCCCCCTCTGGAGTCGATTTAATAAGAAAAGGTGTTTCTATTTCTATAAAATCTTGTGAATCGAGGTATTTACGAATAGTTTGAGCAACCTTATGCCTTAGCAGAAGCGAATTTCTAACAGGATTACGCCTAATGTCAAGATATCTATATTTCATTCTTAGCTCATCACCACCATCAGTTTCATCTTCAATGGTGAATGGAGGTAACTCGGACTGATTGAGTATTTTTATTTGCTGTATCTGAACCTCTATGTCTCCAGTTAAAATTTTCGAATTCATACTTGTACGCTCCAAAACAATACCATTACAAGTAATAACGTACTCTCTACCCAGCGAGCCTATAATTTTAGCCAACTTTTGGTCGATACCCTCATCGGCCACAAGTTGGGTAATTCCGTACCTATCCCTCAAGTCAATAAAAGTCATCCCTCCCAGATTTCTGATACGCTGCACCCATCCACTAAGGGTTATGCTTTGTCCTATATTTTTTGAGCGAAGCTCACCACAATTGTGTGTTCTATACATAATCTAAAAATTTTTAGTAGTTTGCGAAGGTAAAAAGAAATAATTTCGTTAGCAATTCGTGGCACTTTATTTGCAAAAGAGAAACTGTATCTATGGAAGATCATACAAAATACATGACAGAAGCCCTTAAAGAGGCAAAATATGCATTCGACAAAGGGGAGGTTCCAATTGGTGCCGTAGTTGTTTGCTCTAATCAGATAATTGCTCGTGCCCACAATTTAACCGAAAACCTAAATGACCCCACAGCCCATGCTGAAATGCAAGCAATAACCGCAGCAACCTCATATCTTGGGGGAAAGTACCTTAATCAGTGTACACTTTATGTAACCCTAGAACCCTGCTGCATGTGTGCGGGGGCACTTTTTTGGAGTCAACTTGGCATGCTTGTTTATGGAGCAAGTGATACTAAAAGAGGATACAGTAGCATGTCAAATACTTTACTTCACCCAAAAACAAAAATTATTCACAGTGTACTCAATCAAGAATCCGAAGAACTAATGAAATCTTTTTTTAAACAGAAAAGATGAAATAGTTTAAACTGATTTTAAATTACAGATAAACTCACATACTAAACTTTTAACTTACTATTTTTAGCCGCTTTAATAATGAAATCAATAAATAAACATTAAATAATATGAAAACAAACAAAATGAAGTTTCTGATCCTCGCAATAACTCTTGTTTTTGCCTTGCCATTTGTTTCAGAAGCCCAAACCGTAAAAGAAGCAGTTGAGGCATATAATTCAGGTGCTTCTATACTAAAAGATAATCCGGCAGGTGCACTTGAAAAACTATATCAAGCACTTGAAATTAGTGAAGAATTAGATTATGACGGTCAAGAGACAAAACTACTTGCCCAGAGTTTAATACCAAAGGCCCACCAGCAATTGGCAATGAATCTTTACAGGGAGAAAAAATTACCCGAATCACTTGCCCATCTAGAAAATGCACGAAGAACAGCTAAGGAATATGGCGATAATGGTACCCTGACGAGGGTTGATAAAATAATTCCTCAACTCTACAATCAGATGGGGAACTCTGAGTATAGAGAAGAAAATTTTGAAAAAGCAATTGAGTCCTACCAAAAGTCAATTGAAGTAAAAACTGATTACCCCGACCCATACCTAGGAATTGCATTATCTTATGAAAAGCAGGAGAACTACGACTCAATGCTAGAATACTTAAAGAAGACACTTGAAGTTGCCAACAGCATCAATGATAGGAACAAAGCAGAAGATGCACAGAAAAAAGCAAAAGCATATCTTTTGAAAAAAGGCGATTCTGCTCAAAAAGATAAGGAGTACAACGAAGCCATTGAATTTTTTACTAAAATACTAGAATTCGATCAAGCAGATGGCACTACCTACTTCCTTCTTGCAGTAAACTATAGCGAACTAAAGAACTGGGATAAAGTGGTTGATAATTGTGAATTGGCACTTGAGCATGCTAATGGCTCGCTCGATAAAGCTGGGATTCATTACCAAATGGGAATTGCTTTTCAAAATTTAGGAAAAAATACTGAGGCATGTAAAGCCTTTAGCAATGCACTCTCTGGGACATACAGTGCAGCCGCTGAGTACCAAATGAAAGAGGTTCTTAAGTGCAACTAAGAGATTAATAATAGTTTTTACAAGAAGTAGCTGTCTCATAACTGGGGCAGCTATTTTTGATTTTAATAGTAAAATGTTTAGTGTTTTCTATTGCTAATTCAATTGATTTTTTTATCTTTATGTAATTGAATATCAGTTATATGAAGGCTAA
>JAQUJY010000135.1 GCA_028680705.1 Bacteroidales bacterium
AGGTTCCAAAAAAATGTGTACTTTTATCCATGTAGTTTATTTTTTGTGGTGAAAAACAAAACTACAAAAAGAGCAAGGAAGATATTACTATCTTCCTGCTCTTAATTTTTTATCGGACAACAATGATTTGAATTGATATGAAAAATATAGACAAAAGAAGTTTAGAGAATGCCTATCGCTTATTTGAAACAGGCGACATTAATAATATTGAAATTGGTACAACGAAAGGACTACAACAAATACACAATTATCTGTTCGATAAACTGTACAAATTTGCAGGACAAATACGTAATAAGAACATAACAAAAGGAGGATTCAGATTTGCAAACACGCTATATCTAAGCGAAGTTTTAGCTAAAGTTGAGCAAATGCCTGAAAGAACCTTTGAGGAAATCATCGCTAAATATGTAGAGATGAATATTGCTCACCCTTTTATGGAAGGAAACGGTAGAACAATGCGGATATGGTTAGATATGGTTTTAAAAAGCAGATTAAAAAAAGTAGTAAACTGGCAATTTGTTGATAAAACACTTTATTTACAGGCAATGGAAAGAAGCCCTATAAATGACTTAGAAATAAGAACATTACTTTCAACTAATTTGACAGAAGAGATAGACAATAGAGAAATAATATTTAAAGGAATAGAACAATCTTACTATTATGAAGGATATGAAAAAGATAATGATATTGAATAACAGGGTCAACACGATTCTAAATGGATAAAAAGTAAAAAATGCCAGCTGGTAACATACGGTATATTTCAGGCGGGGGGAATGTTCAAACATTTATTTTTCAGCTTTCTATCTGGTTTTTAACGACTGAAAAGTTTTAAGTTCCTTTTGGCCGCCCAAAAACATACTGTCAAACGATAAAAAGGGCATGAAAATTTCTCATTGCCCTTTTTTATTACTGTTTATTCATCAAACACTAATTTTTTTGCAACTGTTTAGCTAATTTTGTGTTCTCAATTAAAGAATAACCAAAACAAATATAGCAATGAATTACACTGTACCCGTTAAAGGTAAAGTCCATTGGATTGGAGTAAACGATAGACGAAAAAGGCTTTTTGAGAACATGTGGACACTTGAAAGAGGTGTCTCATACAACTCATACCTTATTGTTGATGATAAAACTGCACTTGTTGATACCATTGAGGATAGAGCTGCAGGCAACTACATTGAGCGAATTGAGAAACTTTTAGATGGCCGAAAGTTAGACTATCTAATCATAAACCACATGGAACCAGACCACTCTGGTGAAGTTAAGGCAATATTTGATCATTTTGAGGGCGTAACCATTGTGGGAAACGTAAAAACCTTTAAAATGGTTGAAGCATACTGGGGTATTACCGAAAGGCTACTAACCATTAATGATGGTGATGAGCTTAACCTTGGTTACCATAACCTAAAGTTTGTTATGACACCGTGGGTTCATTGGCCCGAAACCATGATGACCTACGATACAACTGAAAAAATACTCTTCTCTGGTGATGCATTTGGCAGCTTCGGTACGCTAGATGGCGGTATTTTTGATGATGAGATCAACTTCGATTTCTACGAGGATGAAATGCGCCGATACTACTCAAATATTGTTGGTTTGTATAGCAATATGGTTCAAAAGGCGTTTGAAAAGCTTAAGGGCGTTCCCGTTAATGTGGTAGCACCAGTTCATGGACCAATCTGGCGTGAGAATCCGCAAAAAGTTCTCGACCTATACGATAAATGGAGTCGATACGAGGCCGAAGATGGCGTAGTGATAGTTGTTGCCTCAATGTATGGCAACACCGAGCTAATGGCCGACTATATTGCCCGTAAACTTGCTGAGAATGGCATTAAAAACATTCGCATTCACGATGTATCCCGCACTCACATTAGTCATCTGATAAACGAGATATGGAAGTATAAAGGGTTAATCCTTGGCTCAAGCGCATACAACGGCCAAATGTTCCCGTTGATGGAAAATCTTACCCGCGAACTGACCCACATGAAAATTAAGCAAAAATACCTCGGAATATTTGGCAGTTACAGCTGGAACGGCGGAGGAGTTAGAAACCTAATGAAGTTTGTTGAAGAATCGAAACTGGAACTAGTTGCTGACCCAGCCGAAATTTACGGAAAGCCCAGTGAAGATAAGTACGCTCAGTGCGATGTAATTGCACAGAAAATGGCTGATAAGATAAAGGGGAATTAACAGGTTTAGCATTAAGCTTTAATAGCAACATGCTGTGGTCACAGGTTTTTAAGATAACATAAAGAATATCTATTGCCGATTAAACCTTTTGATAATAACCTTGGTCATATTAAACTAGTTACAAACTAGTAAACCGTAACACTTAAAACACAAAAAAATGATTGTCAACTCTTCACTTTTAAGAAAGGGCTTATTGAATTTATTTTCAATCCTTATTCTTTTTACAAGTTTAACCCTAAAAGGCGCTTATATTGAAAAAGTTCCTACAATAGTATCAAACCCCGACGGCACTAAAATTGAGTGCTATGCATCTGGTGATGAGTTTTTTAACTACCTCCACGATGAGGATGGATATACAATTATTCTGGGTAATGATGGATATTATTATTATGGCGTAATTAAAAGCGACTCTCTCATTGCTTCAGAGTATCGTGTAAACAGCGTATTACCAAAGGCAACTGAATTAATACCAAATGCTTTAATAACTGAGCAAGAATATAAACGTAGAGTTAATACGTATTGGGCAGATGTTAAAGACGATGGGGCTAAGGCACCACATACAGGTACAATAAATAACCTAGTTATCTACATCCGCTTTGCTGATGATTCAGAGTTCACAACCAAACGAAGCATTTTTGACGGGAGATTTAACAGCAACACTAGTGCCTCACTAAAGGATTATTTTAAAGAAGTTTCCTACAACCAACTCGATATTACAAGCCATCATTTTCCTATTGCGCCACTTACTACTAATCTTTCCTATCAAGACACAAAAGACAGGTCTTATTTTCAGCCGTATAATGCAACCTCTAACCCAAATGGTTACAAAAATAGCACCCAAAGCAGGACTAGAGAGCATCAATTACTTCAAAGAGCAATAGAAGAAGTTGAATATGAAATACCTGGGTCTTTAGAGATAGATGCTGATGGTGATGGAAGGGTTGACAATGTTTGTTTTGTTATTAGAGGAAATGCCGAAGGTTGGAGCGATTTACTTTGGGCACACAGATGGGTTTTATACTCCTATGATGTACGTATACATGGAAAAAGAGTGTACGACTATACATTCCAGCCTGAAAACCAGGCGGTTGCCTCTACAATATCGCATGAAATGTTTCACACACTTGGTGCCCCAGATTTATACCGTTATAGCCAAGATGGGTTTAATCCAGTTGGACCATGGGATTTAATGTCATCGGGCTACGTACACATGGGAGCTTTCATGAAGTATAAGTATGCAAACAAGAAATGGATAAGCGAAATCCCAACTATCTCAGAACCAGGTGAATATACACTCAACCCAATAACATCTAGCACTAACAATGCCTACAGAGTTAACTCTCCATTCTCTACAACCGAATACTTTATTCTAGAATACAGAAAGAAAAGCGGACGCTATGAATCAACCTTACCCCTAAGCGGATTGCTGGTATACAGAATCAATACGCTTGCTGGTGATGGAAATGCTAATGGTGCTCCAGATGAGGTACACATATACAGACCCAACGGCACAACAACTGCCAATGGGCAAATAAACAGAGCTGCTCTATCGTCAGATTATAGCTATACTTCTAATGCCATTGCAGATGGAGGGAACCCATCCCCATTTCTTTCTGATGGTTCTGAGGGTGGTTTAAATATTATGGATGTTGGTTTAACTGGTGAAACAATTACATTTACGCTAGGTAGCGCTGGTGTTTATTACGTTAACCTATCATCAAGCCCTACAAATTCAGGCTTTGCCTTGGACTTAACTAACGAAGAACCCTATACTGAAGATATGAGCGTAACCGTGAAGGCGGAGCCTAACTTTGGCTTCCTTTTCGAAAACTGGACTAACACAAACGGGGATATAATTAGCGATGATCAAACCTACACCTTCGATATGCCAGCAAATGATGTTAATTTGATAGCTAACTTTATAGAGAAAGAAAGATACAATGCTAACTTTGAAGTAAAGAATCAGTTCGATGTTCCTGTAGAAAATGCTACTATTACCATATCCCGTTTTACTGATAAAATTATTGATTATAGTCAAATTATTTCTAGCAGATTGCCTTCAAAATTACCTCTCAATATAGCGGTAGAAAAGAACAATGATATTATTCCAACTGCAGTCAAATCAATTAAAACTTCTAACTTCACCCCTACAGCATCTCCTAAAGAGGACACAGGTGAATGGATACATTGGGATAATGGAGAGAATACTAATGCCCTTGGAGCAGGAGAAGAAATAACATTTATGGTTGCTAGTAGGTGGGAAACCACTGATCTTGAGGACTACAATGGCCAGTTACTCTCCAAAATTGCCTTCTTTCCCAAAGAAGATAACGCCGAATATACCCTTAAGGTGTGGATAGGTGATAATGCCACCGAGGTATATTCTCAAAACGTTGAAGCACCAACCATTAACGAATGGAATACTGTTTTCCTAGATATTCCATTCCAGATCAATGCTTCATACGATCTTTGGTTTGGTTATGAGATTAATGCCCAAAGTGGATACCCTGCGGGTTGCGATAGCGGTCCCGCTGTTTCTGGAAAAGGGAACATGATTTTCTGGGACAATAGCTGGGTTATGTTAAACGATCTAAATTCATCACTCAATTACAATTGGAATCTACAAGCATTTGTTGGGAACTCAATACTTAAAGCAACCGATGCAGAAGGCTATACATATTCAAAACTTGAGCCTGGCGTGTATAATTATAGCGTAACCAAGAATAACTATGAACCTTTTGAGGCTTCATTCACCGTTGTTGATGCCGATACAAGCCTGTATCCAATTATAACACGAGGAGCAACCTACAAGGTTACTTTTGAGGTTATGAATGAGAATGACTTACCGCTTGAGGACGCAACAGTAACCTTTAATGGTACTGATTATTTAACCGATGTTGATGGTATTGCTGAAATCGATGATATTGATCCCTGGGGATATAAATATACTGTTGAAAAAGAGGCATACATCCAAGAAAACGGAGTGGTTGAGGTAGTTGATGAGGATGTTGTTGAAAGCATTTCACTATCATTAATTCCTACATATACTGTAACCTTCACTGTGACAAGTTCTCAGGGAAATGTTAAAGGTGCTAACATTAATTTTGCTGATAACGATTACACAACCAATAGCGAAGGAGTTGCAATAGCAAATGAAATTTACTCTGGCACTTATAACTATATAATAACCAAAGACTCCTACCATGACAGGACAGGAAGTGTAAAAGTTACTGATGCTGATGTTGCATTAAACGTATCGTTTACCCCCGTGTCTGTATTTGGTTTGAATAGTGAAGGATTCAAACTCTACCCTAACCCATTTACTAATAATATTACTATAAAGGGATTACAAGATGTTGCTAACATTGTTATTAGTAATATTATTGGACAAAAAATACTTGATGTTTCAGTTGGTAAAAGGGAAACCATTGAACTTAACACGTCGAAATTTGATAGAGGCGTTCATCTAATCACTCTCTACTATATAGATGGTACGAGAATAACCCAAAAAATAGTTAAGAACTAAATAGGTTAAAGTT
>JAQUJY010000045.1 GCA_028680705.1 Bacteroidales bacterium
AACACCAGCCGATGACTACCAGGTTAAGGAGTGGAAAGTAAATACTGAAGTTATTACAGATAACACAGAACTAACCTATACCATTGAAAATCTTGATGCAGACGCTACAGTTACGGTAGAGTTTGAAACTATTCCTGCCACAACATACGCAGTTACCTTTAGTGTGGTTGACGAGAATGGTACAATAGCAGCTACCGTAGATGGAACTGCAATTGAATCTGGTGACGAGGTTGTAGAGGGAAGCGAAGAGGTATTCACAGCAACACCAGCCGATGACTACCAGGTTAAGGAGTGGAAAGTAAATACTGAAGTTATTACAGATAACACAGAACTAACCTATACCATTGAAAATCTTGATGCAGACGCTACAGTTACGGTAGAGTTTGAAGCTATTCCTGCCACAACATACGCAGTTACCTTTAGCGTGGTTGGCACAAATGGTACCATAGCAGCTACCGTAGATGGAGTTGCAATTGAATCTGGTGCTGAGGTTGAAGAGGGAAGCGATATAGTATTCACAGCAACCCCAGCCGATGAGTATGAGGTTAAAGAATGGATGTTAGATGGTGATATAGTTGTTGGTAATACTAGCAATGAACTTACTATCTCTGATCTTCAAGGAGTATCAGAAGTTACCGTAGAGTTTAAGGTTATTGTTGGTATTGAGACAAGCAGCCTTAGCAACTTTACGGCTTACCCCAACCCATTTACCAATACCATGACCATTGACAATGTAGGTAACGCTAGTCGCGTTATATTTATAAACCTAATTGGTCAGCAGGTAAAGGTTGTTAACCTAACAGATAGTAACAGTGCAGAAATTAGCACCGATGATCTACTGTCGGGAGTTTACCTTGTAACCATAGTAGACAACCAAGGCCAAAAAGCGGTAAGAAAGATGATTAAGAGATAATATCTTATTGCTATAGATTTAAAAAAATCCGGTGGAATAATTCCATCGGATTTTTTTTGCTAAAATGAAAATAAACCGTTATTCCCTGCCTATCGGCAGACAAGGCAGAGAGGCGAAGAAATTCACGTTTTTTTGGAAATTTCTGATACAATCTGCTTGGACGTACATTGATCAACCCAATAATTTGCACCTATGGAACAGATTGCTTCTCCCGACACAGAACGTTGTTGTTGCAATGACGAAAGTAGAACCCGCAACCCGCAACCCGCAACCCGCAACCCGCAACCCGCAACCCGCAACCCGTAACCCGTAACCCGCAACCCGTAACCCGTAACTTTCCCTCCTAGTTTTTATTCCTACGAAAGTAACTCAAGGATCTTATCCTGACCTAAAGCGCTAAGGGGATTTGCACCATTCACAAACTCATCGGACAGCAGCTGCTTACTCTCCTGTAACTTTCTTATCTTCTCCTCAACCGTATCAACCGAAATAAAACGATACACAAAAACATTCTTATCCTGCCCCAAACGATGAGCCCGGGCTATGGCCTGATTTTCCACAGCGGGATTCCACCAAGGATCAAGAATTATAATATAATCGGCAGCAGTAAGATTAAGCCCCACCCCACCTGCCTTAATAGATATAAGGAAGACCTGGGTTGATGGGTCGTTCTGAAAATCATCCACAACCTGATCCCTGTTCCGGGTTGATCCAATAAGCATCTGATAGCCCACGTCGATTTGTTTTATAAAATCCTCAACAATTCTTAAGTGCTTTACAAACGATGAAAATATAAGCACCTTATGATTTTCATCCACCAACGTTTGTATGGTTCTGCATACCTCATCAAACTTACCGGAATGGAAATTAGTATATTCATCAATCATATCGGGGTGATTGGCTATTTGCCTAAGCCTGGTAAGACCCCTAAATATAGATATTGACGACTGCCCATACCCATTGCTCTCAATATTCCCCATAATATGATTGCGAATCTCAGATTTCTCCTTCTCGTAAATTGTTTTTTGACCATCGGTAAGATTGCAGTAAACAACCTGCTCCGACAGCTGAGGCAACTCTGGGGCAACTTCCTGCTTACTCCTACGGAGTATAAATGGCTTTACCAGCATCTTTAACTTTTCTCTGGCAACCTCATCGCCATCGCGCTCAATTGGGTCGATATACTCATTACGGAATGTTTTAAAACTACCAAGCATCCCTCGGTTTAAAAAGTTGAGCTGTGCCCATAAATCCGATAGCGAATTCTCAATAGGAGTTCCGCTTAAGCTTAAAAAATGCTTAGCCTTTAGCAGCATCGATGAACGGTAGCCCTTACTCATCGGGTTTTTAATAGTCTGACTTTCATCAAGAACTACGTAGTTAAAATGAATGTCTTTTAGTAGTTCAATCTCGTTACGTAGCACACCATAGGTTGTAATAACTATATCGTGGCTGGTTAGCCAATCTAATTGTTTGGTGCGGCTTGAACCAACAAATTGATAAACCGAAAGACTGGGGGCAAATTGATTAATTTCGCGTTGCCAGTTAAAAATTAGTGAGGTTGGCACAACCAGCAAAGAGGTATTCCCCATTTGTGCCATGCCATTTGTAGTATTAGCTGACCGATTTTCATTGTTCTCCTTGTCGTACAGCAAAACCGCAAGAGCTTGAATGGTTTTACCAAGTCCCATATCATCGGCCAAACAACCGCCCATACCCAGCTCGTTAAGCATCTGAAGCCAAAGCAACCCTATCTTTTGGTAATCTCTTAGGGTAGCATTCAGTCCATGCGGAATAACGCATTTAGAAAAAGTTTTATGCGATTCAAACCTTTCCTTAAGTTCCTTTGCATGAGCACACTCAACTTTTGCCTGATTAATAAATTCGAATGAGGATTGCGAAACCTTTAGCTTGTCTCCATCGCTCTTGGCAATAGCCAAAAGTGGTTTGTACCTTGCAAACCACTCCTCGGGGATTACGAATATTTCACCATTAGGGAGAATGTACTCCCGAATATCCTTTAGAATGTTTTTCCGGAGTAGAATAAATGGAAACTGATAGTCACAAAGGGTTACCATACCAAAAACATCAAACCAATCGTTGCTGAACTTTGCCTTTAAATCGAGGTTGAAGTGCTCAATATAATACCTTGCACCCTGCACCCTTTGTTCAACAATAATATTATTTTCAAAAAGCAAATCAGCATTCCTATTTAGCCATTCAACAGTATCATGCTCTGTTTGCATTGATATTGGTGAAAATTCTGCTCCCTGTCTGTTTTGTAAACCAATTTGAATTAAACGCTGCTTAACTTCACTTTCCCATTCGGTATCTCTTGCAAAACAAGAGAAGGAATAACCTCCGTTAACGTTCAGAAGCACTTCGTTTTGTGCCTTTGAATGGGATAGGTAATCTTTTGAATCGTATCTGAAGTAGAGTATGAGCGAAAGGGTTCCGCTTAGCGTTGGCTCAAGCATTAGCACTGCTTTCTTCTCTCGTTGTATGGTATTAATATTAAAGCCATTGGCTTCAACAATACTATTACCATTACGTATTGTGTTTAGCACAAAGGTTTCAAAATACTTTCGCTCAGCCGATTTAGGTATGGTAACATAATCTTTATCAAAAAATGGAATAAGTTTTTTGGCATCAATATCGTTGAACCGTAAAACCCGCTTATCTAATCGGACAACACACGGCATATAGCTAATTATGGCTGCATTACGGTTTTTTAATGATAGCTTGCTACCATTATAAACAGCCTGTAAAGTGTATCGGGTTTCGTTGTCGTTTACCGAAAACTGGAAAATTGGCTTAGCAACATGCCTGCTATACTCAAGACTTTGATCGAGATACAGATTGTTAAACTTCTTATCCCTTAAAAAAGTGGGGATATTCTCATTGGCAATTACCTCGAAACATTTTGCAACTCTCCGGTTAACGTACGATACTACATAGTCACCAAAAACTTTGTCTGTACTAATTGCTTCAAAAAAATGGGCAACGGATTTGTAACGTCCCCCTAACACCCGATACAGGCTGCTGTCACTCGTTTCATCGATAAGTCTCACTAATACTCCCGCACTTTGTGGTAGATGCTCGTTCCAACTACTTAGGTTTTCGGGAAAAACATTGTCAACAATACTAAATATGCCCCCTTCCCTACTCATTAGTTTTACTACATGAGCCACCAAAACTGAACCCAGATGCTTATGCTCCTGAAGCGAAACGGCAAAGAAATCATTATTTTTATCCAATAAATAATCAAACATAGAACACAAAAAATCTATAAAAACAGTTTAACCTAAATTAAAATCTTACAAATAACCAACAATAACTTTTAATTAAATAACCTGTAAAAATAGTGCATTTAACGCACTAAAAGAAGGGGTTATTCAGCCCATTTTCACAACATGCTTTTAATCAAACCTAAAAGAATGTTGTTAATAAATAGAAAGGCAAACAATTGATTGCCCATGAGAATATCTAGTCAAACTTTATTAACTTTACAAATCTAAAGGCTCACAAAATGACACATTTAAAGAAAGGAGACAAGGCTCCGCTATTTATTGGCGAGGACCAAAATGGCAACACCATTAGCCTTGAGAACTTAAAAGGGAAGAAAATTGTTCTATACTTTTATCCTAAGGATAACACACCCGGATGCACAGCGCAAGCATGCAATTTACGCGACAACTACGACATACTGCTTAGCAAAGGTTATAAGGTAATAGGCATTAGCGCCGATACACAGCAATCGCACCAAAAGTTTATCGAAAAGTACAACCTTCCATTCCCTCTAATTGCCGATACCGATAAGCAAATTATAAAGCAATACGGCGTTTGGGGCCCAAAAAAATTTATGGGAAGAACTTTTGATGGAATCAATAGAACAACCTTTATAATTGACGAGGAAGGCAACATTGAGGAAGTGATTGAAAAAGTAAAAACCAAAGAGCACACAAAGCAAATACTATAAAGCATGGCAACAGAAAATATGAGTAAAAAAATAGAGAAAGAGAAAACCGTAAAGGTTAAAGAGGTCAATAAGGAGAAGATGAAAGCGCTTCAACTTACAATGGATAAAATTGACAAGGATTTCGGCAAGGGCGCAATTATGATGATGGGCGACAAAGCCGTAGTGGATATACCAACCATTTCTAGTGGTTCCATATCGCTTAACTATGCATTGGGCGTTGGCGGTTATCCCAGAGGAAGGGTTGTTGAGATTTTTGGCCCCGAATCGTCGGGTAAAACTACGCTAGCAATCCATGCCATTGCAGAAGCACAGAAAAGCGGAGGTATTGCCGCCATAATTGATGCTGAGCATGCTTTTGACCGTGCCTATGCAGAAAAACTTGGCGTTGATGTTGAGACCCTACTTATCTCCCAACCCGATAATGGCGAGCAAGCCCTTGAGATTGCCGATCACCTTATTCGCTCTGGTGCAATTGATATTATAGTTATCGACTCGGTGGCAGCCTTAACACCAAAGGCTGAGATTGAGGGTGAGATGGGCGAAAATAAGCTTGGCTTACACGCACGACTTATGTCGCAGGCATTAAGAAAACTTACTGCTAATATTTCGCGAACAAATACTTGCTGCGTTTTTATTAACCAGCTGCGCGAAAAGATTGGGGTAATGTTTGGTAATCCTGAGACCACAACTGGCGGAAATGCACTGAAATTTTACTCGTCCGTTAGGGTTGATATTAGAAGAATTGCCCAACTTAAGGATGGTGATGAATCGACTGGAAATAGGGTAAGGGTTAGAATAGTTAAGAATAAGGTTGCACCTCCTTTCCGCAAAGCGGAATTCGACCTTGTTTTTGGTGAGGGAATCTCGCGCACTGGTGAGATTATTGACCTTGGGGTTGAACACAACATTATTAAAAAAAGTGGGTCGTGGTATAGCTACGGCGAAACTAAACTTGGACAAGGGCGCGAAGCGGTTAGAACCATACTACTAGACAATATTGAATTAAGCGATGAGCTAGAGGCTAAAGTTGTTGAAGCCATTTCGCAAAAATAGATACTAATTTAAGGATTAAAAAAGCACAGCAACAATAATTGTTTGCTGTGCTTTTTTTATGTGGTTTTTGGTATGGCACGATATATGCTTAAAACAAGGAAATAGTCTACCATGAAAAAGCATATTCTCTTCATACTCGTGCTATGCATTCCGCTATTCGCGAATTGTCAAAACCATAGAGGCAAATCAAATACCCCAAAATGGGCACATAAACTTCCTAAGTCGAATAGTAAAATATTTGCCGTAGGCAAGGGTTCATCGGGCAGTGCCGATATTGCCTATCGCAAAGCGGTGCTTGATGCCAATACGATGCTTGCCAAAAAGGTTGCCCCAGTTGTAACCTCAAAAACATCACGAATAATCTCTACTGTTGAAAATGGAAAAACCGTAGAAAAAAGGGTTGATGTTATCCGCCAAAAGGTAACCACCTCTCTCGAAGGTGTTGAAGAGGTTAACAAATCTCAAACTCGGGAAGGTGAACTATATCTCGTCTATGTTTTAGTAAGCATTCCAAATCAAGCAATCAGCAGGTCAATTGTTAATGAAATTAACAGCGATAGCACACTACTTGCAAAGCTAAGTAACACCAAAATGTACAATGACCTATTATCCGAAGCAAACAGGTAAAAACTAGGTCAAACTAGCAATTATCTCCTTAACCTTATCAACCTTTCCCTTAAGCAATTCGGGGCTTTTAGCCTCTGCAATAAACCTGAGATACGGTTCGGTATTGGATGGGCGAATGTTAAACCACCAATCGGGGAACTCAACCCTATATCCATCAAAATCAAACGATGCGGTTGGCTCCTCTTGTGCGGTAAAATGGCTGCGCACAGCATCCATAGCCTCTTTCTTGCGCTCAATTTTAAAGTTAATCTCACCAGAATTGGCATAGGTTTCAATCTTTGCAATGGCTTGCGAAAGAGTTATGCCCCGATTTTTAAACTTTGATATCACATTAAGGATAAGCAAACACGCCATAAGGCCAGAGTCAGAATAGTAAAAATCCCTAAAGTAATAATGCCCAGCCAGTTCGCCTCCATAAATTCCTTTAATTTCTCTGAGTTTGTGTGCCGCAAAGGCTCGGCCAACACGCCATGTACGCATCTCACCACCCATAGGCTTTAGATACTCTCCCACAGCCTTAGAGGTACGGATATCCTGAAGTACCAATCCCGTTTCCCCTCTCTCTTCAAGGAAATAGTGACCCAATAGTGCAATCATTAAATCTGGCGATATAAACCTTCCGTTCTCATCAACAAACATAACCCTATCGGCATCACCATCGAAAATAATCCCAATATCACACTTCTCGTTTTTAACCAGCTCCTGAAGAGCTATAACATTTTTTGGGACTAATGGGTTTGGTTCATGGTTAGGAAATGTACCATCCAACTCATCATATATATATATGGGAGCATCACCCAACAAATCTTTTATTAGGAGTGCAGCCATACCATTTGAGCAATCAATACCAATGCGCATGTGGCTATAATCCTGTACATATTGTCTTAAAAACTTTATGTACTCATCGCGCACATGCAATTGCTTAATCTCACCAGGCTTGCTTGACACAACAATTGGCACACCCGCTTTCATTTTATCCTCTATCCCATTAAGGCCAGCATCGTACCCAACGGGTAAAGCGTTTTCGCGCGACACCTTCATCCCGTTATATTCTTTGGAATTGTGCGAAGCAGTTATTTGTACCGAAGCACCAAACCCATGCTTTGCAGTTGAGTAGTAAACCATGGGCGTAGTAGAAAGACCAATATCGTAAACATCAGCGCCTGCATCGGTAATACCTTTTGATAGATACTCAAAAACCTCATCTGAGGATACCCTCACATCTCGACCAACAAGCACTTTATCAACGCCCAATTGACCCACTAAAAAATAGCCTATCTTATAGGCATCATCCTTGTTAAAATCTTTGTTATAGACACCTCTAATGTCATAAGCATGAAAAGCTCCCATATCTTTTTACCATTATTGTTAGCCTATAAAGGTAACTTATTTAGAAATTATTGGCAAGCAAGTTGGAGGATTATGGAACAATTACATTCGCAAACCGAATACATTCTCATGAATACCGCAAACTATTACTCAAAAAAGAGTTATGCTATTATGCTTAAATAGGCATGACTTTATGCTACCACAAAGGTTCCTTTCTTAAATTAGATGCAAGCACTTGAGCTAACAAGAAGTAAGATTCACCAACAACCGCCGCGAAAACACGGAAACATTTCGTTATAACCCGCTGTTAACTAAGGGAAAAACAATAAATATCCCAACTAAGTAAAAAATAGTCGCCTTTTTTTTGGGAGATTAGCAGAAATGCTATACTTTTGCAAACGCAATTGAGAATGGTTAATTGCTGAAGGTTTTGAAATACTGCGGAAATAGCTCAGTTGGTAGAGCACAACCTTGCCAAGGTTGGGGTCGCGAGTTCGAGTCTCGTTTTCCGCTCAAGGTAATAAGCGGATGCAGTCCGCTTTTTTACTATTAGTACTTTTCTTTTCATTTTGGGCCCGGATGGTGGAATAGGTAGACACGCAGGACTTAAAATCCTGTAGCCATTGCGGCTGTGCCGGTTCAATTCCGGCTCCGGGTACTAAACTAAGCCTCGAGAAATCGAGGCTTTTTTTTTGCCATAACCGAAACCCAATACAAAAAAACATCCTGCGATACAACCCAATTTGCCAGCCGGCGGATTGGGGTCGCAAGTTCGATACTCGTTTAAGATAAAAAAAAGATGTATTCCACTTATTACTATTAGCTCTTTACTTTTAGCTTCGACCCCAAATAGTAGAGCCTATCGGTTCTGTAATCATTGTGCCCTAGCTCAATAGTCTACAAAACACACCCACAATTAAATGAATAAGGAATCATTAAGTATTATATGTACACTTTACTTAAATTTGGAGTACAAAAAACGATTCTAACTGGGATTTAAAATGGTAGATTACCCGCCCTCTGCATAACTTTGAATCTGGAGCAAACTAAGTAATTAACCTGGTGGAATGAATAGGAAAGGAATGAACAGAAATAGATATAAACTGGCTCTAGAAAATTATGCGAAAGCCATTTTCTCAATATACTCACTGGTACTTATTTTCAGGTTAATTGAATCGGTATTAATATTTTACAACTACGGATTTAGTAAAAAGATTCTTTGTTCTGAATTAATAGGATTGGGTTATGACTTTTTGGGAGTTAGCCTTCCAATAGTAATATATTTTCTTCTATACTCTTTAGTGTCCAAGGCAAAAGGGCAAACACTCCAAATAGTACATGTAGGCATACTTTTTATTACAGTTCTTGTCTTCCTCCCAATTATTCAATACTTCCTATATCAACTCGAGCCATTAGATGTTTTTTTATACAAACATCCCATTGATGAGGTGCTGTTTACAATCAAGACTTCTGGTTTAAATCTTTTCTCAATATTTATCTTCTTAATTGCAACTTTATCATTAACTGCTCTGATAGTCTGGATGTTAAACAAGGTGAAATTAGGTCCAAGTACAATAAAAGTTACCTACACCATTGTCCTAATTTCACTACCCCTGTTTTTTGCTGTTCACTCATTACGGCAAAATAAACTTGACAAATTCTCAGTAAACAAACCTGCATACTTCATTAGTAAAACAATGAAATATATGCTTCAAGCTGATACAGAATACCAAACTATAAGTATTAATGATTTTCAAAAACTGTATCCTGATAAAACCTTTATAGATGAAGAGTATCCTTTAGTCTATAAAAAAGACCGTAGCAACGAACTTGGAGAGTTTTTCAATGAGTTTGAAGTCAGCCCGAACATTGTGATACTTATTGTTGAAGGATTAAGTGACGATTTTATTCATGAATACAAAGGCGCAGTATTGATGCCATTCCTAAATGAGCTTAAAGACAAAAGTCTTTACTGGAACCACTGTTTTACCTTGGGCGAACGCTCTTTTGCTGTAGTTCCATGTATTTTAGGTGGGTTGCCATATGGGGATAAAGGATTTACGCTCCAGGAGAGGCTTCCTCGCCACCTATCCCTTGTTTCTATACTAAATTCAAACGACTATTACACATCATTTTTTTACGGACAAGGAGCCTGGTTTCATCAAAAGGGTAGATTTTTTAAGTACAACGACATTGACCTGATTTTCGATAACAAAAAATTTTCAGAAGACTTTGATAAAATCATAGTTGGGAAAAATAATTTTTTCTGGGGATATAATGACAAGGATTTATTTAATCAATCACTCAGAACTATTGACACATTAGCTCAAACCAAAAGGCTCGATGTGTATTTTACGGGAACTAGCCATGCTCCCTTTGTTATTAGCGATGAAGATTATTACACAAATAAACTTGAAGACTACGCAAAATACGAGTATCAAGATTTTTACAATACCTACGCAAAGTATTTAAAAACAATACTGTTTGTTGATGATGCCCTAGAGGATTTTTTTAACGAATACAAGAAAAGGCAAAATTACGAAAACACTATTTTTATAATAACAGGTGACCATCCAATGACAGAAGTTCCCATAGAAAATTCACTGAAACGTTACCATGTTCCACTGATTATATTTTCCGAAAAACTTAAAGGGAATAAGACTTTTTCAAACTTTGCTAGCCATCACGATATTCCAGAAACAATACTATCAACTCTCCAAGATTATATGCCATACAATCCAGCACTTAGCACATCACTTGGAACCCAGTTGTTATCGCAAAGTGTAAAACAAACTAAAAGTATGGCGTTCATGAACACCAATAGGGAGGTTGTTGACTTCTTATGGGGCGATTACTACCTTTCTGAGGAGAAACTATACAAAGTAGACTCTACACTAAGCATAGAGGAAGTTATGAATGATTCAATAAAAAATGAGATAACCAGTAAACTCAGTGCTTTTAGAAGCACAAGTCTTTATGTATGTAGAAACAATAAGATTATCTCAAGTGATATGTACTGTGAAGCGCTAAATCTTCAGAAAATATATGCATATCAAAATACAGATGTTCTAGAGACCTCTTCGGAGTACTTTAGCATCATAGAAAAGACGAAAATGCCAAATAAAGATATGACATTTGATATAAGTTTAAACATTAAAACTCGGGGAGACACTGATGCATCTATTGTCTACCAAATTATAAATTTAAGAGACAGTACATTGCTGTGGAAAAACTTTGGATTTACTAATGATAAAATAACGCAAGCGCATATTCAAATAGACCAGATTCCTTCTGTTGATTCGATATTATACTTTAAATCATACATATGGAATAAGCAAAGAAGTAATTTAACGGTTTCCGATATAGATGTTTTGTTACGTACATCGAAACCTATTAACCACAACAATGCAAATTAAAACTAGAGTAATTGCAATAAAATCAATACATACAACCCATTTTAGTTCTTCATATAATTTATTTTGCAATTAAAAAAAGGGCAGAAACTGCCCTTTTAAACTCAACTCATAAAAAACAAAACCATCATTTTTATTGATAATCTGGCAATGCGTTCATTAGTTTTTGCCTTGAGAAAAAAATACGGCTCTTAACGGTTCCAATCTTTAGGTTTAGCCTCTCTGCAATCTCTTTATACTTGTAACCCGAGGTATGCATTTGGAAAGGAATTCTAAAATCGTCATCGAGTTCGTTTACTTTCTGCTTTATCTCATTGTGCGAGTAGTTTGATTCTGGACCCTCTTCGAATGCCCTACCATTAATTAAATACTGATTATCACTTGAATCGAAAGTCGTTTTCTGCTTTACTGCCTTACGGTAGTTGTTGATAAACGTATTTTTCATTATGGTGAAAGTCCATGCTTTTATGTTAGTGTTTTCCTGAAACTTATCCTTATAAGTTAATGCCTTAAGAAAAGTTTCCTGAAGAAGGTCTCGAGCATCGTCTGGATTAGCGGTTAGGCTATACGCAAATCTCTCCAAATTTGGCTCAAGCTCAATTAATGCTGTGTTGAAATCTGCTGTTGACATAGTAGTTAATTTTAATGGTTATTTTTAACTGGTCTAAATAAATGTTCATACAAATATACAACAGAACTAAACAAAAGCAAATGTATTGCCTTGACAGATTGCCTCTTTAAGCATTCATTCTAAATAACAACACCCCCTTAAATGGTGATTAATAGAGAGATAATTGACATCTTTCTAAATTGATTCTAAATAACAAAAAAAAGAAGATGCTAAAATGTATTTTTTGATTGGCTAAATTAAATTCAGCGGATATTGAATTTTGTTGCCTTATTTATAGTGAGTTATAAATACTACAGAATTCAAAATCTAGTAGAAAATAGGTAACTATTTCATCTCAAAATGCAAATCACTTCGAGGTAAACCTGTCCCTAAATCGCTGAGCACTGCCAATGCTAAAAACATTTGATGGCATATCATTAACATTAACCTCAATTAAATGCCCCGTAGCAAGTATGGGGATACCCTTAAGTTTATGGGTTAAATGCTCGAAAAGGTTGCTCACAAATCCGTCTGGCATCTTTAGCGTAACCGACGTAAACAGATGCGTAACACCCTTCTTTTGTGCAATCTCAACCACATCATCAGTTGGCACATTCTGCCCTAGATAAAGTGTCTTAAACCCATCCTTTCGTGCAACATAGTTAAAGTAAAGTAAACCGAGTTCATGAAGTTCTCCTTCGGGCAAAAAGAAAAGTATCTTTTCGCTCCTTCGCTTAATAGGGGTAAGCTGCAATGAGGAAGCAATTAGGATATCACGAAGAATGTTTGACGAGAAATGCTCTTGTGCTGGTGAAATTGTACCAGCCTGCCAGAGCAACCCCATCCGCTTTTGGAATGGGACAATCATATTCTCAAAAGTCCACTCAAGACCTTTTTGTGCAATGGTTTCCTTAATTCTTAGGTCGAATTGATTATGATCGAGATTTATTGCGTGTAAAAATAGTGACTCTGGCACAAGTGATGATGATGTATATTGACTCCCTTTACTGACCAATTCCGAGACTTCCTCAGCGCTTAGTCTTGCAATGCGGCTAATCTTATATCCCATGTTCTGCAAAAGAACTATATTCAGCGAAAGTCTTAAATCACTATCGGAGTACCTACGGATGTTAGTATCAGTTCGCTCGGGTGAGAACACACCATACCTTTTCTCCCAAATCCTAATGGTATGGGCTTTAATACCCGAAAGGAGCGACAGCTCTTTAATACTGTAAGTTGCCATAATCTTGTGTTTAACAATATCACAACAGATGTTGGGCAAAATAGTTCAGTAACCAAAGATGCTATTCGGATTTTTTACGCATAATTGTCAAACCATCCCGAAGGGGTAGTATAACCTTATCCAGCTTATCGTTTTCGGCTACCAGCTTATTAAAATCGATCACCCCTTTTGTATAGTTATCGTCGGGTTGTTGCAGCAATACCTTTCCCCCCCACAAAACATTATCGGCAATAATAATACCGCCAACCCTAACCCTTGGTAAAACAACTCTCAGGTAATCTGGATACTGACGCTTATCGCCATCAATTAGAACCAAATCAAAATCGCCTTCAATTCTTGGAATAATATCAAACGCATCCCCTTGGTGCTGTTTAATTATTTTATCGAGATTTGCTTTAACAAAAAACCTCTGGGCAGTATCGTAAACCTCATCATTAATTTCGATTGTATGAAGTTCTGCATCAGGCTTAAGACCCTTTGCCATGCAAATTGCAGAATATCCTGTATAGGTTCCTATCTCCAGTACTCTACTTGGATTAAACATGTAGCAAATTAGTTCGAGTAATTTCCCCTGAGTAGAACCGCTAAGCATACGCGGATGAAGGTGGGTTAAATGTGTGTACCTGTTCAGTTCATACAGTACACTATCTTCGGTAGAAGAATGCTTGAGCAAATACTCCTCCAGATCGTTATTTCCAAAAGTACCCGATTCCATCTATTTATAAATAAGGGTTGATAGATTTTTTTCATCGAGAATCTCATTGGCGATATGCAGTAAATAGTCGGAGGAGATTGCCTCAATTCTCGCATTAATCTCGCTAAGAGAATCTATTGAATTGTAAAACATGAATGTGCGAGCTGCATTAAGCATTAATGCCTCACTGTTCTCAGCAGCTATGGCCAGCTGCCCAATGAGCTGTTTCTTAGCCTTTGCCAACTGTAAAACACCCAGACGTTTATCACTCAAGTTTTTCATTTCTGCGTAAACAAGGTTTAATGCGCGCTCAAAATTGGCCTTATCGGTTCCAAAGTAAACAGAAAAAACACCTGTATCGGAATAGGGAGAATAGGATGCTTCCACATTATAAGCCAAACCGTTTCGTTCTCGCAACGCTAAATTTAACCTTGAATTCTGGCCTGGTCCACCTAAAATATTTGTTAGCAAGAACATTCCTATCCTATTATCATCTTTCAAATCGTAAGTTCGTGAGCCAATCATACAGTGCTTCTGATAGGTACTCTTTTTCACCTCTTCATACTTTGGTGCAGCAGGTATTATGGGTGTTCTGACCTGTGTTCTCAAATTTGCACTTACCAAACCAAAATAGCGTTGGGCTAAACGAATCACGCGCTTGAAAGGAATATCACCAATGGAACAAAAAACAATCTGATCTGTATTGTAATTCCTTTTTATGAATGTATCAATATCATCTTTGGTAAAACCTTTTATATAACGTTTTGTGCCCAGAATATTTCTTCCGAACGGATGATGGGGATAAAGCAACTCCTCGAAATCATCAAAAATAAGTTCTGCGGGTGAATCCTTATAGGAATTGATTTCATCGAGAATTACATCCTTTTCCTTTGCTAACTCTTTCTCGGGGAAAGTAGATCGGAACACAATGTCGTAGAGTAGTTCAACGGCTCTGTGAAAATCTTCTTTAAGAAACATTGCATGAACTACAGTTTCCTCTTTTGTGGTATAAGCGTTCAGTTCGCCGCCCACATCCTCGAGCCTACTCGTTATATGGTAAGCCTTTCGACGCTTAGTTCCCTTGAATATAACATGCTCGATAAAATGTGCTATGCCATGCTCCTTATCCAATTCGTCACGCGTTCCTGCGTTAATCGTTATGCTACAATAGGCTACTGGAGAGGTATTTCGCCCATGCACTATCCTTATGCCATTTTTCAAAGAATATGTTTCGAAAACCATACTATTTTTTTGAACTGCAAACGTAATCAAATGGAACGAGAAGGCAAAGGTCTATCTATTTAGATAACCAATTGAATGATCAATTAAGAACAAAATTCCCAAAAAAAAGGACAACACTATGTAGACTGAATATAAATACCGTCAATTTGATAATGAAATGAGGCTGATTATCAATAAATATCAACCAACAACACAAATAAATTGAATAAAGATATTTGCAGTTAACAAAAGTTGACTTATCTTTGCGCCGCTAAACGCTGGTGCCATAGCTCAGTTGGTAGAGCAAAGGACTGAAAATCCTTGTGTCCCCGGTTCGATTCCTGGTGGCACCACCAGAAGCAAAACCCGTCTACTTTAGACGGGTTTTTTTGTAATAAAACTCCGCAACCTCCTTCAACATTATATTGATAAAAACGTTAACTTTGCAGTAATCTTAAACATCATCATGAAAGACAACACTATACTAATTAAACTTGAAGGGCTAAGGCGTAAGTTCGAAGAGATTGGGCAGCAAATAACCGACCCTGCAATTATGTCGGATATGAAACGCTACATTAGCCTAAATAAGGAATATCGAGATCTGGAGCCTATGGTAGAGGCATACGATACTTACAAAAACATCCTAAGCAACATTACATCATCAAAAGAAATTCTCACCACTGAAAAGGATGAGGAATTACATGAGATGGCTAAAGAGGAGATTCATACGCTTGAGGAGCAGAAAGTAAACCTTGAGGAGGAGATTAAACTACTCCTTATCCCTGCTGATCCACAGGATAGCAAAAATGCTGTACTTGAGATAAGAGGCGGAACCGGCGGAAATGAGGCCAGCATATTTGCAGGCGACCTTTACCGTATGTACACTAAGTATATTGACTCTAAAGGGTGGAAGTATGAGGTAAACCATTTCTCTGAAGGAACCGTTGGCGGATACAAAGAGGTTGTTTTAAATGTTACAGGGAAAGGGGTTTACGGTATTCTTAAGTACGAATCGGGAGTGCACAGGGTGCAACGCGTACCCCAAACCGAAACACAAGGAAGAGTGCATACCTCTGCGGCTACCGTTGCAGTACTACCCGAAGCAGAAGAGTTCGATATCGACCTAAAGATGGAAGATGTCCGTAAGGATACATACTGCTCATCAGGGCCCGGAGGACAGAGCGTAAACACAACCTACTCGGCAATTCGGCTAACCCATATCCCATCTGGTATTGTTGTACAGTGCCAGGATCAGAAGTCACAGATTAAAAACTTTGATAAAGCGCTAGCTGAACTGAGAACCAGATTATACAACCTTGAATACCAGAAATATCTCGATGAAATATCATCGAAAAGAAAAACCATGGTATCAAGTGGCGACCGTTCGGCTAAGATTAGAACCTATAACTACTCACAGGGAAGGGTTACCGACCATAGGATTAACCTTACCCTCTATAATCTTTCGGCAATAATGGATGGAGAACTTGATGAGGTAATTGAAAAACTTCAAGTTGCAGAAAATGCAGAAAGGCTAAAGTTAACTGAGGCATAGTACAGTAACCATTAGTAACCAATAATTGCAGCTAAGGCATGAACTCAAAAGAACTCTTTGAACAGATTAAGCAAAAGCGAAGTTTTTTATGCGTTGGATTGGATACAGACCTAGGTAGAATCCCAGAGATTCTCCTCTCAAAAGAAGATCCAATTTTTGAGTTCAACAAAGCAATTATAGACGCCACTGCCGACTACGCCATAGCCTACAAGGCAAATCTGGCATTTTATGAAATCAATGGTGCATCGGGTTGGAATAGCTTGCAAAAAACCATTAAGTACATCCGAACAAACCATCCTGACATATTCACAATAGCCGATGCCAAACGGGGCGATATTGCCAATACATCACGTATGTACGCACGTGCCTTTTACCATCATCTTGATTTCCATGCCATCACCCTTTCGCCATACATGGGACAGGATACAGTTGATCCTTTCCTGACATTTGAAAAGAAGTGGGTAATCTTACTGGCCCTTACATCGAACACCAGTTTCGACGATTTTCAGATGGAGGTGAATGGTGAAACCAAAAAGTTGTTGTACGAAACGGTTATTGAAAAATCGATGCATTGGGGAACCGAAAACAACATGATGTACGTGGTTGGAGCAACCCGGGCCAAAATGCTGGAAGATGTACGGAAAATAATCCCCGACCATTTTCTGCTTGTCCCAGGTGTGGGCGAGCAAGGTGGCAGTCTAGCCGATGTGGCAAAATACGGCATGAATAAACAATGCGGGCTGCTGGTTAACTCATCGAGAGGGATTTTATATGCAGACAACAGCATGCGCTTTGCTGATGCAGCTCGAGCCAAAGCAATGCAACTCCAAAAGCAAATGAAAACCCTACTGGACGAAGCAAATCTAATATAATACACTACCAAAACATAACTCTCTTACTTTCTTCTCATCACTATTATGCGCCTAACAGCAAAAGTTGAATAAGCACGAAGAGTTGTTAATAACCTCAGCTAAAGAAGCCCATTCACCTCCATAATCCAATAAAATCAGCTAACTGCTAGATATTAACAATTGTTGATATAACATGTTGGTACATTGTTGACTAAAACAAGATTAAAAACTTGCTTTAGGCCATATTCTCGCTATATATTTGTTATACCAGACGAGAGATAAAAGGCTGCTCAAAAGGTAAGGAGGGAGTTAACGTTTGCTTAACTGCAACTTAATTATCTCATACAAATCGAAAGGTTTGCTTACCCAAGAGTCAAAGTCCTAATCCAAAAGGGTTCGCTCCAAGGAGAAGGTCAATCAAGCCAAGATCGCCTAGCGTTCTTACAAAGGATTGAGTCGAAGACAGCAAGCGCTAATGAACTTCGGTTCTGACAGCAAATGCTGAAACCACAGATAATAACTCATAGGCTTATTCGTGGTTTGCCAATTAAGGTAAAAACTCGAATCTACTAAACTCTAAAAGTAAGCTTTCCTGAAAGGGTAAAGCACCAGAAGATTTTAAAGGATAGAGCAAAACCAGAATTGGTTTCATAAAACGACACTTAGTCCCCAAAGCGTACCTAGGGGTAATGCGAAGGGACAGCTAAAATACTTACACCCTAAAAAGTGTGGGTAGAGAGCCAAAGGGATACAGTAAGCAACTCATACGACTTGCACTGTACTCCGGTCAGAATAACCGTAGTCTGGCACTAAAGGAAACTTCGGTTTCGGCTAGTGAATGGGAATTGTTCGCACAGAATGATTCCCATTACTGTTTTATAGAGTTAATTATATTGCCACATAAACCTTGTTTTGCACATTTGATTATTTGATCAGAATAGACTTTTGCATTATTATTTAATCATTATATGATTTTATGGATTAGTTCTGTTTTCTTAGCTTAGAATTGGCTTAAAATCATTCTATCCCAAAAATACTAATATTGCCAAGTCCTTTGGGATTGGTATATTTGTGTTGTAATAACTTCACATCGGGTATGACTGAGAATAGGTTTAGTACAATCAAGTATCAGGAAATAATAAGTGCCTACTTTGAGTATTTCTACTCATACACAAATAGGAATTGGCAGGCCATGGTTGGCAGGATCGCCAAAGACTTTACCATGTTTGGTACAGGCATAGATGAAATAGGCCTTTCGAAAGAAGAAACCCTACTGTTTTTTACCCGAGAATTTGAACAGTCGCCCACCCCTATCGAATTTGAGATAAAAGAATTAAAAGTTTTCAAAATCAACGAGGAATTAGCTTACCTCATGATTTTGATGGACATGAAAATTTCAATGCCTAATGATGAGATTAGGAAATGCCCAAACAACAGGACAACTGCAATTATGGCTTATGAGGAGGGGGAATGGAAACTACATCACGGACATTGGTCGCAACCGGCAGAAGGGCAAGAAATAGGTGAAAGCATTCCATATAAACTTTTAAAGGTAAAAAATAAAGAACTAGAGGAAAAAGTGAGAGAGAGGACTAAAGAAATTGAGAAACAGAATATTGAGCTCCACAAGTTGAATAAGACTAAAACTGATCTACTTTCAATAATCTCACATGATTTGCGCAGCCCGTTTAATGCTTTTATGGGGCTAACAGATATTATGCTACTCAATTTTAATGAAAACATTAAAGAACCCGAATACTTCCGCAAACAGATTGAGTTGATCAACGAAAGAGCAACAAATTTATTTAACGTTGCCGACACATTATTGAATTGGGCCTGGAGTCAAACTGAAGAGATTGTAGTAAAAAAAGAGAGAATAAACCTTGAGATCATAATAAACAATCAGATTAACATCCTTAAAGACATAGCCCAGAGCAAAGATGTTGAAATAGAAATTTTATCAAAAGAGGAAATTAACTTTAATACCGATCCGAAAATCCTCGGTATTATTATCCGAAACCTTATATCAAATTCTATAAAATACTCTCACAAAGGGAAAAGTATAACAATAGATTACTTCGCGAAAGGTACTAATGTAGTGATTGAAATCTCCGATAGTGGAGTTGGAATGGATAACGATAAAATTAGGGAAATTTTGGCATCTAATATAAACACAAGTACTTTAGGAACTCAGGAAGAAAAGGGAACAGGATTAGGACTAAATATATGCAAATCCTTAATTGATAAAATTGGAGGTCGCTTCTTTATTTCCAGCAAGAAAAATAAGGGAACCAGTGTAACCATTTACATACCCAAAAAGTAATAAACCATTATTTCTTATCCTTTACTCCTGCTAATCGCTTAATATCATTAAGCTTATTTAAAGCCTGAACGGGCGTAAGATTATCAATATCTAGTGCTATCAGCTGATCTCGAATTTGCTTAAGCACAGGGTCGTCAAGCTGGAAGAAACTTAGCTGATACCCTTCCCTGTTTTTGGCCAAATCACCCCCTGGTCGTGCAGCAATATGCTGTTGCCCCTGTGGATTACTCTCCAACTCTTTTAAAATATCGTTTGCCCTTTTTACAACACTAGGGGGCATGCCTGCCATACGTGCAACATGAATTCCAAAACTATGAGCACTTCCACCAGGCACCAGCTTACGCAAAAAGATTACCTTATTGTCAAGCTCTTTTATTGAAACATTGTAGTTTTTAATCCTCGGAAAATGACCCTCCATATCGTTTAGCTCATGATAATGCGTTGCAAACAGCGTTTTGGCTTTACCGTTCGGATTCTCGTGAAGGTACTCAGTCATTGCCCATGCAATGGAAATGCCATCGTAGGTTGAGGTTCCTCTCCCAATCTCGTCAAGAAGCACCAAACTTCTGTCGGATATATTATTAAGAATGCTAGCCGCCTCGTGCATCTCAACCATAAAGGTTGACTCACCGAGCGAAATATTATCGGATGCCCCTACCCTAGTGAAAATCTTATCAACCAAACCGATGCTTGCACTTTTAGCAGGCACATAGGAACCCATTTGTGCCATAAGCACAATTAAGGCAGTTTGACGAAGCAGGGCCGATTTACCCGACATATTGGGTCCTGTAATGATTATGATCTGCTGGTTTTCCTTATCCAGCTCCACGTCGTTTGCAATATACTCTTCACCAACAGGAAGCATTTTCTCAATAACAGGATGCCTTCCTGCTTTAATGCTAATGGTATCGGCATCGTTAACTATTGGTTTGCAGTAACTATTTTCAATGGCACTTTTAGAAAACGAAAGAAGGCAATCGAGTTTTGCAACTAAGCTGGCATTTAGCTGAATTGATGCGATGTACTCCGAAAGGCTGAAAACCAGCTGATCGAACAGTTGCTGTTCTAAAACTAATATTTTTTCCTCTGCACCTAATATCTTGGTTTCATACTCCTTTAACTCTTCGGTGATATAGCGCTCGGCCGCTACTAGAGTTTGCTTTCGAATCCACTCTGGTGGTACCTTATCTTTATGAGTATTACGCACCTCGATATAGTACCCAAAAACGTTATTAAAGCTAATCTTTAGCGATGTGATCCCTGTTCTCTCTGACTCCCTCTGCTGAAGATTGAGAAGAAACTCCTTGCCAGAGTAAAGAATCTGTCTTAGCTCATCGAGTTCGACATTCACCCCTGCTGCTATAACGGCACCTTTGCCAATCTGTGCAGGGGGATCAGGGTTTAATTCCTTCTCTATCCTATCGCGAATTAGTGTACATAGGGTTATCTGATCGCCAATCCGCTGTAGAGATGGCTCTTCGGATTTATCGCAAACATCCTTAACTTTCTCTAGTGCATACAAAGCATTTTTTAGGTTAACTAACTCGCGGGGTGAAACCCTGCCAACAGCAGCTTTTGAAATAACACGCTCAATATCACCTATCCCCTTAATCTCATCATTTAAGACGCTGGATATCTTATCATTGGACAGGAACCAATCTACAACATTTAACCGTTCTCCAATGGGTTTAGAATCTTTTAAAGGCAGATAGACCCACTTCTTGAGCAACCTGCCACCCATGGGCGAAACCGTTTTATCAATAACATCAATAAGCGTTTTGGCACCTTCGTTCAATGCATAGAAAAGTTCGAGATTGCGAATAGTGAACTTATCGAGCCAAACATACCGATCCTCATCAATACGCGAGATGGTTGAAAGATGTCTTACGTTACCATGCCGGGTAACCTCAAGGTAGTATAGTGCGGCACCTGCGGCTATTATTCCTAGGCGAAGACCATCGATTCCAAATCCTTTTAAACTGGCAGTTTGAAAATGAGTCAATAGTTTCTCCCTTGCTCCCTCCTCACTAAAAGCCCACTCATCAAACCGATAGGTATAGTACTTTGTGCCAAAAAAATCAGTAAAATCGTTGTGTTTAGATCGCTCGACGAGTATCTCTTTGGGACTAAAGTTATTAATGAGCTTATCAATATAGTCAAGCGAACCTTCTGCCGTGTAAAACTCACCAGTTGAAATATCAAGAAACGCTATACCGGCCTGTTTTTTATCAAGATGAATGCACGCCAAAAAGTTGTTCTCCTTGCGCTCAAGTACGTTGTCGTTATATGAGACCCCAGGAGTAACCATTTCGGTAACGCCACGCTTAACAATAGTTTTAGCCTGCTTTGGATCTTCTAATTGCTCACAAATTGCAACCCTTTGACCTGCCCTAACCAATTTGGGCAAATAGGTGTCGAGGGCGTGATGTGGAAAACCAGCCAACTCAACATACGATGCTGCTCCATTGGCTCTTCGAGTAAGTGTGATACCTAAAATCTCCGAAGCCTTAATGGCATCCTCACTAAAAGTTTCATAAAAATCGCCTACCCTAAAAAGCAGAATAGCATCAGGATGCTTCCGCTTAATAGAGTTATACTGTTTCATTAATGGTGTTTCAACAACGCTTTTCGATTGTCCCAAACTAATTAATTTATATGTTCTTAGACTAAAAAATGCAATCTATCATTTAAAATTGTATATACACATCAATCCAACTATTTACAAAAATACTAATTAGATTTTAAGGATTTTGCCTATTATGGCTTATTGATAAACTACGAACCTTAATAACTAGTTATGAGGCATTTAATTTATTAACAAAATCTCCCGCGTTTACAATTCCACTCTATTACTGCTGTAAACATGAAATAAAAAGGCAGGTTAATTATGGATGTTGGAAATTTCTTTCCTCAAACTATTTAGATAAATAGTATTCAATCAGCCATCCCATTTTCGTCTATTAATTGTTTGCAGCCACTTTCAGGGCAACTAAAACTTAATTCCTTCCACGAAGTTCCTTTTATCCCAAATAGACTAATCCCTTCTTTTGTCTTGATTATTGAGAAAAGAAAATCGGCAAGATTTTTATCCTTATTTTTCTCTGCTCTCTGTTCAGTATTCATACCAAATTGGTCTATGCTTTGGCTTTGGCCTTCCATTAGAGTGAAAGACAATTCTTTAAAAGCACATCCTTCTTCGCTAGTAAGTTTTATTCCGTTTTCAGTGGTTTCCACTAAAATTCGAAATTTCGAATTGTCTTTTAGGTTACATCCTGGAAGTAAAATTCCAATAAATATAAAGATAGCCAATACTAATTTCACAAAATTAGTTTTCATTTTCGCTAGGGTTTAATGTTAGTTTTTAGAATATCAAAGTTAAAATTTATTCGATAAAAAACTGTACTTAAATAGGAATCTGTCCTGTCAAATGAGAACATCTCAAACCCAAATGTGTGAATGATGTAAATATTACTCGGAATTGTGTAACACACAACCTCCCAAAGGAGCTGACCTTTGTAATACTAAAATAAATTTTCACTAAAACTAAAGAAAATGAAAAAGACTATAGGCATTATTCTTATTGCAATTGGTCTAGCGATGATTGCATACACCGGATTTAACTATGTAACGAAAGAAAAAGTGGCTGATTTAGGTCTGTATTGGCCCCATAAATCATCGGACTAAGTTATAGATAAAAATCTGTAATTTTATGACGATGAAAAAGCGCACATTTAGTAAAGAGGAGAAGCTTCAAATAATAAAAGAAGCATCCATTCATGGA
>JAQUJY010000046.1 GCA_028680705.1 Bacteroidales bacterium
ACATTTCTACAACCATCGGTATAAAAATCACCATCGGTTGTTCCTTGCCAATGCAAATATGAGGAAAAAATGTAAGTTTGTATAACAGTCTGTAACGATTGTCCGATTAATAGGGGGCTAAACCAGAATAGTGTTGGTTGCTTTTACCTTTACAGTAATTGTTTTGCTTAAGAATTAATAATAAAAAATAGCTGTAACAAATTGCTACAGCTATTCACTATCGTTTTGTGCTTAATAAACCTTTATTGTTTTATTCTAATAATTTTGAACCTGAAGTTTGTTTAAAAAAGATGATAGCATCGTAACTTGCGCAAGGAATCCGCTTAGAATATCTACTAATATATGCTGCTCCAATTTCATGAAAAGTCTGGATAGAATTAAAATATCTAATTGCTGACTTATTCATTCCTTGCTGATTTAAAAGTAATAAATATTGATTCGTCTTAATATCAGCTTGATTAAACAAAAAAGGCAAGGTGTTCTCTTCTGGATCATCAATAGTGAAAGACTTAAATCCTTTTCCATAATCTATAGCCGTAAAACTTCCGTTAAAGAATTCAAAACCAATATTAAAGTATAAGTTTTCAAATTTTTCTTTAAGTAAATATCCAGTAATACTTTCTTTAGATACCCAATTAGTCTCATAAAACCCTTCAGTGGCAGAAAGATTGAAAAATTCCTGCAACATATACTTATCGGTTGTAATATGACCATTATGAGCCCATAAAATAACTTTGCTATTTACTCCTTCGATCTCTGAAATAATCTCAATGTTTTTTGCATTTGTTTCATCCCTTATATTTATTAGTGGGAAAACACCACCCCCAACTTTTTGCATTTCAACATTCCCTCTGAAAGTATTAATTCTTGCTTTTGTTATTAAAAATTCTTCTCTTGATGAATTAGCTATATACTTATCTTTGTTAATCTCCAGCAATTCATTCAACTTTTTAATTGCTTTATCAGTTTCCTCAATTCTATATGGAGTGAAACCTTCATAATTATCAATATAAAACTCCACCATAAAATCTAATATGGGTTGTACAATTTCATTATAACTTGTGTCTACTTTTTTGAAATATTGAAATATTTGGTATGTATTATCACCATTAACTTGACAATCGAATCCATAAAACGATATTTTTTTGATGTCAGGTAAGTCATTATTATAATCATGCATCCAAATAAAAAACTCCTTTATTTCTTCAGATTGATGCCACCACCATGTCTGCCCCATTAATTGATCAAGATTTCCTTTACCAGTTTTGATATAGTTATTTATATGGACGCCAATGTCAACAGGTAATTCCATTGCAATTGCCGAATAATCCAAATCGTCGACCAATTGTTTTATGATTCTATGTTTTAATTTAAAAAACTCGCTTGTTCCATGTGTACCATCACCTAATGCAACTATTCTTTTGGTTTTGAGAACAGGATACAACGCTTTTAATTCATTTGTAGTTGGTATACTATCAACTTTTTCAATTGGTATTGCATTTTCAGCTATCCAATTGACGACCTGAATAGTATCTATCGCTCCATCTCTCTTAGCATTTATAGATGAGTTATCAATATTACAAGCAACTAAAAGGATTTGCATCGAAATCACTAAGAGTAATACTTTTTTCATTGAGGAATAATTAAATTAATATTGTTTTTTAAGCTAAAATTCCGCCCTTATGGGACTTTCGGTTATTATCATAATTAACATTCCACCAATACATTTTCCACCAACTGTCGGACAGTTCCGACAGGAACGTAATAATGGGTAAAAAACAAAACATAAAGAAAATTAAGTTCCGTAGGAACGTAATAAGATTAGCGTGTTCACAGTTTTTTTAAATTACTTACTAGACACTACTTTATTAAATATTTAGTATCCCAATCTGCATTGAATTGGGTAGAGAATGCTCTTCCCAAAAACAATATAATTCTACTCCTGAAGTGGCTCAAAGCCATAAACAACACCCTCAACAAAATGGGTGGGGATTTCGCCATATCCCCCTCTCGTCTCGCGTTTTGTAATCAAAACTATTATCCCTCCCATATTAACGGCACGCTTTTTTAGGCGGATATCAGCGCTTCGTTTTGCTGCCTTTGCATTTCGTGCTTGGGGCGATGATTGAGCACTCGCATCACCTTGGGCGAACAACCCCTCAACATCATCTCTATTATCAGTAATAATAACAGTTTGCCAGTTATCATCGTCAACCATAACAGCTGCAAGACTATTAAAAACTTCAACACGCCCAACTTTATAAAGGATTTTATGCACCTGCTTTCTGTCCATCTCCTTAACTACCTTCCCATCGTAGGGTATATACATCACCTTGCTTGTGGAAACACTTTGTACACTTGCAATCACCTTTCGCCCACTTATTAGAATTATCGTATCGGAAAGTTCAACGGCCGCATTTTCATTTTCCTGCGCCACAGAAGCAAAAAACATTGACGACAACATAATTGCTACTAACATTCTTCTCATACAAATCATTTTTTATCTCCGAAAGTTTGAATAAAAAAATCAAAATTCATAAATCCTCTTTAAGTTAGAGCAAAGGTAATGCCAAAAAAAAACTAAAGAAATTTAAGACCGTGAAAATTATGAAAAATAAGAAAGTTATGCCATAAAACTTGAAATGATTTCTAATTCCCCTTTGTAAAAAAATAAAACCCTAGAAAACAGGGCATTAGGTAAAGCATGGTTCCGTGACTAACTACCCCGGAAAAATTAGTCGCAAAAAGATATGCAAACACAATGGTTATAGCCATACCCGACACTACAGTTAAGTTCTGCTTTGAGAGCAAACCACCAAACAATAAGAGAATAGCGAACAGACAGTTTACGGCTGCTATGTAGAACTGTAGGCTATTAAAGTTCATTGGGTAGAGATCTTTAAAAAAAAGAAGTACAATATACAGAACAAGGGAAATACGCAAAAGCCAATGTGCAAGGGGTAGGCCAGCTTTGAATGGTTTCATATGCCAGTTTTTTTGTTTTTAAAGATATAACCATTCTTGTGTATTATTGACATTGTTATCATGAATGGTTTATCTTTATTAAATTGATAATAGCGATTTGGTTGGTAAAACTAAACATTTGTTTCGAAAAAAGAGTTGGTTTTTGTTCGACAATTTGTCCAAACCAATCAATAGACTATTTTTGTAGACTAAATGAGCTTGTAATATAGCAAAGAATGAGCCAGTTTATTACTAAATACATTGTAATGCCCATTGTTTGGCTACTTGTGGCTATAATATCTATTGCGTTTTTTATTGTTGATATTCTCATTTGGCTCCTTACCTTTTGGTGGGACAAAAGATTATGGATACTCCACCGATATTCTTGCTTTTGGGCAATGTCCTATATCTGGGTAAATCCGTTCTGGAAAATTGACCTAGAAGGGAATGAGAACATTAAGAAAGAACAAACCTATATTATCATCTCAAATCATCAAAGTGCATTTGATATCGCACTACTATACAGGCTCTGGATGCATTTTAAGTGGGTTGCCAAAAGAGAACTATTTAGGGTTCCTATAATCGGCTGGAATCTATGGTTAAACAAGCACATCCTAATTGACCGCGCAAGTGTTAGTGGTGCTCGAAAAATGATTGTTGAAGCGCAAAAAAACCTCAATATGGGTAATTCAGTATTAATATTCCCAGAGGGCACTAGAAGTACCGATGGAACCATAAAACGATTTAAGGAGGGAGCCTTTATGCTTGCAAAAAAAATGAATGTTCCCATTCTCCCCGTTATTATTGAGGGTAGCATAAATGTTTTTCCGAAGAAAGGATACGTTTTAAAAGGTTCTCAAACATTTACGATGAAGGTACTTAAGCCTATACAGCCATCTGAATTTGCTGATAAGAATGCTAGCGAACTGACTAAAGAGATGAACAAAATGTATTTTGAACTACATAGCAAAATGGCTCCTAACTATTATACATCATCCCAAAACTGACCAAATATTCATCCATCAATACCCGAATCAAATGAATGCAATAAATATAATCACTAGAACAAATAGAGATGAATCCAAAAGTTAGCATTATTATGGGCAGTGCATCAGACATGCCAATTATGGAGGATGCGTGCAGAATTTTAAACGATTTTAAAATTCCTTTCGAGGTTAATGCGCTTTCAGCTCATCGTACCCCCGATGCTGTTGCCGAATTTGCCCGCAACGCTCATAATAGAGGTATTAAGGTAATTATTGCAGGTGCTGGTGGCGCAGCCCACCTACCTGGTATAATAGCAGCCTTTACTGCCTTACCCGTAATTGGCGTTCCCATTAAAGCATCTATCTCAATTGATGGATGGGACTCAATTCTTTCAATCCTTCAAATGCCCGGAGGAATACCCGTTGCAACAGTTGCGCTTAATGGGGCTAGGAATGCAGGAATACTAGCTGCCCAGATTATTGGTACTGGAGAACCTGAAATTTTCCAAAGGGTAAGCAGTTTTAAGACCGAACTTGCTAGTAAAGTAGTATCAGCAAACGCCGAACTTGCCAAAGTTAAGTTTGAATATAGAACCAATGGAAAATGATAAAATTCAAGATTAAGAAATTATCAATTATTGCTCGAAGTATTGTTGCACTAATCCTTATTGCAGGTTTTTCGCCAATCCCCATTTCAGCATGGGCAGGACTGCCCGAAGAGCAACCTGGCAGTAGGGCTGCTGCATTAAGTTACAGCGTTACAAGCCTAACCGATGGATGGTCACTATTCCACAATCAAGCAGGCTTAGGATATCAAGAGCATGCTTGGATAGGCGTTCACCATGAAAATAGGTTTATTACCCCCGAACTTAACTTTAGCGCATTGGGCGGAATAGTACCTGTTAGGACAGGCTCGTTGGGAATAAGCATTAAAAGGCTTGGTTTTAGCCAGTTTAACCAAACAAAATTTGGACTTGCCTACGGCATGAAGTTGGCACCTACCCTAAGCGCAGGAATTCAGCTAAACGCCCACCATTTGTACTTTGCTGGTGAATATGGTAGCACAACGGCCTTTTCAGCCGAGGGAGGAATCATATACGCCCCAGCCAATAACTTCAGTGTTGGGTTACATGTTATCAACCCCACCCGAGCAAGGTTACATGATGATGAGCGCATACCAACTTTAGTTAATCTAGGATTATCTTACCAACTCAGCGAAATGCTTATGGTTGCAGCAGGTGTAGAAAAGAACCTTGATGCAGATTTCTCCTTTAAAGCGGGAATTGAGTTCATCCCAATTAATAATTTCTACCTCCGTGCTGGCATGGCATCCAACCCTTCGCTACTTAGCTTTGGTTTAGGATATAAAATTAGCACAATTGAAATTGATTTGGCATTTACCCGACATGAATTTTTAGGTTACACGCCCCATTTTAGTATTGCGTATACCTTTGGGAGCAAAAGCAAAGTAACCACCAAAGCCCCATAAAGCTATGCTCCTAAAAAAACTAGTAATATATTTTACCATTGGTCTCTGGGGTCTCTCCTTGCATGCCCAAATATCAGCCATCGATCCGCAGAGCATTATTGCTGATATTGTGGAAGAAATTGTTGCTAACTCCGAGGATGATGTTGACCTGGATGCTTTAATGGATGACCTAGTTTTTTTTGCAGAAAATCCAATCAATATAAACTCAACAACTCGGGAGGAGCTTGGCCGGCTAATATTCCTTTCCGATTTCCAGATAATATCTCTAATCGACTATGTAAAAGATTATGGACCATTCGTTACAATTTATGAGTTGCAACTGGTAATTGGTTTTGACTACAACGACATTAGTCGATTAATTCCTTTTGTTAAAGCAGAAACAGAAACACAGCAAGATAAACGAATTCCGCTTTTTAAATGGGGAAAGCACGACCTATTCATTAGAGCACGCTCTTTAATTGAAAATCAGGTTGGCTATACACCACCACCAATTAGTAACCCCGACGCCTCGAGATACAAAGGAAATAAGTTAGGACTTTACACTCGCTACTCATACAGAACTAGGGGCGGATTGCAAATGGGATTTGTTGGCGAAAAAGATCCAGGTGAAGAATTCTTCAAAGGCTCAAACCCCTATGGTTTCGACCACTACTCCTTTCATCTCCAAATTGACGATATTGGAAAGATTGAGCGACTGGTGGTTGGCGATTTTAATGCCACGTTTGGGCAGGGACTAACCATGTGGACAAGTACCTCGTTTGGTAAATCTCCCGATCCAATGGGAGTTAGAAAAAGACCTAATGGACTTACAAGGTTTAGCTCTACCAATGAAAATGAGTTTTTAAGAGGGGCTGGAGCAACCATAAAAGTTGGCCGCTTTGATGTAAGTGTTTTTGGCTCATACAAATACATCGATGCAAACCTAACCGATTCACTGATTGATGGAATTTCGATGTTTACCACAAGGCCAACAAGCGGATTACATCGTACAACATCTGAAATTAGTAATAAGAAAACTTTAGCAGAATTTGTTGCAGGTGGTAATATCAGCATTGCACTAAAAAAGTTAAACCTAGGTGCAACCGCATCATTCGTGAATCTCGATGGAGTTTACGATCCACCAAATCAACCATATCGATACTTTGAACCGCAACTTAATAACAGAGTTAATGTTGGCCTCGACTTTAACTATGGATTAGGAAACCACCTGTTTTTTGGCGAAGCGGCAACAACAGTGAATAATGGAAGCGGAGTTGTAGCAGGGGGATTGTTTAGGTTACACCATCAGCTAACCCTCTCAATTCTTGGCAGGCATTATCAAAAAGATTATAGCACCTACTACACAAATGCCCTTGCCGATGGATCGGGGCCAGCAAATGAATCTGGCGTTCTCACCGGCTTCAATTTTTTACTGTATAGGCACTGGCAACTCTCCGGATACGTTGATGTTTTCCAATCATCCTGGTTAAGATACGGTATCAATGCCCCATCAAGAGGACACGATTATCTTCTAGAGGCATCGTATAGCCCACGATCAAGGATAAACGTGAAGTTAAGGTATAGGTTCAAGCAAAAAGACAAAAACCAAACAATTGACGAAGAACCAAACAGATGGGTAATACCATACAATCAGCAAGCGCTACGATTCCATTTGGCATACAACCCAACCCGAACAGTTTCACTAAAAACTCGCATAGAATTTTCGTGGTACAATGAGGAAAACCTACCCCAAGAAAGCGGGATAATGCTATATCAGGATATATCGTACAGACCAAATAAAGTCCCATTAGTGATTACTGGAAGATTTGCCGTTTTCGAAACTGATTCGTGGAATACCAGGATTTACGCCTATGAAAACGACGTTCTATACTACTTTTCTATTCCCGCATACTATTCGAGAGGAACAAGAGCATACCTATTAGCCAAATACTCCATTAAGCGTAATATCGACATTTGGCTTAGAGTTGCACAAACCTACTTTGCAGATCAAAAAGAGTTAGGTTCGAGTCTCGATAAAATTGAGGGATCAACCCGTTCGGATGTCAGAGTTCAGATACGGTACAAGTTTTAGCTAAACTCAAGGCTTAATGAAATAAGTATACATACATCCATATAAAAATCGCCCCAGCACAATAAATAATCCACGCCAAAAGCGAATAATGCAACGAGTACGACCAAAAAAGCAGTTGGGTCAACACTTCCTTAACGACAAAAACATTGCCCAACGCATTGTTAACAGCCTTGAGGCATGCAATGCCGATGCTATACTAGAAATTGGACCTGGTATGGGAGTTCTTACCGATATTCTACTAAATAGATTTGGTGACAAACTATTTGCTGCCGAAGTTGATATTGAATCTATTGAATATTTAAACACAAAACTTCCGCAGCTAAAGGGCAGGCTGCTTCATGCCGATTTTTTATCGTACAAACTTGATGCTATTTCAAGTGGTAAAATTGCAATTATTGGCAATTTTCCCTACAACATTTCCTCGCAAATATTTTTTAAGGTCATTGAAAACAGGAATACGGTTACCGAGGTTGTGGGTATGGTTCAGCGCGAGGTTGGCCAACGAATTTGCGAACCTCCGGGTTCTAGAACATACGGCATACTAAGCGTTTTACTGCAAGCGTATTTTAATATAGAATACCTTTTTACGGTTAGCGAGGGAGTATTCACCCCGCCACCAAAGGTTAAATCGGCGGTTATTAGGCTAACCCGCAACAGCACAAGCGAACTAAACTGTAATGAAAAACTATTCACCAAAGTAGTAAAGGCAGGTTTTAACCAAAGGCGAAAAATGCTCCGCAACTCAATCCGTTCAGTTTTTGGAGATAAGGAGACCCATCCACTTTTCGATAAACGCCCAGAGCAACTTAGCGTTGGCGAGTTTATTGAATTAACCAACCATATTGAAAAACAGATTAGCTAAGATTTAGTATTTATAGCTTCAACCGGACTTAATCTTGAAGCCTTCCGTGCAGGTGCATACCCTGAGATAATTCCGATTATACCCGACACCATTAAACCCAATAGTATATTGTCAAACGTTAAGGATATGGAAAAATCGGATAGATTACTAACCAGGGTAGTACCAACAAAAATGAAGAAAAGCCCTATTGCACCACCCGTAATTGATAGCAATACCGACTCGTACAAAAACTGCAAAAGGATGAAAGAATTCTTGGCTCCTAGCGCTTTTTGAATTCCAATAATATTTGTTCGTTCTTTTACCGAAACAAACATGATATTAGCAATTCCAAAACCACCCACCAAAATGGAGAACCCACCAATAATCCAACCAGCTAAATTAATCATCACAAAAATATTATCAATCCCCTGCTTTAACAAACTTACCTGATTAAGCGCAAAATTATCATCCTCCAAAGGCTTAATCCTTCTAAATGTTCTTAATACCCCCCTTAACTCGTCAATTAGTTCGTCAGTTGGCACACCATCCATGGCTTTTACCATTATGGTTAACCCTACCCTACGCATATCTACAAATGAGCGGGCAAAACCAATAGGTATAATCGCTAAGTCGTCGTGGCTATCATCGCCTATGGCCGATTTACCCTCCTTCTTTAAAACTCCAATAACCTCCACATTATAGCCTCCAATTTTCAGGGTTTCTCCCACTGCATTTGACCCCAAAAACAGCTCATTGGCCAACTCGCTTCCTAGCACAGCAAGATGCCTTCCCGAAGTTAGTTCAAAAGGCGAAAAGTATCGGCCTTCAGAAAGCTCAAAGGATCTGATATCCTCATACTGATCTGATATGGACAATATTTGAGAACTAGGAGCCGAGTTTTTACGGTATTTAACCATCGACCTAAAACTGAGCATTATTGCAGACGACTTTGCGAATTGACTGTGCAACCTAATCTCTGTCAAATCATCAACCGAGGGCTGGGGTCGATTTACATACTTCCACCAGGGAAGCATACCCATTGACCAAGGCCACTTTTGAACGTACACCACGTTATCGCCAAGTGATTCGAGGCTATCGCGAACATTCTTTTCCAACGAATCGAGAATTGTGAAAACGGAAATAATGGCAAATATCCCAATAGTAATTCCAAAAAGCGAAAGAAAAGTTCGCATCTTATTTACTCTAATTGACTGATATGCAAAATTCATGCTCTCACGCATAACCTTCATTAGAATTACCATGGATTTAATCTGTTTCATGCTACTCTTTTAGGAGAAAAGATTTGTTCAATACAAATATTTCGGTTTATTCTCCAAAGGTATAAAAAGCGAATTAAAAAAATAGGTAACATATTGTTAATTTATACCCGTTTGAGAGTGGAAAATTCGAAGCTTTTAGCCATTTTTGTACCTAGTTTAAGCGTAGTTTTATACCTAACCCAACAACCAACCGCCTTAAACGATTGACAGACAAACGAATGAAACAAATTAAAACAGCACTCATCTCTGTTTACCATAAGGATGGTTTAAACGAAATCGTTCAACTCTTAAACAGATTTAACGTTAAGATATTTTCAACTGGCGGCACACTCCAATTTATTGAAGATACTGAAGTTAAAGCCGAGTCCGTTGAAAGCCTAACAGGTTATCCTTCTATCCTTGGTGGTCGCGTTAAAACCCTGCACCCAAAAATTTTTGGTGGACTGCTTGCACGTAGAGAAAATGAGGATGACCTTTCCCAGCTTAAGGAGTACGAAATTCCTGAAATCGATCTGGTTATAGTAGACCTCTACCCGTTTGAGCAAACTGTTGCGCAAGGGTCATCGGAACAGGATATTATTGAAAAAATTGATATCGGAGGTATTTCCCTCATACGAGCTGCTGCCAAAAATTATAGGGATGTTTTGATTGTTTCGTCGAGAAATCAGTATAAAAAATTGGCAAACATACTTGATGCAAACAAGTGCAGCACATCCATTGAGCAAAGAAAGCATTTCGCCCTTGAGGCTTTCAATACCTCAAGCCATTACGATAGCGCTATTTTTAACTACTTTCAACAGGATACAGAGCCCATAGCATTTAAGCAAAGTACACAACATGCAAAAACGCTTAGATATGGTGAGAATCCTCATCAATCTGGAATGTTTTACGGAGATTTAGCCAAAGCCTTTACTCAGCTGCATGGGAAAGAAATATCATACAATAACCTGCTCGACATTGATGCTGCCATCAATCTAATTGCAGAATTTAGCCAGCCCACCGTTGCAATTCTTAAGCACAACAACGCGTGCGGATTGGCAACCAGAAAAAACCTACTACATGCATGGACGGATGCCTTGGCAGGTGATCCTGTCTCAGCATTTGGTGGCGTTATAATTACGAATAAACCTATTGATGAGAGCGTAGCAAAAGAGATGGACAAACTCTTTTTAGAGGTACTTATTGCGCCCGAATTTGACAAAGAGGCACTAAAAGTACTAAAATCAAAAAAGAACAGAATCTTATTACAGCTCAACAAGGAGTGCCTTCAGCCAAAACAGTTCCGAAGCATACTAAATGGAGTTCTGGCTCAGGACAGGGACACCAAAAGCGAGACCAGAGAAGACCTTGAAGTTGTTACCCAACAAAATCCGGCAGAACAGGAAATTACCGACTTGCTATTTGCCAATATCATTGTAAAGCACTCTAAGTCGAACGCCATTGTTCTGGCTAAAAACGGACAACTTATTGCAAGCGGTGTTGGGCAAACGTCAAGGGTTGATGCGCTAAAGCATGCTATTGAAAAGGCTAAAGGTTTTAAGTTTGATTTAAAGGGTGCAGTTATGGCATCGGACGCATTCTTCCCCTTTGCCGATTCAATTGAAATTGCCCATAATGCTGGTATTACAGCGGTAATTCAGCCTGGGGGTTCGGTTCGCGATAAGGAAACAATTGATTACTGCAACAGCAATAAAATTGCAATGGTATTTACAGGGATAAGGCATTTTAAACATTAGTAAAAACAACTTTACACACTACAATAAATGGGACTATTTTCATTCTTCACACAAGAGCTTGCAATCGACCTTGGTACAGCAAATACGATTATTATCTATAATGATAAAGTTGTAGTTGACCAGCCGTCAATTGTTGCAATCGACCAAGCAACCGGCAAACTTATAGCCATTGGTGAAAAGGCTCGCCAGATGCATGGTAAAACTCACGAGAACATTAGAACCATCAGACCACTACGCGATGGTGTTATTGCAGATTTTAACGCTGCCGAGCAGATGATAAGAGGCCTGATAAAGATGATGAACACCAAGAGTCGTCTTTTTACCCCTTCGCTCAGAATGGTTATTTGTATACCTAGCGGAAGTACTGAGGTTGAGATTCGTGCCGTACGCGACTCAGCAGAACATGCAGGCGGCCGTGATGTATACATGATTTATGAACCCATGGCTGCTGCATTAGGTATTGGACTTGACGTGGAAGCTCCCAATGGCTGTATGGTAGTTGATATCGGAGGCGGCACATCAGAAATTGCAGTTATTGGCCTTGGTGGAATTGTTTGCAACCAATCTGTTAGGTTTGCTGGTGATGCTTTTACAGCCGATATTCAGGCTTACATGAGGCATCAACATAACATCAAAATTGGGGACAGAACAGCAGAAGACATTAAAATTGCAGTTGGCTCTGCACTTCCAGATCTTGAGGATCAACCAGCGGACTACATAGCCCGAGGCCCAAACTTGATGACAGCCTTACCCATTGAGATTCCAATATCGTACCAGGAAATTGCACACTGCCTCGACAAATCGATCTCGAAGGTGGAAACTGCCATACTCAGCGTACTAGAGCAAACGCCCCCCGAACTTTATTCAGACATAGTTCAATCGGGAATTTACCTTGCTGGTGGTGGTGCATTACTTAGAGGTTTAGACAAAAGACTTAGCGATAAGATAAACATCCCATTCCATGTTGCTGAAGATCCCCTTCATGCAGTTGCAAGGGGAACGGGTATAGCGCTAAAAAATGTGGGTAGATTCCAATTTCTAATGAGGTAAGAAAGTCTGACTTTTTGATACCATTGAACTGAACGTTTTAAAGTAAAATGAACAACTTACTTCGCTTTATCGATAAATACCAGTTTGTTTTACTATTCTTAGTACTCGAAATTTTTTCACTTTGGCTACTGAGTAATCATACTTATTACCAAAAATCTAAGATTGAAAACGTTGCCCGCTCAATTTCAGGCTATGCAAACTTTAAAATTGATAATACGCGCAGCTACTTTAGGCTAAAGGAAACCAATAGTGTACTATCACAAGAGAACCTAAAGCTACGAAAGCAGGTTGCTGTTCTATCAGCAAAAGTTGAAACCCTGCTCGAAACAGTGGCTGATACTATTGTTGACTCGCTTTACCTGTATAGCCCTGCAAAAATTATAAATAACTCTACAAATAAGCAGTACAATTACCTAACCTTAAATAAGGGCAGCAACCACGGTGTGGAAACTGAGATGGGAGTAATAACAAATAATGGTATAGTTGGAATTGTTGCAGGTGTTTCACCAAACTATTCTACCGTTATATCCCTTTTAAATATAGATTTAAAAATATCTGCAAAACTGAAAAAGAGTAACCATTTCGGATCGCTCTACTGGGAAGGAAAAAACTATAAACAGGTAATACTTAGTGACATACCGCAGCACGTTCCAATAAGTGTAGGCGATACGGTTACTTCTAGTGAGTTCTCATCTATTTTTCCAGAGAATATTCCCATCGGGATAATTAACTCCTTTAGCAGCATAGGATCTAATTTTCACACCATAAAGGTGGACTTATTTAGAGATTTTAAGGAGCTTTACAACGTTTGGCTTGTTTCAAATAAACACAAGGAAGAAAGAAAACAATTAGAAGGCATATAAAACTTAAGAACTTCATGGGAAAGAATATTTTTAGATTTTTGGGGTTGTTCATTATTTTGATGCTGCTTCAGCTTCTTTTTTTCAATAACATTCAGCTGAGCGGGTACATCAATCCATACATCTATGTAATGTTCATTCTGGTTTTACCCTACGGAATATCAGGCTGGCTTCTTCTTATTATTGGATTTTTAACGGGTCTCACAGTTGATACCTTTATGAATACCTTCGGCATACACTCATCGGCTACACTACTAATGGCATTTTTACGCCCATACGTTCTAAGACTTTTTACTGACCGCGAAGGTATAGGCCAAATGGGTAATCCATCCATAAGAGTAAATGGGTTTGCATGGTTCTTAAAGTATAGCATTACCCTCATTTTCATGCACCATTTAAGCCTGTTCTTCATTGAATCATTTACTTTTACTAGTTTTTTTCACACCTTTTTAAGGGTAATTCTTAGCACATTGGTTACAACAACATTCATCCTCATTGGTCAGTTTTTAACCTTAAAGAAATAGCACTACTTTGCAACTCGCTGGTAACAATAGACAATATATTATTTCAGGGATAATAATTATCGTATTCCTTACCATAACCATTCGCCTATTTTTTCTCCAGGTTATAGAACGATCATATAGGCTTTCTGCAAGCAACAATGTACTTCGCTACATTACTCAATACCCCGCTCGCGGTTTAATTTACGACAGGAACGGCGAATTGCTAGTATTCAATCAGGCCGCTTACGACCTTATGGTAATTCCCAGACAGAATCTACCTTTCGACACCGTGGAATTCTGCAATATCCTAGGCATCAACAAGAAACAACTTGACAGCAGACTTAATGAGGCAAGGGCTCACTCATCATTCCGCCCTTCAATCTTCATAAAACAGGTTTCAGCCGAAGACTACGCCAGACTACAAGAAAAACTCTTCAAATTCCCCGGGTTTTATGTACAACCCCGTACACTCAGAGCTTATCCCAATAGCATTGGAGCACACTTTTTGGGCTACGTTGGTGAAGTAGATGATCGTAAAATACGCGAAAGCCCCTACTATAGAATGGGAGATTACATTGGCATTAGCGGACTTGAACGGACCTTCGAAGAAGAGTTACGTGGAAAAAAGGGCGTTAACGTTTATCTGGTTGATGTGCACAACAGAATTAAGGGATCGTATGCTGAGGGCAAATATGACACGCTAGCAGTACTAGGGAAAGAACTTACAGCGAGTATCGACATTGAACTGCAGAAGTTTGGCGAAGAGTTAATGCGGAATAAGTTAGGCGGAATCGTTGCTATTGAGCCTAGCACTGGCGAAATACTCGCCATGATATCAAGCCCAAACTATGATCCAAATCTGTTGGTGGGCCGTCCTCGTACAGCAAATTTTAAAGACTTGGATACTGACACGCTAAAACCCCTGTTTAACAGAGCACTAATGGCCTTGTATCCCCCAGGATCGACATTTAAGATTGTAAATGCATTGATTGGCCTTGAAGAGAAAACAGTATTTCCGCAAACAAAATACTCCTGCGACGGAGGATACCGAATTGGCAGAGGGGTTGGCTGTCATTACCATCCTTCACCAACCGATTTAGTAAGGTCCATACAGGTATCGTGCAACACCTATTACTGCCATGTTTTTCGAAATATCATTGATAAGCCATCTCATGGCGGAGTAGAGCAAGGGTTTACCGTATGGAAAAATCATGTTGAATCGTTTGGCTTTGGTAAGAGACTTAATATCGATCAACCCAACGAACTTGCAGGAACTGTTCCCAGTATTGAGTTTTACAACAGGTACTTTAGAAAGGGTGGCTGGAGTTCTCTTACAATTCTATCGCTTGCTATTGGACAGGGTGAATTAGGAACCACTCCTTTACAAATGGCTAATATGACCGCTGCCATTGCCAATAAAGGATGGTATTACACACCTCATTTTGTGAAGGAGATTGATGGCCAGCCAAATATTGAACCTCGGTTTAAGGTTAAAAACTATACAACCATTGATTCGCTTTGGTACAACTATATTATTGAAGGTATGTACCTTGCAGTAAACGGAGAGCCTGGTAGTGGTAGTACTGCACGAATAGCAGCACTCCCAGATATTGAGGTATGCGGAAAAACAGGCACTTCGCAAAATCCCCATGGCAAAGATCACTCTGTTTTTGTAGCCTTTGCCCCTAAAGACAATCCTCAAATTGCAGTTGCGGCATTTATTGAAAATGCTGGCTTTGGAGCTACATGGGCAGCACCAATTGCCAGCCTTATGATTGAGAAATACCTAACCGGAGAAGTTAAGCGGAAATGGTTAGAACAACGAATGCTAGACGCAACACTAATAGATAAAAGTGAGAATAAGAAGTAGTAACATAGCCCGTTGGCTCGATTGGCCAACAGTAATTATTTTTCTGACCCTTCTATTGATGGGTTGGCTAAATATATACGCGGCTGTATTCTCTGAGGAGCATACGAGTATTTTCGATACTTCGCAACGATATGGAATGCAGCTAATATGGATTATTGCAACCTTACTTATTGCCATTGTTATTCTTACCATTGACTCAAGATTTTACGTTGTATTTGCTAACTTTTTCTACTTTATAGTACTAGGAGTACTTGTCTTTGTTATCTTCTTTGGCGTTGAAGTTAACGCATCAAAATCGTGGATACAGCTGGGAGGGCTAAGAATTCAACCAGCCGAATTTGCCAAATTCGCTACAAGTTTAGCTCTTGCAAAATACATGAGCTCATATGGATTTAAACTTGGTTCTCTAAAATCATACATCAAAACTTCGCTAATAGTTTTAGCCCCAGTTGTACTAATTCTTTTACAAAACGATGCTGGAAGCGCCATGGTGTTCACTGCTTTTGTTTGGGTGTTTTATAGCGAAGGTATGCCCCATTGGGTTTTGGCATTTATTGGTTTTATGATTGCCCTGTTTTTGCTTGTTCTTATCCTAAACAAGTACATAATACTGCTGGGGCTTGTACTTTTAACCCTAATTCTTTTTGCATTAATTAGTAAGGATTACAAAAATGCTGTCCGTTTCTCAATAGGTCTTTTTGGGCTAACTGCAGTTCTGTATGGGGTATCGGAGTTTTTTGACCTAAGCATATCGCCCTATTACCTTATTTTGATACCCATTGCCATCTCAATCCCCGTTGTAATTATTTACACTTATCTTAATAAAGCAAGACACGTTATAGTACTACTACTCTTTTTTATCACTGCCTCCACTTTTAGTTTTAGCGTTAGCTATATCTTTAATAACGTACTCGCCATTCACCACAGGGACAGAATAAACGATTTGCTAGGTATTGAAACCGACCCACTTGGATGGGGGTACAATGTAAACCAATCTAAAATAGCCATAGGTTCGGGTGGGTTAACAGGCAAAGGATTTCTTAAGGGTACACAAACAAAGTACAACTTTGTGCCAGAGCAAAGCACTGATTTTATTTTCTGTACTGTTGGTGAAGAGTGGGGCTTTGTTGGATCGGTTGTAGTAATTGGACTCTTTCTTGCTTTGCTTCTAAGGCTAATAGTTCTTGCCGAAAGGCAAAAAGAGGCTTTCGCTAGGATATACGGATATGGGGTAGTGTCAATTCTCTTCTTTCATATAACCGTTAACCTTGCAATGACCATAGGTCTTTTTCCTGTTATTGGAATTCCATTGCCCTTTTTCAGTTACGGAGGTTCGTCCTTATGGTCATTCACTATCCTTCTCTTTATTTTCCTTAAGCTCGATAGCTCCCGCCTTGATTAGACCCTCATCCCAACCCGAAGGAACAATGTTGTATTCCTCCTTAATATAATCGATAATATCAGGGAAAAAGATTAAAAACTGATCCCTAATAAATGAGTAGTTGTATATTAAGGTTTCAATTGCAAACTCAGTCCTATCTGGCAAAGAGGTTACCCTACTCATAATCTGAAGCGTTTGCTCCATGCCTTCAATCTTGTGATAACTATACAGCCTATTGGTTTGGATTAGTAGAGGCAGAACACCTCGTACCTTTTTGGGCAACTCTCTGTATCGCAAAATCATTTGGTAGTAAAACTTACGCGTAAAACCCTTTAACGGGAATGGGGAAAATGTTGCCCAATATCTAGCCAAAAAGTGGTCGAAAAACACATCTACAACAACACCAGCATACTTTCTGTATCCTTCTCTAAAAAGTTGTCGAACCTCAAATGTTGCAGGGTGGGTATCGGTATAAAAATCAATGGCTCTATGGATAAATATTCCTTTTTGCACTCCATCGGCATAGCGTTCCAATGAGCGCCCCTTTACATAATCGCCAATAAAATTACCCATCCTTGTATCTACATTATCGCCGGACAGGTATAGGTGTGCAAGAAAATTCATGGTATTTTTGACAAGTTAGTGAAAAAATAACAAAATGTTAGGTATGCTAATTAGTTATTAAACAAATTTCGAGCCAACAAGTTTGAGTGTTAATTAATAAAGAGTTAACAACCTTACAATTAACCAAAAGCAGGCTACTAAAAGTTTATTCGAAAAATTTTGTTAAAATTAAAAAAAGCATATACCTTTGCACCCTGATTGCGGATATGGCGTAATTGGTAGCCGCGCTAGACTTAGGATCTAGTGTCGAAAGACGTGGGGGTTCGAGTCCCTTTATCCGCACAAACCCAGCATTTGCTGGGTTTTTTGTTTTTTATAAAAACATTATGCTCTATTTGCTTCCAATACTGAACTACAATAAAATTCTCAGTAATTTTTTGCTTCATCTCTTACCAGGTACCTAACCTTACATCAAAACCAGTTCACCCCCATTAGGCAGAGAAGTTATCTATTGAAGACAAAAGTTGTCTCGTTTTTATTTGTTATTTTCGCACCTTGCTTTAAGGAAGAGAACACCAATATACACAGCAATTTAGCTGTATCAATTAAAACTATACAGCAGATTAGCTGTTCTTTTGTCATAGTAAGAAGAGTACTGTTAATTCAATTTCAGTATCCCCTTACAGCTGATAGTAGTACACAAAAGTTTTTTAACCCATTTTTTAACCCAAAATTATTTTACAATGAAAATATCATCATTTAACATACAAACCTTTTTAATTGATGGGGGAACCATGTTTGGGGTAGTCCCAAAAGCACTATGGAATAGGCAATACCCTGCCGACGAAAATAATTTAATCCCTCTAGATTTACGCTCACTGGTTATTGAAACTGACAACCGAGTTGCCCTAATAGACACTGGTTTTGGAGACAAGCAAAGTGAAAAGTTTTTTCGCCATTTTTACCTTTTTGGTGGGGAGGGACTAGTTGAGGGGTTAGCAAATTTAGGGTATAAACCTTCGGATATTACCGATGTAATCCACACACATCTGCATTACGACCATTGCGGGGGTGGAATTGGGGTTGATAAAAGCGGAAACTACTACCCAGTTTTCCCTAATGCAAAATACCACATTAGCCAAGCACAATGGGATTCGGCTTTAAACCCAAATATAAGAGAGGCCGATTCTTTTATGATGGATAACATACTCCCCATTAAAGAACTTGGACTACTTAACCTTATTAAAAAAGAAGGCGAAGTAATGCCCGGTGTTGAACTGCGTTTTTTCAATGGCCACACAAAGGGACAGATAATACCAATTATTGAATTACCCAACGGCAAAAAACTAGTATATACTGCCGACCTCTTCCCGTCAACAGCCCATATTCACCTAGCATGGAATGCGAGTTACGATGTTGAGCCCCTAGTCTCCATAGAAGAAAAGGAAGCTTTTTTGAATGAGGCAATTGGTCAAAACTACTATCTATACTATCAGCACGACCATTTTACCGAGTGTAGTACATTAAGCCAAACCCCAAAGGGTATACGAGCGGGCAATAAACTAACTTTAAACGAAATTCTAAAAGGAGCTTAGGAGTAGGCTAAAAGTAAAACGGATGAATGGTGCGAAGCACCATAAGAACAGCATTAGCGACACACCGATATCAACCCAGATAATACTGCGAATAGCTTTTGCTTTTAGCCTTATTAAAAGTAAGAAGAAAATCCTGAGCAATAGCTGCAGAACAAAAAACGAGAATATTTGCAAAACATAAGGATTATGGCACTGTGCATCAGCATAGTTACCTATAACCATTTCTGAAAAGGCTGCCGAAAGACCCTTGCTTGGTGAATTGATACCACTAATATCAGTGAAGAAAGATGGTATTGGATGTTGCCCTGGGCTAAATAATAGGGAATAAACAAAAACTCCAATAATAACAGCTAAAAACAGCAGATTAATCGTTCTGTAGGCAATGAACCTTTGTTTCATTCCTCTTCTATTTTCTCAAAGCTTGTTTATCTAACGAATATCTCCTGGAACTTAAACCCATGGTGAACTTCGTATAGCTTATTTGCAGGTAAAATTATCTCAACATTTGTTTTTGTATAGTTTACTACAATCTGCTTTGACCCCTTAAATAGCCTATCGAACCATTTCTGAGCAACCACTTTAAAAAACCCATTCCCGTCAGCTAACTCTACATAACCGCGCTGTAAAAAATACTCTTTTATAAGCATTGGATTAACCTCCCCCAGATGCTCAACCTCCAAACATACAGGCTTGTAACTATGTACAATGGCACCTGGGAAAATAATAGCATAAAAATAAAAAATTATTGGAGTACCTGTGAGTTGTTCAATAAATGAAACCTTACCATAATAGAAAACAGCGTAGATTAAGAGATGGATTACAAATACAGAAACTAGGCTAATTAATGAAATCAAAAGCCACGAAACTAAATGATCTTTCCCTTTAGTGGGCTTAATCTCAATATTCATTTTAACCCAATTATATTAACTCCCTAAAGATATTACTATTCCTTCTCCTTTTTCTCATTGTCCTTCTCTTTCTCAATAGCCCTCAACCTGTTTTCAAGGCTATCAATTCGCTGTTTGCTAGGTAGGTCATCCTCTTCATCGTTAAAGGCCTCTTTTATTACCTGCTCAATTCTTTTAACGGTTGTCGGATCCTTCATAGACTCATTAGCAATAATAGAAAGTCCGCTAAAAAGAAGAAGCCATGCCGCAGCAAGAAGAGTTGCCAAAACTGAAACAATTAGTGCAGCAATACCTAAACCCTTTGAGCCGTTTCCTTTGGATGCCTGGACTATTGATATTACGCTAAAAATAATTGCCAAACCTCCTGGCAAAAAAGCAACCACACCTATACAAGGAATAAATGCAACAATTAGTGCTATAATGCCTAATACAATCCCAATAATGCCAGTTACTTGTCCCTCAGTTGTAGTTCTAATTGGTTCCATTCTTAAGTGTTATTATTATGCTATAATGACGAATTTATTGGACTTATTGCTGCAACAACCATTAACTTTCTTTCAATATCACTACCACGAACATTTACTATGAGGCAGATGTTATCCTTTCAATCATCATCAATTTTGCTATAAATGTACAAAAACGATTACTTCTTGAACCTAATACCCTAAAAAAAGATTGAAAAAGTATATCTTTGGTTTAATAATTAACACTTTACTACTATGCCGTTTGCATATTTAACCCGCCGCGAGAGGTTCTCTTCTGCACACCGCCTTTTTAAACCCGACCTTACAGATGAGGAAAACTTTGAACTGTACGGACAGTGCTCGCACCCAAACTGGCATGGGCATAACTACCAGTTGTTTGTTACAATTAAAGGAAAAATAAACGACACAACAGGGTATGTGCTTAACCTAAAGCATCTTAGCACTCTCATTAAGAAAGAGATCATTGAAAAAGTTGACCACAAAAACCTAAATGTTGATGTTGATTTTTTAAGTGGAATTATACCATCAACTGAAAATATTGCTGTTTTTATTTGGAATAAACTGAAGGATCCCATAAAAAATTTGGGTGCAGAAATTCACAGGGTTAAAATTCAGGAAACCGAGAATAACTATGTAGAGTATTTTGGAGAATAACATGCATTTGGTCTAAGTTTTAAGATATCAATTCGTATTTTTGTAAAAAACATACCATGAACATTGAAAATATAAACGACGACGCATTATTATACGAGAACGAGGGTTACGAAAAAGTAGAACGCTGGAACGCTGAGAAAACTAAAAAGTTAGCCCAGAACTACAAAAATATTCTCGAACTAATTGGAGAAGACGTAGATAGAGAGGGTTTAAAAGACACCCCAATGCGGGTTGCCAAGGCAATACAATTCCTTACCCACGGTTACAACCTAGATCCTAGGGAAATCCTGAGCAGTGCCAAATTCAAAGAGGACTATAGGCAAATGGTTATTGTTAAGGATATTGAACTATACTCAATGTGCGAGCACCACATGATTCCTTTCTACGGGAAAGCCCATGTAGCCTACATACCCAATGAACAAATTACAGGTTTGAGTAAAATAGCACGCGTTGTTGATGCTTTTGCCCGAAGGCTACAGGTACAGGAGCGACTAACCATGCAAATAAGAGACTGTATTCAGGAAACTCTAAACCCAATGGGAGTGGCAGTTGTAATTGAGGCAGCACACATGTGTATGCAAATGCGCGGAATACAAAAGCAAAACTCTGTAACCACAACATCGGCGTTTACGGGTGTATTTCTATCGCAAACAAAAACACGCGAGGAGTTTATCCATTTAATTGGATTAAAATTGCATTAGCCTGTTGCTTAACTATCTCGGGGCTGCCATTCCATGAACCGTTTTTAGTACGTCACTACTATCGGCACTCGATTTCCTATAGTTAAAAACTGTTTCTCGACTAATTTATTTTTCTTTTAACCGTCTATTCTTAGTTACAGATTATATTGTGTTGCTTATTTTTAAATCGTACTTTTCTAGAAGTCCTGCAATGCCATGAATAGAAAACTTTGCTTTCTTAATTCGATTAATTTCCGGGTCAATTGAATAGCCATAGGAGGTAGAAAAATCTGCTTTCTCAATAATAGTATTATCAAAAGTTGCACCTGTTAAGTCGCAATTATCAAACACCGAATTGGTCAAATCAGCCTCAGTAAAATCAACCTCCTGTAATTGAACATCTTTGAAGGTTGTTTTAATAATTTTTGTCTTAAAAAATGAGGAGTGATTTAAGGTGCAATTCTCAAAGCTGAAGGAAAGTCCAAATTCATCACAATTATCAAACCGTAGCCCCAACATTTTACAGTCCTTAAACTGTATGTCACGAAATGCAGTCATTGGCAGATTAGCCAAGCTTAAATTACAATCCAAAAACTCACAATCGGTAAACATGTAATTTGATAGGTCACAGTTTGAAAGGTCGCAATTTAGGAAATGGCAATTTTCATATTCTCCTTTTGTCAAAGGATTTTCTTTAAAATCAATTTTGTCAAACTTCTTTCCTTCAATGTATGCTAGTTCCATATCCTGTTATTGTCTGTTTATTATTTTATAGTAAGCCACTTACTTTAACCTATAATTGTTCTGGGCTAATCTAATTGAGCAATGCTACATTAGGCTCACTAATTAATTATTAGAGGGTTAAACCTAAAAAGGTCATTGAGAATTACCCCAATGACCTTTTTTATAATATCATCAAACTTTTACTCAAATCGCTGAAGCAAAAGTTCTAGTATTTGCTTACCTGCAACAGACACGGGTGAACCAGGTCCAAAAATTGCTGCAACGCCCTGATCGTATAGGTATTGATAATCTTGAGCAGGTATTACTCCGCCGCAGATAACCATAATATCCTCACGTCCAAGTTTCTTTAACTCCTCCATTACTTCTGGTACCAATGTTTTATGCCCAGCAGCCAAACTCGATACGCCAAGAAGATGAACATCATTCTCAACAGCTTGTTTTGCAGCTTCGGCCGGGGTTTGAAATAGAGGACCTATATCTACGTCGAAACCTATATCGGCATAGCCTGTTGCAACCACTTTGGCTCCACGGTCGTGACCATCCTGCCCCATCTTTGCAATCATAATGCGGGGCTGACGACCCTCTAGCTTAGCAAACTTCTCACAAAGTTCGCGTGCTTCGTTAAAACTATTATCATTCATAGATTCTGCTGAATAAACTCCTGAAATTGAACGTATAACTGCTTTGTAGCGTCCTGCAACCTTCTCACAAGCATCGGATA
>JAQUJY010000136.1 GCA_028680705.1 Bacteroidales bacterium
CTTATTGGTCAGAACAGTTATTGCCAGCTCCTGATTTAGCGATACCCTATTGGCAGAGAATGGATAAAGCCTAGCTTTTAGCCTTTCAATCTCTTTGGTCAAATCGATTAACTTACGCCTATTGGCTAGCTGCTCTTTTTTTACAGAAGCAAACCTACTCTTGTAAAATTCGTGTATCTGTTTAAGCTCAACTACGTTTATTCCGTCATGCTGCCCACCTATTGATCTGTTAAGATTTAAAAAATTCTCTTCCTCAACTAAAATAATCTGCGCATTTTCAGTATCCTCTTTTTGTAATAGCAAAAGAGTGAGGCTGTCTTTAATTGGTCTTGCCTCCCTAGGCAGGTTTTGGGGATCATTTGAGTATCCCTCCATTATTGATAGAATGGTAAAATCGCCCTTACCCTCAACAGTAAAGGTTGAAACATCAATTGTATTGGGTAGCTGTTTTACAATTAGTTTTGTTGTACCCTTAGGGAGGTTTACGGCGGCGGTTCGCGTTACCTGTGCGCCCCCAATGTAAAGTTTTACCTGTTCAACATTTGAGTCTATGGATATTTGTGAATTTACCTGGCCCTGAGCAGCTATAAAACCGCATAGCAGAATAGCTATAATGGAAGCTCTTTTCATGTATTTATAGTTTGATTTTTATTTACCACATTTAACTTGCCAATATAATCATCTTTCCTCTGTGAAAAATATTTCTCATGCCTCATTTCATAAAGTTATGATGAAAAACCCCGTGAAATTTAAGAAAAACATACAAGATTAAACCTGCGAAACAAGGGATTTAGGCAAGGTGCTTACCTAAAATATCGTAAAACTGGTCTATGTTGATTGGCTTTGTAATATATTCTACACAACCAGCCAATATGGCTTTTTCGCGATCCACGGACATGGCATTAGCTGTTTGAGCAATTACAGGAATCAAAGGACGTAAGGCCTTAATCTCTTGGGTAGCCTCATAACCATTCATTTGCGGCAATTGAAGATCCATAAGAACAAGATGAATATTATCTTCAGATCTAATTATTTTGAGTGCATCTTCAGCATTTATAGCACCTATAAACCTTGCTTTTGTAGGCAAGACTAGCTCCTTTAGTAACAGCAACGATTCCTCAACATCCTCAACTGCCAATATAATCTTTCCCTCCCAATTGGGGAAATCCCTTACAATATCTTTTAATATCATCCTATCGGTTGACTTGTCGACGGGAATATGTGGGATTGTAAACCAGAATAGGGCTCCCTTATCAAGTTCTGATTCCACTCCTATTTGGCCACCTAACTTATTAATAATCCCCTTACAAATAGCTAATCCCAAGCCTGTTCCACCATAAACTCTTGACGAGGTTTCAACAACCTGCCTAAACCTATCAAAAATCAATGCAACCTTACTGCGCTCTATTCCAATTCCTGTATCCTTTACAAAGAAGTAAAGCATTTGCTCACGAACCTCGTAGCCAAACTCAATGGAGCCTTCCATTGTAAATTTTAATGCGTTGTCCAATAGGTTAATCATTACCTGTTTAAGCCTTTCAACATCTATTGAAACCAGCATTTCACTCCTATCAGAAGAGGTGTAGGTTAGATTAATTTCATTCTTCCCGAGTTTAACTTTTTCTGAACTATACATTAGATGAAGCTCTACCATCAACTTCTCTAGATTGCAGGTTGTACTTTTTATCTCAAGCTGATTTGATTCAATTTTAGAAATGTCGATAATGTCATTTATCAACTTGAGCAAGAGTGCTGAGTTAGAGTTTATTATATCAACATATTGATCAACTTTTTCTTTTGATGGATTTGATTTGTGCTTTAATAAATTAGCAAATCCTACAATACCGTTCAACGGGGTACGAATTTCGTGACTCATATTAGCCAAAAATGCACTTTTTAGCCTGTTCGACTCCTCTGCCGTCCTCTTTGCCTCCTCGAGAAGGATATTCTGTTTATCAAGTTTTTCGTGGTGATACTTCTCTATTTTTAGTTTAGCGCTTCTTAATCTATTTACTAAAAACAACAACGATATGATGATAAGTAGAACTACTAAAACAAAACCAAAGGTTATGAAAACATTGGCGTTATTTCTAACAAACTCAAAAGGCGTATTAACAACAGTGCTCCCTTTTGGAAGTTTGCTTCGCCTTATGCCATGCTTTTTAACCATAGGATAGTTAAAAGCATAATGGGTAGGCCCATTAAAGGGTTTAATGTTTTCTATCTTTTCTCCGTTTAATATCCGCACCGCTAATTTACCCGCTTCCTTTCCGTGGCAACTACCTTTAATGATTTTTCCTCCAATAATACCACGTGTTAGGTAAAAGTCCCATGTTCCATAAATGGGAACTTTTGCACTGCTTGAAATATAAATAAGCGCCTCCTCATACGATAAATAGGTCTGTTTATCATCAACATTAAACAGCAAAAAAAGGATGGCCTTTCCCTGGGATAAGCCAGAGGTATATTCCTTTAACTTATCAACGCTATAATCTGATAAGATCTCAACCCCAAAGGGGTATGTTTTTTTAACTGTCTCAGCTTTCAGCTTAACCCTTAAGGCCTCGCCTGTTGTAGTTCTGTCGAGAATAACATAAAGTGTCTGCAGGGTAGGATGCAGACTGTGGATTAATTTAAGATTGGCCTCCAGATCAACCTCCTCAATTACACCAGTAAAGCCTGGCTTAAATTCAGACCTACTGTTAATTCCACAAAATACAATGGGAACCTCTGGGAAAAGCGACTGATGATACTCCTCCATAAATATCAGAGCGTCGTTATCAGTAATAAGAATTATATCAATATTGCTATACGCATATTTAGCTTTGAGGAGAGAATAATATGCTGGAAAAAATTGTTTCGAATCAACCCGTTTCGAATCTAGACTCTCTATATATAATTCATACTGAAAATTTCCTTCATTTAGAGCGTCTATAATCCCAGCAGTTAAACTGTCGGTCCAGCTAATTTGCTGATGATAGGAATTGATTAACAGAATATTTATGTGCTGAATACCAGCAGCAAGAGAATTAAGGTGAAATAGCATGAGGATCGGAACCAGAAACAGCTTCCAACTGAATATTTGTTTAAAAAAGCTTAATCTTTGGGCTTCCATAAACTCTAGTTTGCTATTTTTGTGTGTAATTATATTTTCACCCTTAAAGATACCTCCTTTATAAATAATGTCAATCAAAAACTAGAAATACTTTTTAATGATTAATACAGAACTAGATAAACACATAGGCATAATTGCGAGGGAACTTAGCCTTACAAAAAAGCAGGTTGCCAATACCATCAAACTCCTTAACGAGGGATCGACCGTACCGTTTATTAGCCGATATCGAAAAGAGCAAACCGATAGTTTGGACGAGGTTGAGATTACTGCAATTCGCGATAGGATAAACAAACTCGTAGAGCTTGAAAAGCGAAAGGAAACAGTGCTCAGTACAATCGACGAACAGGGCAAACTAACCGATGAGCTTCGCAAGCGCATTGAGGAGTGCTACGACCCAGTTGAACTTGAGGACATATACCTTCCGTACAAGCCAAAGCGCAGAACAAGGGCAACCATTGCCAAAGAACGTGGGTTAGAACCCTTGGCAGAACTAATTATGAAACAAGCTGAAGGGGATATTCTGAAAATTGCTCAGGGTTATATCAACAACGATGTACCAACCATTGAGGATGCTCTGGCAGGCGCCCGTGATATTATTGCCGAGTGGATAAGCGAGAACGAAAGGGCCCGGAATATTGTGAGGAGACACTTTAGGCGCAGCGCGGTAATTAAATCGAGAATGGTAAAAGGAAAAGAAACTGATGGCGTTAAGTTCTCCGATTATTTTGAATGGGATGAACCCATAGCCAAATGCGCTTCGCACCGATTTTTGGCCATGCGCAGAGGACAAACCGAAGGCTTCCTTAAGGTTTCCATTACCCCTACTGCTGACGATGTATTGGATGACCTGTCAAGGGCATTTGTTAAAGGAGATACGGAATCGGCCGATCAGGTTGATTTTGCCATTGAAGATAGCTACAAACGGCTTATTGAGCCGAGTATTGAGAATGAATTTACCGCCGAACTTAAGGAGAAAGCCGATGATGAGGCCATTAGAGTATTTGCCGAAAACCTTCGTCAACTTTTACTCTCATCGCCGCTAGGACAAAAAAACGTGCTTGCCTTAGACCCTGGCTACCGTACAGGTTGCAAACTAGTTTGCCTCGATTCGCAGGGAAACCTAAAGCATAATGAGACCATTTATCCGCATCCTCCTCAAAAAGAGGAAGGAAAGGCCATGAGCAAAATATCGGCCCTGGTTGATACCTATAAAATTGAAGCCATAGCCATTGGTAACGGAACAGCAAGCCGCGAAACCGAAGCACTTGTTAAACGAATTCGGTTCAACAATGAAATTCAGGTTTTTGTAGTGAGCGAGGATGGCGCCTCAATCTACTCGGCATCATCGGTGGCCCGTGAGGAATTTCCCGACTATGATGTTACCGTTCGTGGAGCAGTTTCAATTGGTCGCAGGCTTATGGATCCGCTTGCTGAGTTGGTAAAAATCGACCCAAAGTCGATTGGCGTTGGACAATATCAACACGATGTGGATCAACCTAAACTTAAGCAAGGGCTTGATACCGTTGTAGAGAGCTGCGTAAACCATGTGGGTGTTAACCTAAATACTGCAAGTAAACACCTGCTCACGTATATCTCTGGACTTGGTCCACAGCTTGCCAAGAACATAGTTGAATACAGAAAAGAGAATGGCGATTTTAATAGCCGTACACAGCTAAAGAAAATTCCTCGTTTGGGTCCCAAAGCCTTTGAGCAAAGTGCAGGATTCCTTAGGATTGCCAATGCAAAAAACCCTTTGGATAACAGCGCCGTTCACCCCGAAAGTTACCATGTGGTAGAGCAAATGGCTAAGGATATGGGATGTACAGTGAACGAGTTACTGAAGGATGATGAGTTGAGGAAAAAAATCGACATAAATAAATATGCAACCAGTAAGATTGGGCTCCCAACCCTTAAGGATATAATGGCAGAGTTAGCCAAGCCCGGAAGAGACCCACGGCAAGGCATTAAAGTATTTGAATTTGCCGAAGGGGTTTACTCCATTGGGCACCTAACAGTGGGCATGATACTCCCCGGAATTGTTACCAATATTACCAACTTTGGCGCATTTGTGGATGTTGGGGTTAAGCAGGATGGCCTTGTGCACATATCGCAACTTTCCGATAGGTTTATTTCAAACCCCAACGATATAGTAAAACTGCACCAACACGTAATGGTTAAGGTATTAGAGGTAGATATTGATCGCAAGCGAATTCAGCTAACCATGAAGGAGGTTAATCAGTAGGGGCTAAACACTTTGATATGGGGTAAGATATTAAAACATAAACATCCGTTTTTACGCTTGATACTGCTTTCTAAAGGTTTTTCTGATTGTTTGTACTGTAAACAATTTGCAAAACCATATTTTAGGATAGAAGGGGGCGGAAGTTAAGGCTGCATTAACGGTT
>JAQUJY010000047.1 GCA_028680705.1 Bacteroidales bacterium
CCAATACCTATGTTGATAATAGTTTTGAGAAAGAACTGTATGAATTGCTAAAGGATTTGAACAAGGAGATGGCCATCATAATGGTCTCGCACGATTTGGGAACCATAACATCTCATGTTAAAACCATTGCATGTGTTAACCGACACTTGCATTACCATAGGTCGAATATGATTACCTCAGAGCAGCTAGCCTCATACGATTGCCCAATTCAGATAATAGCTCACGGTCCTGTGCCTCATACCGTTTTGAGTGATCATAGTAAATAGCTTTTGTCGTTAGTAAAAACATAATATAAAGTCATTGATGCAAAACTTAATACCATCACTTTTTCAGTATCAATTTGTTGCCAATGCATTTTGGGCAGCACTGTTCATATCGGTTGCAGCAGGACTGATTGGCTCGTATGTTGTAGCCCGCAGATTAGTTTTTTTGAGCGGGGGTATTACCCATGCCTCATTTGGGGGGATAGGTATTGCTTACTATTTTGGGTTAAATCCTATTTTTGGAGCTGCTGTGTTTGCTGTTTTATCCGCATTTGGGGTAGAAGCCCTAAGCCAGAAGATGGATGTTCGCGAAGATTCGGCTATTGGCATGCTCTGGTCGGTGGGTATGGCACTGGGTATCTTTTTTGTCTATCTTACTCCAGGTTACTCGCCAAATTTAATGTCGTTTCTTTTCGGGTCAATTCTTACCGTAACCAGTCAGGATATTTTAATGCTGGTTGCATTAAACATTGTAATGGTTGCTTTCTTTATCGTGTTCTATAGAGCAATACTTTACCTTGCTTTCGATGAGGGTTTTGCAAAAACTCAGGGTGTACCCGTAAGAACATTTTCCTACATCCTAAAAGCATTTATTGCCCTAACCATAGTGCTAAGCATTAGGATGGTGGGCATAATCCTTTTAATATCCTTATTAACAATACCGCCAACGATAGCCAATATTTTTACAAAAAAGTTTAACCATATTATGCTCATATCTATTTTGGTTGGCTTTGTGGGAGCCCTTATTGGGCTTATCATGTCGTTTGGCATGAATGTACCATCGGGAGCAACCATTATTATTGCCCTGGTGGGCATGTTTGCCATAGCTAAACTAATAAGCTATATCTTTGTTAAAGTTAAAAGAAAAGCTTTGTCTGTATAATTTAAAAATATAATTACCATGAATTTTGACATACTTGTTATAGGTAGTGGCCCCGGTGGATATGTTGCCGCAATTAGGGCAAGTCAACTAGGATTAAAGGTTGGCGTTGTTGAAAAGGAAAGCCTTGGGGGCATTTGCTTAAACTGGGGATGTATCCCCACAAAAGCATTGCTTAAAAGTGCTCAGGTTTACGAGTACGCATCGCATGCTGCCGATTATGGCGTTTTGGCCAACGATGTAAAACCCGATTTTGAAAAGATGGTCTCCCGTAGTCGCGATGTATCTACTAACATGAGCAAGGGAATCGAATTCCTTTTCAAAAAAAATAAGGTTGAGGTAATTAACGGGTTTGGAAAGCTAAAAGGCAAGGGTGTTGTTGAGGTTACCGATGGTGATGGTAAAAAACAAGAGGTTACTGCCAAGCATATTATTGTTGCCACTGGTGCGCGTTCGCGCGAGTTGCCCAATCTAAAACAGGATGGCAAAAAGATTATTGGCTATCGTCAGGCGCTAACCCTCCCAAAACAGCCCAAGTCGATGGTTGTAGTTGGTTCAGGGGCCATTGGCAGCGAGTTTGCCTATTTCTACAATTCAATTGGAACAGAGGTTACACTTGTTGAGTTTATGCCAAACGTTGTTCCGGTTGAGGACGTGGAGGTTTCCAAAACCCTTGAGCGTTCTTTCAAAAAGAATAAGATTAAGGTGATGACCAATGCATCGGTGGAATCGGTTGATACCAGTGGTAAACTTTGCAAGGTTACCATAAAAACCAAGAAGGGCGAAGTGGTTGTTGATGCTGAGATTGTTCTGTCTGCCGTGGGAATTACCCCAAATACCGAAGGTATTGGATTAGAGGACGTGGGTGTAGAAATGGCAAACGGACGTGTAAAGGTTGATGATTACTACAAAACCAATGTTGAGGGCATTTATGCCATTGGCGATATTGTTCCCGGACCAGCACTTGCTCACGTGGCATCGGCTGAGGGAATTGCCTGCGTTGAGAAGATAGCAGGAATGGAGGTGCAGCCAATTAACTATAAGAACATACCAGGATGTACCTACACTATCCCTGAGGTATCATCGGTTGGTATGACTGAGAAGGCTGCAACAGAGGCAGGATACGAAATTAAGGTGGGTAAATTTCCGTTCACCGCTTCGGGAAAGGCTACTGCCGGTGGTATGCGCGAAGGCTTTGTAAAGCTGATTTTTGATGCTAAGTATGGCGAGTTACTAGGAGCCCATATGATTGGGGGTAATGTTACCGAGATGATTGCAGAGTTGGTGGTTGCCCGCAATTTGGAAACTACCGGACACGAGTTAATGAAAAGTATACACCCGCATCCAACCATGAGCGAGGCCATTATGGAGGCTGCCGCTGCTGCGTATGGCGAGGTGATACATATGTAGGTTTACTCTTAAAGTTTTACGAACAGGGTTTGGCTCAATGTCATACCCTGTTTTTTTATGTTTATTCATATAATTATTAGTAAACCCAATATTTCAAGCTAAATTTGCAAACTAATTACTAAAATCAAATTAATTAATGAGTTTACAGTGCGGAATTATTGGTATTGCCAATGTGGGCAAATCAACCATTTTTAATTGCATGTCGGCCACAAAGGCAGAGGCCAGCGGCTTTTCATTTAGCAATAAAACTAACCTTAGCATAATTAACGTGCCCGATGATCGCTTGTACGTGCTGGAGGATCTTGCTGCTACTCAGAGAGTAGTTCACACAACGGTAGAGATTGTTGATATTCCAGGGTTAACAAAAAGTGCTGGTCGCTCCGATAAGGGAGCAAATCAGTTTCTGTCAGAAATTCGCAACTGCGATGCGCTAATTCACGTGCTGCGATGCTTCGACGACGACAGCCTTTCGCATGTTGATGGTTCCGTTAATCCTGTTAGGGATATAGAAACGGTTAACCTAGAACTTCAGCTTAAGGATTTAGAGTCGGTTGAGAAAAAAATTCAGCGGCTCGAGAAAGTCGTAAAATCTGGCGATAAGGATGCAAAAAAAGGCGTTGAAGTGCTAAATGTGTATAAAGACCACTTAGAGTCCTTCCAAAATGCATCCACTGCGCCTGTTGCTGAAGATGATAAACGGTTTATTGCCGATATATTCCTGCTAACAACCAAACCCGTAATTTACGTTTGTAATGTTGATGAGGCTTCGGCAGTTAGTGGCAACAAATATGTTGAGCAGGTTCAGAACTTTTTTAAGGATGAAAATACCGAGATACTAATTATTGCTGGAGCCATGGAGGCCGAAATTACTGAACTGGAAACTGAAGAGGATAGGATGGATTTTCTTTCGGATGTTGGTTTAAAGGAGCCCGGTGTAGACAAGCTGATTCGTGCTGCATATTCATTGCTAGAACTCGAAACGTTTTTTACTGTTGGCGAAAAGGAAACACGGGCATGGACCATTAAGCGTGGCGCTACCGCACCGCAGGCTGCTGGCGCTATCCATAGCGATTTAGAGCGTGGCTTTATTCGTGCCGAGGTGATGAAGTATAACGATTATGTTACTCTTGGCTCTGAACAGGCATGTAAAGAAAAAGGTAAATTTAGTGTCGAGGGGAAGAATTACATTGTTGGGGATGGAGACATTCTCCATATTCGATTCAACGTTTAAACAGTATAACAAAATTATCAAATAAAATATTCATGGTAACAGTGTCAGTACACACGAAAATGACTATTGCATGAATGCTCCATACCTGCCTTGAAGGCAAGGTTTTTTTGAAAATAAATAGGATATGAAAAAAGTAGCAACAATTACTGGAGTTCTTGGCGTAATATTTTTCTCGATTGTTTTAATTTTAAGCCAAGGCGAAAGTTCCAACTTAACTGAATTTGCTCGCGGATTTATTACTGGCATCTCAATTGTTTTTATAGTGGCTCTGTTAGTATATCTAATTGCTAGCCTAATAAAAAGGAACAAGTAGAACCATCTATATATTAAAACTTAAGTAACTTAAAATGAAAACTATAAGGTATACAGGAATTGCAATTTTATTGTTATTACTATGTGGCAACGCAAAGGCTCAGGAGTACTACTTCAAATTTTCCGAGAGCGATAGAGAACTTGTAAATACTAAAATTACCCGTGCTGTGTCAATCGATGAGGTTGAGGGCGACACCATTTTTGCTTATGCAAACCAAAAAGAGTTTGAAGCCCTGAAGGCTTTAGGCTATTTGCCCGAGCTATTGGAAAATCCAACCTCAACAATAAAGAGTAGGGGGATGGCTACTACCGTTGGCCAAATGGCAAATTGGGACCTATATCCCACCTACGAGGTATATCGCTCAATGATGAAGAAGTTTGAGCAGGATTACCCCGAACTATGTAAACTCGATAGCATAGGCACCACCGTACAAGGGCGAAAACTTTACGTTGTAAAAATATCCGATAACGTGCTTGCCGATGAGGCAGAGCCTGAGTTCTTCTACACCAGCACCATGCATGGCGACGAAACAACCGGATATGTGCTCATGCTAAGGCTAATAGATTATTTACTATCAAACTACGGAACCGATTCGAGGGTTACCGATATGGTAAACAGCATAGCCATTTATATTAACCCGAATGCTAATCCCGACGGAACCTACTACGGTGGTAATCATACGGTTAATAACTCAAGGCGATACAATGGTAATAGTGTTGATATAAACAGAAACTTTCCTGACCCGAGGCTTGGTGAAAATCCGGATGGAAACTCGTATCAGCCCGAAACGGTAGCCATGATGGATTATGCTACTAGTCGCAACTTTGTAATGTCGGCCAATTACCATGGAGGAATTGAGTTGGCTAACTTTCCTTGGGATGCGTGGACTACAGCAGGTAATGCCCATGCCGACCACAACTGGTTTTATACCATCAGTCGGCAGTATGCCGATTTTGCCCAAGCGGCTAGTCCGAGTGGCTATTTTACTGCGCAGGGTAATGGGGTAACTCAGGGCGGCGACTGGTACGTAGTATCGGGTAGCCGTCAGGATTACATGACTTATGAACAAAACTGCAGGGAAATTACACTCGAAATATCTGATACAAAAAACCCTTCAAGTTCATCTTTACCAAACTATTGGAACTACAATAAGGAGGCAATGTTAAGCCACATTGAGTGGCTCTATACTGGCATACAGGGCATTGTTACTAATCTACAGGGCGAACCGCTCGATGCTACCATTACCATTGCCAACCACGATAAGGATAATTCCTTTGTGGTAACTAACCCCATAAACGGCAACTATGTAAGAGTGATTGACCCTGGTACATATAATGTAACCTATTCTGCAGAAGGTTATATTAGCCAAATTCATTCTCTAAGTGTAAGTGACTACAGCTCATTGGTTATTAAAGACGTGGTTTTAGTTGGGGCTGAGCAAACGAGTCTTACAGGAGTAGTTACAGATGCGGATACAGGTAATCCTATTAACGGTGCAAAAATTGAATTGTTAAATTCAAGTACAAGCCCCGTTTTTACAAATTCCTCGGGTCAGTATAGTTTTGATTTAATACCTGAGAATACATACCAGATTAAAGCATCTAAAGAAGATTATTTAAGTCAGGTGATAACCCAAACACTTGCAGGAGAATCGAATATATTGAATTTTTTATTGACTCCAATCGATCCCGAAAGTTTTGAAACTGAGGTGCCGGAAGGGTTTACGTTTACTGGTGGCGATTGGGTTCGAGATATTTCAACCGCATTTGATGGGGCTTACAGCATGAAATCGGCTCCAATTTCGCATAGTCAAACTACTGCCATGCAGATAACCCTTGATATAGTTTCGGACTCCGAAATTTCTTTTGCCTACAAGGTTTCATCAGAAAGCGGGTGGGATCATTTCAGGTTTTATATTGATGGAAACGAGAAAGGGAAGTGGAGTGGAGCGGTTGGTTGGACTGAGGTTTCATTTCCTGTAACTGCCGGAAGCCACACCTTTAAGTGGGAGTATAGCAAAGATTATTCTGCTAGTTATGGCAGCGATTGCGCTTGGGTGGATTACATTATCTTTCCCCAGTCGCAAAGCGATGTTGTTTTTACTGTTACCTACAACAGCGCTCCAGTTCAGGGCGCAACGGTTAACTTTAATGAGTCTAGTATAAATACAAACGCATCAGGTAAGGCAATTTTCAGCAATCAAACCCGTGGCACTTCTGGCCAATATATTGTAGAGAAGGATGGTTTTCTCTCCGCATCAGGCAATGTTGTGGTTAAGTATGTTGATGTTAACGAGGTGGTTAATCTTGATTTAGAGGAGTATACGGTTTCCTTTGTGGTTTCCAATGGTACTGATCCAATTGAGGGTGCAACAATCAGTATCAATAGCCAACAGTTAGAAACGAATGCACAGGGTGAGTCCAGCATTATGCTTCCCTTTGGAACATTCCCATATAGCGTTACAAAGGATGGATATCATACCCAATCAGGAAGTATTTTGGTAGATGCAGATAATGCTAATGTATCTATAACTCTAGTTGAGGATACTGAGCCTGTGTATAATGTTACTTTCCATGTGTACGACGAAGATCAGGATGTAGAAAATGCCGTAATAACTTTCACTGGGCGCCAAGGGATTACCGATGCTAACGGCAAGTATATTTTTGATGGAGTAGCACCAGGAGTTCATTCCTATTCGCTTACCTGTGTTGGCTACAAGGATGCAGAGGGTTCAGTAACTGTAGAATCCGAAGATGTAACTGAGGAGGTCCCTCTGACTATAGTAAATGCTATAGCGGTTGAAACAGGCGTTAGTTCGCTTAGCCTATGGCCAAACCCATTTGGCCAAGATCTTAATATCAAGCTAAGTTTGAGCAGTTCAACCGATGTTGAAATCGTTGTATACTCAATTACCGGACAAAAATTGGCAACTATTGCCAGTGAGCATATGCATCAAGGTGAGCACCAAATTCGTTGGAATCCATTCTCAGCCAGTTCAAGCATGGTTCAGGGGGTCTACCTTATTCGAGTAATCACCAATCAGGACGAAAGAACAGAACGCATAATTTTTTCAGGTAAATAACGATTTTGCCAATATAAGCATTCGTTTTTTTCTATTTTTGCAGGGGAGTCATATTGGCTCCCCTTATTTTATTATCCTGCTTTAGTATGAAAAAGGTCTTCTGGTTGGGTTTGTCAGTTTTTTTTGTTCACGGCATAGTATCCAAATCATTTGCGCAAATAAATATTCCTCCCGAAAAACCAAAGTTAATTGTTCAGATTGTGGTTAGCCAAATGCGGTACGACTACATTCAGCGATACTCACATAAGTTTGGCAACGATGGGTTTATGCAGCTGGTTAACCAGGGTGCGTTCTGCCGGAATGCAAGGTATAACTATTTGCTAACTCAATCCTTACCTGGTATTGCAACCATTGCAACGGGCACATATCCTAGTGTGCATGGCATTGTTTCCAATAAATGGTATTCTATAAATAATGGCAGCGAGGTTTATGCCCTCCACGATCAGAGTGTATCTACAGTTGGTGGGAGTTACTCCAACGGTAAGTATTCGCCTAAGAATTTAATTACAAGTACAATTGGCGATGAAATAAGACTAATCGATCCCCGCTCTAAGGTTATTGGCGTTTCGCTCGAACCTGCATCTGCCATAATCTCAAGCGGGCATAATGCCAATGCTGCCTATTGGCTTGATGTAGAAAGAGGAACCTGGATTTCAAATTCCCACTACGTTGACAGCCTCCCTGTTTGGGTTGATAACCTAAATGCTAAGGAGTATGGTTCGGTTTATATAGATCGGGACTGGGTCCTTTTAAACGATGCCTCATCGTATTTTGAGGCTGATACCTCTGTAGTTAAGGCGGCTGAAGCACGAAAGCGTATAGGTCAAAAATTGGCCAGCATGGTTAGGGGAATCGTAAAGCCACGAAAGGCGCAGCGCGACTTTTCTTCGCTCCTCGAAAGCCCCTTTGGTATTACCTATACAAAGGATATGGCTATAGAGGCCATTATAGGAGAGGAGTTAGGCAAGGATGAACATACCGACCTTTTGTCTATCACCTTTACATCTACTCGTTTAATCAGCGAAAAATATGGCCCACACTCTATCGAGATGGAGGATACCTATCTTAGGCTCGATAGAGATTTGGCTCACCTATTAAAACTATTAAACACTGAGATTGGAAAGCAGAACTACCTATTGATTCTAACATCAGATCAGGGAGTAGCATCATCACCCGATCACCTTGAAAAATCGAAGATCCCCGGAGGGTATTTTGAGCCACACCATGCTGAAATCCTTTTAAGCAGTTACCTAAATATTACCTATGGAACTGGCCAGTGGGTTTTAGGCTACAACGAAAAACAGATTTATCTTAACCGTCGATTAATCGAGGATTCAAACCTGTCACTTCGCGATTTTCAGGATAAGGTTGCTCAGTTTATGCTTCAGTTTACTGGGGTGGCCAACACGGTAACATCGTATACACTGCAATCGAGCAATTTTACCGGAGGTATTTTCCAAAAGTTTCAGAATAGTTACAATCAAAGGCGCTCGGGCGATGTGATTATCAATCTCGAGCCCGGCTGGGTTGAGCGGAACGCAGGGGTTACATCTGCCAATTCACCCTATAACTACGATGCTCATGTGCCGCTTATTTGGTACGGCTGGCGAATAAAGCGTCGCCAAGTTCTTTCGCCGGTTAGCATGACTGATATTGCCCCAACCATATCAACCCTAGTGGGTATAAGTTGGCCAAGTGGTGCTAGTGGAACGCCAATTCGCGAGATTATTGAGTAGTTATATTCTTTGCGTTTAGGCTATCAGTTATTACTGACTTCATTTTATTCTTATTAACTTTACTGATGTTATGTATTTATAACCTGAAATTTTAAAAATAAAACATAGATATATGAATAGATTAATGATTGTGATGCTTGCCTTGATCTTCGCAAGCTGTGGGGCAACAAAAAAAACAGATCAACCTGCTAAAAGTACCTTATACACAAAATGGGAACTTATTTTGTTTGATGAGCAACCTGTTAGGGGTGAAAAACCAATTTTTATAGAGTTAGGGGATGATAATAGAATAGGGGGTTTTGTGGGGTGTAATCAAATAGGTGGAACTTATACCATAGCAAATGGTGACGGGATTCGTTTTGAGAAACTTATTACCACCCGTATGGCTTGCCCTGAACTGACATTGGAAAATGAGGTTGTAAAGATGTTAAATACGGTTGACAAATTTTCCATTGATGGTGAAAAACTCATGCTTAGCATTGGTTCTGGAAAACCGTTGGCCATTTTTCATAGGATGAAAGATGATGAAATTGTTAACAAATATTGGAAGCTTAAACGACTTGGTGATCGAGGAATAGAAATGGCCAAAAACCAAGAAAGGGAACAGTATTTTACCCTTAGAAGTGACAATACAATTTCTGGGTTTGCTGGCTGCAATCATTTCAATGGGAGTTACGAATTAAAGGAAGGGAACCGTATTATATTCAATGACAACATGGCGGTTACAATGATGGCATGTCCTGATGTTGAGGTTAACGAAAGAGCTTTCTTAAAGGTGTTCAAACAGGCCGACAACTATACAATAGATGGAGATATTTTGTATCTCAATGAAGGCGAAAAAGGGACAATAGCCACTTTTGAGGCTGTTCATTTTTATTAGATTAAAGCATCTATAACCAACCTAAGCAGTCTTGGGAGGGGAGAAAATAGATTTTGTAGTTAGCACTTAATGAGTCTGGATGGATTATTGGTGCATATGCAGAATTCTTCTCGCAATAAAGATGGCTTGTAGCGATAGATAGTTCTACGTTAGCTAAATCCCTTGCTGATTTTGTTACGGAATTCAATAATAAGTTCATCTAACTTGTGCCTTATTATGCAGAATTATCCCGATTATAACAGCGCTTTTGCTCTCGATTTTTCCGAAACAGCTTTCGATAAGCTCATGCAGAAACGCATTTACAGAGTGCTTCTCATTTGTAGCCACTACGATGCTTTTATGCTTGAGGAGGATGGACGAATTGATGAGCAAATTTTCAACGAGTACGTTTCGCTTAGCTTACGGTATCCACCGCGTTTTATTCAGGTTCATTCTGCCCGTGAGGCTCTTGAGGTTATTCAAAGCGGAGAGCAAATAGAACTTATCATCTCAATGCTAAACGTGGGCGAGGTGGATACCTTCGATTTAGCAAAGCAGATTAAGCGAAGGCTTCCCGATACACCCTTGGTGATTCTTACCCATTTCTCGCGTGAGGTATCGGCTCGATTAGATAAAGAGGATTTAACGGGTATCGATTATGTTTTTAGCTGGCTGGGGAATGCCGACCTACTCCTGGCAATTATCAAACTAATTGAGGATAGGATGAATGCTGACCATGATATTCTTGAGGTAGGTGTTCAGTCGATTATTGTGGTTGAAGATTCGGTTAGGTATTATTCAACCATACTCCCAATCCTTTATAAAACAGTGATGAGGCAAGCCCGAAGTTTTATGCAGGAAGCACTAAATGAGCATAAACGGGTGCTGCGCATGCGAGGCCGCCCCAAAATTCTTTTGGCAAAATCGTACGATGAAGCCATGGAACTATACCAAATGTACAAGCCTAACGTGCTTGGTGTAATATCCGACGTGAGTTTTAAGGTTAGTCAGCGTCGTGACCAGGAATCAAAATTAGGGCTCAAACTATGCGAGGAGGTTAGGAAGGACGATCCAAATTTGCCCTTTCTGCTTCAAAGTTCTGATGAAGACAATAACGTTTATGCACAACAAATGAAGGCTGGTTTCCTTCATAAGTATTCTCAAAGCTATAATTTAGATTTGCGCGACTATGTAATTAACAATTTCGGCTTTGGCGATTTTATCTTTTATGATCCCAAAACAAATAAAGAGATTTGTAGAGCCGAGGATTTATCGTCATTGCAGAAACTGCTTATTAATGTCCCCGACGATTCTTTAAGATATCACTCCGATCGCGATCACCTCTCTAAATGGCTTAATGCAAGAGCACTATTTGTTATCGGACAACTCTTTAAACCGCTTTTAATACAGGATTTTGATAGTCTTAACGATGCGCGAATATTCCTTTATAAGGCCATATCGGCCTATAGAATGAACAAAAATAGGGGAGTAATAGCCATGTTTGACCGTAAACGTTTCGACGAGTACAGATTTTTTTCGCGTATCGGAAATGGCTCCATTGGTGGCAAAGCCAGGGGATTAGCCTTTATTAACACTTTAATTAAGGACAATCATATCTACGATAAGTATCCCAATGTTGTAGTAGCCATCCCCCGAACGGTAGTGATTAGTACCGAGTTTTATGATAAGTTTATCGAATCTAATAATTTATTTAAGGTAGGGGTTTCTGATATTTCTGATGAGCAGATACTGACCCGTTTTGTTAACGGAACTCTATCACAGAGATTAATCGACGATTTGGAGGTAATGGTGAATATTATGAAGCATCCCATTGCAGTTCGATCGTCAAGCAAACTTGAGGACTCCCACTACCAACCATTTACTGGAGTTTACTCAACATATATGGTGCCCAATGTTGATGACAAGGAGCGTATGCTTATAATGCTTCAGCAGGCTATTAAAAGCGTTTATGCTTCGGTTTTTTTTAGTTCAAGCAAGGCATACATGGCCGCAACAAGCAATATTATTGACGAGGAGAAGATGGGCATAATACTTCAGGAGGTATGTGGAAATGAGCATAAAGGGATATTTTTACCTACACTGTCGGGAGTGGCTCGTTCCATTAACTTTTATCCCATTGGCGCCGAGAAACCCGAGCATGGTATTGCCTCGGTGGGTTTTGGTTTAGGTAAATTAATTGGCGAAGGAGAAGTTTCGTTACGTTTTTCACCCATATATCCTAAAAAAATCTTACAACTTTCGCAACCCGACATGGCCCTCAAGCAAACACAAAAGGTTTTTTATGCGCTTGATATGAATCCTGAAAGTTTTTCACCCTCAATAGACGATGGGGTAAATATTAAGCGCTTGAAAGTTGCTGATGCAGTTGGTATTCCTGGTTTCGACCATGTGGCATCAACTTTTAATTTTCAGGATCAAACAGTAAATGACGGAGCTTATGGGGAGGGTAAAAAATTGGTGAGTTTTGCCAATATCCTTAAGTATAACTCATTTCCTTTAGCCCAAATACTGAAAGATTTGCTTGAGGTAGGTCAGAAAGAGATGAATTGCCCTGTAGAGATTGAGTTTGCTGCAAACCTTAATGTGCCTAAGGGCACGCCTGCTGTTTTTAATTTTTTACAGATAAGGCCAATAGTTGAAAATGAGCAAACTGATTATTTTCCATGGGAGAGGGTGAATAAAAGCGAGGTTCTAATATACTCCCAATCGGCCTTGGGTCACGGACAGATTAAGGGCATTCAAGATTTGGTATATGTTATACCAAGCAGGTTCAACCCGGCACACACCAAACAAATTGCCACTGAACTTGAAAAGATTAATGAATACTTTATGGAAAATAATCGCAACTATGTTTTGGTAGGCCCCGGAAGGTGGGGTAGTAGCGATCCGTGGCTTGGAATTCCCGTAAAATGGTCGCAAATTTCCGAGGCTAGGGTGATTGTTGAGTCAGGTTTGGATGATTTTAGGATAGACCCCAGCCATGGTACTCATTTTTTTCAAAGTCTCACATCGTTTAGGGTGGGCTATCTTACCATTAATCCCTATGTTAACGACGGGGTTTTTAATTTATCTTTTCTCGAAAAACAACCTGCATCATTCGAAACGGGTCATGTTAGGTGTGTCCACTTTAATGAGCCCATGCTTATCCATATTGATGGAAAAAATAGTAAGGGAGTTGTATTCATTCCCGGCAAGGGAAGTGATCTGGAAAACCCCGATAACAATGATAAATTGGGGTAAACCTGTTTAATATCATATATTTATACAATGCATTTCCTTTGATTACTCATTTATTAATCTGAAATTTACAGCTGTTTACAAATGGAGGAAACTCCATACTGGTAATACTAATTTTATCTTATTATAATCACTTAAATTGTTTCAGAAATGGATGCAAAAAAAATTATGGCCGATCTTGAAAAGAGGCACCCTGGTGAGAAAGAGTTTTTACAAGCTGTTCACGAGGTTGTTGAGTCTGTTCAAGATGTTTACAACAAAAACCCAAAGTTTGAAGCCCATAAAATTATGGAGCGTATTGTTGAGCCCGATCGCGTATTTACCTTTAAGGTACCTTGGGCAGATGATGAGGGTAACATTCATGTGAACATTGGTTACCGCGTGCAGTTTAACGGTGCCATTGGGCCATACAAAGGCGGAATCCGTTTCCACCCAAGTGTAACCCTTTCATCGCTTAAATTCTTAGGATTTGAGCAAACTTTCAAGAACGCTTTAACTACTCTACCCATGGGTGGTGGTAAAGGTGGTTCCGATTTTAATCCAAAAGGTCGCAGCGATAATGAAATTATGCGCTTCTGCCAAGCATTTATGCTTGAGCTATGGAAGTACATTGGTGCTGAGACCGACGTACCTGCTGGTGATATAGGTGTTGGAGCACGCGAAGTTGGTTACATGTACGGAATGTATAAGAAACTTGCTGGTAATCATACTGGTGTTTTCACCGGAAAAGGTTTAAACTGGGGTGGATCTTTGGTTCGTCCTGAGGCTACTGGTTTTGGTGCTGTTTATTTCCTCGACCATATGCTTAAAGCTGCTAAGGATACCATTAAAGGTAAAACCATTGCAGTTTCTGGTTTTGGAAACGTTGCTTGGGGTGCTGTAAAAAAGGCTACTGAATTAGGTGGTAAAGTTGTTGCAATTTCAGGTCCTGATGGTTATATCTATGATGAGGCTGGTGTTAGCGGTGATAAAATTGATTACATGTTAGAGTTACGTAACTCTAATCAGGATGTAGTTGAGCCTTACGCTAAAAAATTCCCAGGATCTAAATTTGTTGCTGGTAAAAAACCATGGGAAGTAAAGGTTGATATTGCTATGCCTTGCGCTATCCAAAACGAGCTTAATGGCGACGATGCTGCCACTCTTATTAAGAATGGTGTTAAAACCGTAGCCGAAGTTTCAAATATGGGTTGTACTCCAGAGGCCATTGAAGCTTTTATTAAGAGCAAGATTAATTTTGCTCCTGGTAAAGCAGTTAATGCTGGTGGTGTTGCTACTTCTGGTCTTGAGATGACTCAAAACAGCCAAAAATTAGGTTGGACACGTGAAGAGGTTGACACTAAGCTTAAGCAAATTATGGAGAACATCCATACAGCTTGTGTTACACATGGTACTGGTTCTGATGGTTACATCAACTACGTAAATGGTGCAAACATTGCTGGTTTTATGAAAGTTGCCAATGCAATGTGCGATCTTGGTTTGGTAATGTAATCGTATAATATTTATACAGTATAAAAAGGGAGCTTTGGCTCCCTTTTTTTATTACCACTCCAAAAGGTGGTTAATTCTGTGTTGAATTTGTTACATGATTACTGCGGCGAGATGAAGAATGGATATATTTTTTACTAAACAGCAATAGTATTTATGACAACATCAAAAATAGTTTATCTTGGAGAGTTACGTGCAGAGGCCGTTCATACCCTTTCGGGTAATAGCTTAACCACTGATGCGCCGCCCGATAATCAGGGGAAAGGCGAATTCTTCTCACCAACCGATTTGCTCGCAACATCACTGGGAATGTGCATGCTAACCATTATGGGTATAAATGCGCAAACCCACGGCTTTAATATAGATGGTGCTAAGGTTGATATTACAAAGATTATGGGAACTAACCCTCGAAGGGTTGTTGAGGTTGTTGTTAACTTTACGTTTCCACATAATAGATACTCAGCCAAAGAGCGCAAATTAATAGAACTGGCTGCAAAGGAATGTCCTGTTGCCAATAGCCTTCATCCCGATTTAAAACAAACAGTGAGGTACGGATTTACCGATTAATAGAAAGACCCCAAAATACCTTTTTGCCCGAGTTGATTAATTTCTGCTCGGGCTTTGTATTTAGTTACCTAATGGGGAGACTTGTTTGTTTACCTGTAATTGTTGACTTATAGGGGTATGATGAGGTAAATCATTTTATTAATGCATGAGTTTTGGCGCTTTGAAGTAACTATTTACTTAATTTTATTAGTTAAATATGCACTACGTTACTTGACAATGCACTAATACCACAAGGCTAATGCTTATTATTGATTTAATCTACAACCTTTCCGCTCTAGTTGCGCTAAGCATAGTTTCTGGTTTTATTGATAATCGTTGGAGCAGTACTAAGCAAAGAGGGGCATTGCTTCAGGGTTTCTTATTTGGTATAGTGGCAATACTTGCGATGATGAATCCTTTGGTTCTTGAAGAAGGATTAGTTTTTGATGGTCGTTCAGTGGTAATTAGCCTCTCCGGGTTGTTCTTTGGCCCCATCGCAGCTGCTGTTTCGGCTTTAATGTCCATTGCATTCCGAGTTTTTCAGGGGGGTGTTGGTACCATAATGGGTATTTCGGTTGTTGCCGCATCGGCAGTTATTGGTGTAATTTATCATTATCGCAGAAAACTAAGGAACAAACGCTTTTCTACCCTTTTCTTTTTATGGTTTGGGCTTTTGGTACACGCAGTAATGCTCCTACTAACTTTTACCCTGCCATTTCACCTTGCTATTGCATCTCTCCGGGAAGTAGGTATAGTTATTATTATTTTCTATCCATTGACTACCATCCTTATTGGGAAAATCCTGCACGATCAGGAAATTAAATCTAACTCGCTTAACGCTTTACGGGTTAGTGAGTCGTTGTTCCGCTCTTTGGCTCAATCGTCACCTGTAGGGATATGTAAAACCGATACCAAGGGCAATATAACTTTTGTAAACGAAAGGTGGTGCGCTATTGTAGGCTTAAACTGTAATCAACTTATTGGGGAACATTACACTAGCAAGGTGTTTCTTCAAGATAATGGGGCAGTAAAAAAAGGCTTAAATAACCTTATTACTAGTGGAATTCCTTTTAATCTCGAATTTCGAATAAATCATGGTAGTGGAAAACCATACTGGTTGCTTGGGCTGCTTGAACCTGAAACCGATGAGTATGGAAATTTGTTGGGCTATGTAGGTTCACTATTCGATATTGACGAAAGGAAAAAAACAGAAGACCGGTTGAAGCGATTGGAGTTAATATTTCAGTCCAGTAGGGTAGGTATCGTTTTAGGAATAGGCAAGGAGCTTAACTTTAGCGTAATGAACCCTGCTTTTGCCAATATGTATGGTTATACCATTAACGAACTGGAAGGCAAGCCCGTTGAAATGGTATTTGCTAGTGACGAGAGAGGTCGTATTGCCGATGAGGTAAAGAAGGGATATGAAAAGGGTTTTCATGTATTTGAAGCATGGCATATTAAAAAGGATGCAACCCGATTCCCCGTTAGCATTAACATAACAGCCGTTTCTACTGAGGAGGGTGAACCTTTGTACAGAATTATTAACGTACAGGATATTACTGAGAGGTACGAATCGGAACAAAAGCTTCGTGAGGAGCGATACAGGTTGGAGAATATTATTGAGGGAACAAATGTGGGAACATGGGAATGGAACGTGCAAACAGGCCAGAATATCTATAACGATAGATGGGCAAACATGCTGGGTTACTCGCTTCAGGAGTTGGGGTCAACAACAGTTGGCACATGGAGAAATCTAATTCACACTGATGATAAGGAAGACACAATGGTGCTGCTTGAAAAGCACTTCAATAACGAGAAAGCACTTTACGAGTGTGAGTTTAGGATGAAGCATAAGGCTGGGCATTGGGTATGGATTCAGGATAGGGGTAAGGTAGTTTATTGGACCAGCGATGGAAAACCACTTAAAATGTATGGAACTCACATTGATATATCAGAACGGAAGCAATGGGAGCAAACCCTTGAGCAAAATCAGCTAAAATTAAAAGAGCAGAATGAAGAGTACTATGCACTAAACGAGGAACTGCTCGATATAAACAATCGCTTGCGCGAAAGTGAACTACGGCTTAAAGAGCAGAACGAAGAGTACCACGCCCTAAACGAGGAACTTACCGAATCGAATGTACTTATTCAGCACATTAATATTGAACTTGAGCAAGCCAGAGAGAAAGCAGAAGAGAGTGACAGGTTAAAATCAGCTTTTTTAGCCAATATGAGCCATGAGATACGCACCCCCATGAACGCCATTATTGGCTTTTCCGAAATACTGCTTAGACCCAATATCACAAAGGAAAAGCAAACCCTTTACACAGGGGTGCTAAACGCTTCATGTGGCCAACTGCTCAACGTAATTAACGACGTGCTTGATATTTCCAAAATTGAGACAGGCCAGATTAGTGTCTACGAAAGTGATCTCAATATCAATAAGCTACTAAGAAGTATTCAGGGGCTTTTTTATCACAATGCGAAGAATAAGGGCAATAGATTAGAAATAAAGCCAGGATTAGATGATAATTCATGTGCTATAATATCCGACGAAGCCAAGCTGACCCAGATCCTATCTAACCTGGTGAGCAATGCAATTAAGTTTACCGATAACGGAGTGGTTCAGATTTCGTATGTAGTTATCGATGATTTGATCATGTTTTCGGTAACAGATACAGGCCTAGGAATTTCAAATAGAGACCAAAAGTTGATTTTCGAACGTTTTAGGCAGGCCGAAGTTAAACCTAGAAAGAATTATGGAGGAACAGGTCTAGGGCTGTCAATTTGTAAGGCATTTACCGAACTGCTTGGGGGGGATATTGGAGTTGAATCGGAGCCCGGTAAAGGTTCACGTTTTTACTTTACTATTCCGTATAAACCCATTGCTATTAGTTCTAACAGTATTGTAAAACGCAAGGTACAGTATGATTTTAGCGACATAAAAATTTTAGTAGCCGAGGATGAGCCCGCCAACATATTCTACATCACCGAAATACTTACAGAAACTGGCGCTACAGTTATAAAAGCCGAAGATGGTGCAGTGGCTATTGAACAGTTTAAACTGAATCAGGATATTGATATTATTTTGATGGATGTTAAAATGCCAAACCTCGATGGTGTTGAGGCAACAAGGATAATAAGGGGTCTTAATCAGGATATTCCAATTATTGCCCTAACGGCCTATGCCATGTCTGGCGATAAGGAGAAATATTTAAAACTTGGTTTTAATGTTTACCACACAAAGCCAATTGTTCGAGACGAGTTGCTAGCAACAATCAATCAATTTATAAAGTAAAGTTTAAGTTTTGATTACTAAAATAGTCCTATTGAAGATGATAATTTGTATGTTTAATCTAAATGTAGCATTTACCGATTAGTTGTGCCGTAAGCTTAAGAAAAAATCAACAACTATATGACAATAAAGGATATCATCTTTGTTAAAGGGAACCTTGTTTTTAAGTCAGGCGACCATCGAGTTAAAGATTTAGTAGCCTATGCAACCAAAACATGGGAACAGAAAGCTGAAACAATAATTGATAACGATTTAATTGTTACTGACAAAAATGAATTAATGCCATATTCAATATATTGTGCTTCTGGTGATATTTGTACTTACGGCAACTTTATTAGTGGTATGCAAAGACCAATTGATGTTATTCGGATTTTTAATGAAGAGATTGGAAATCTACAGAAACTAAAAAGACAAGAAATAAGTAGTGAGCTTGAAGTGGTTTTAAATAGACAGGTTTATATTGGGGTAGTTGGTACAATGGAATTGTTTTTATGTGATTTCCTATATTGTATGGTTATGGGATATAAAAAATACTATCGTAGATTTTGCGAGAATAGTTCCCGGACATTTAAACTGAAAGAAATATCAACTAAAAAATGGAGAATACAAGATGCAGTTGGTAAGTCTATTTTGGAAACTAATTATCATAGAATAAACGAGATTAAGAAAATATACAAAAAAATTCTCGACATTGAATTTCCATCTTCGAGCAAACTTGAAAAGCAAATTCTAACAAGACATAGTTTAGTGCATCGGAATGGTTTTCCAAGCAAAGATTCAGAATATATAAGAGTAGATAGTAATATGATTGAAGAATTAATTACCGAAGTTCAAACATTGATAAATTATATTATTAGAACAAGAAAAATGGAGATACATAGCTGGTTTCCTTCTATTGAAACACAAAATATTGTATCTTAAGAAATAAAAAGCCAACGGCTAATACGCGGTATAAAACATTGGGGTTTAAGTGGTTATTCGAGCGTTCTGCCCCGCGTCAAATTCTTAATAACTGGACAGGTTAGTAGTCCGCAATCCCCAACGATTTCATTCCGCCATCCGTTGGTAGCAATTGGGCTAGATTATTGAAAATGACATTTTTGAAAGAATTTAATTGTCTTTTTTAAAATGAAAAGTAGATGGTTTATAGTATCAGCAATCTTTGGGGTTTTAAGTTTAGTATTGTCAATACTGAGTATTGAATTTAAAATCGAGAGTACCACCATTACCTTAACATGGTCAGTGGTTTTTCCAATTATTGTAAGTTTGGCATACGGTATGCGTGGGGCTGTTGTTTCGGGTATTTTTGGTGGCATCTGGATACCCGTTATCCTATGGCCAGAAAATGAGTGGGGGCTTATTCCAAACATTATAGCCTACGGACTATTCTACTTACTAATAGGGTTTAATGGCGAAAACTCTAATAATGAAAACTCGAAATTGCGAAAAGCAGTATTCTCAACGTTAATTTTCGTGTTGTTATATCTGTTTCTATATCTCATTGTGTTTAGGTGGATACTCAACTATACAGGCGAGTATATTTCATATAAAACTGTTCTTGTTATTCTTACCAAAAACGTTATCATTTTTATAATTACATTAATATTTGGCGAATCGCTCATACGGACTAATCCGTTACGTAAGCTATTACAGCTAGAAAAGGATATTTACAGGAGGAATAATTTTGAGTTAATTATATATAGCTTACTCACCTCAGTTTTTGTTTGGGGTGCTTTTACTCTACTATATCAATTATTTAATCCGCTAGGGGCTGATAAAGAGTATGCTGGGTTGTTATTTATTATTCTGTTTTTTAGCTCAGGTATCATATCAAGGTGGTTAATATTTGCTTCGGAAAAGCAAATAAAAGCAGAACTCGGGCTCATAGAATTTAAAAACCAGCTAGAGAATCTTGTTCAAGTACGTACACGAGAACTTGAAGAGACAATTAAACAATTAAAAACCACAAAGGCATCATTAATTCAAGCCGAGAAGATGGCATCTTTAGGTACATTAACAGCAGGTATGGCTCACGAAATAAATAATCCATTAAACTTTATCATGGGGGCTTATGATGGTTTAACAAATTATTTTAAAAAGCACGGAAGCCAAGAGAAAGAAAAAACAGAACTTTTGGTTAGCAGTATGAATATTGGTATTGAACGAATTACTCGTATAGTTCAAGGATTGAATCAATTTAGTCGCTATAACGAAAATATGGATGAAGATTGCGATATCCACTCTATTTTGGAGAATTGCTTCGTAATACTTAAAAACAAAAACACCGCATAGGGTTAATATTATAAAAAATTATTTACAAAGAACAATACTTGCCAAGGGCAACGTGGGGAAAATCCATCAGGCTTTTTTTGATATACTGACGAATTCAATAGAATCTATATATGATAAAGGAGAAATTATTGTTACAACCAAGATTGAGGGGAATGATGCAATTATTGAAATTGCAGATACTGGAGTTGGAATTGAAAAGAAGAATCTCGAACAATTAACCGACCCGTTTTTCACAACAAAGCCACCAGGTGAGGGTACTGGATTAGGACTTTCAATAACATATTCAATTATTAAAGAGCACAAAGGGACTATTAAATTTGAATCGGAGTTTGGAGAAGGAACCACAGTTATTATTAGACTCCCAGTTAACTAAAAAACAGAGGAAATGGAGAAAAAAATCGAAATTTTATACGTTGATGACGAATCAATTAACCTAAGGCTTTTTGAGGTAAATTTCAGCGAAAATTATACCGTTTTTATTGCTGATAGTGGTTTTGCTGGACTTGAAATGCTTGAAAAAAACGTAGGTATTTCAGTGGTGATTAGCGACATGAAAATGCCAAAGATGAATGGTTTAGAGTTTATAAAAAACGCAAGAGATAAATTTCCTCAAAAGCGGTTTTATATGTTAACTGGGTTTGATATGACCGTTGAGATTAAGGAAGCATTAGATAAAGGGTTAATTATAAAGTGCTTTAGTAAACCATATAACAAACAAGAGATTGATCGTGCCATAAAAGAAGTAAGTTGATGCAATAAATAGCTGATATCAACATACAATCAACCGTTAATACTAAGTGTCATTCAGAATTCTCAGTTTAGTATAACAAAACAAAGAAAGTATATTTGTACCTTAATACTAACAGGAAGCAATAGGAGGTGGTTTTTTCTAAAGATAAATATGCAATGACAGCTGGTAGATATCTATTAATTGTTTTTTTTACAATGTTGTGGTTCCCTAATTATGCGCAATCACAAACATTTGTTGTGGGAGCCGATTTTGACTGTCCTCCTTTCTCATATTTTGATGAATCAGCAAATGCTGGTCTGTTGGGTGTGCTTAAAAACGGATCCATAGCATTGCAAGAGGAAGGTAGACCAGCGAAAATTAATTCAAAATCCGAGGCGTATGAAAGAACCGATTATCAATATAAACGAGTTGTAAAGTTTGTTCTAATTGCCTTGTCAATAGGAGTACTACTGCTACTGCTAACTTTTATTTGGGTAGGGTTGCTACGGAAACAAATCAAGAAGAAAACAAAGAGGATTATCCTTAAAAATAAGGCTTTACGTGAAAGGGAGGAGCGACTTCAGCTTATTATTAATTTATCAGATGAGGGCGTAATTATCCTTCAGAACTTTAAATTTGTTTTAGTAAATCCAAAAGTACTTGAGATATCTGGCAGAGAAGAAGATGAGCTTAAAAAGATGCTGTTTTTAGATTTGATTCATCCAGAAGACCGTGAATTCACAAAAAATAATTGGGAGAAAAGGTTAAAAGGCGAAACTCTAGAAGCTAAATATGAAATACGCGTTTTAAGAAGCAATGATACAATTCGCTGGGTTGAGATACACGGTATTAAAATAGATTGGAAGGGTGAGCCAGCAACATTGAATTTTATTAAGGATGTTACAGAAGCTAAGGCTATTTCAAGGTCGCTCAGCGAGAGCGAGGCCAAATATCGCAATATGGCTGAAAACTCAAGCGACATAATTTGGCACCTCGACACCAACTTAATTTGCGATTACATTAATTTAGCTGATGAAAGAATGCGCGGTTATACACAAGAGGAGTCAATAGGCATGCACCTTTATGATATCCTTAAACCAGGAACATTTGATCATCTTATTGCTAATTTAGAAAAACGCCTTGCCAATGAAAAAGCTGGTATTAAAACTAAAATAGCTCCCAACTATGAATTAGAACAAAAATGTAAGGATGGCAGCTGGGTTTGGGTTGAGGCCACAGCAATTCCCCATCACGATGAAAATGGTAATTTTTTAGGAATAAATGGAGTGACGCGTGATATATCGAAGAGGAAAAAGGCGGAAGCGGAAATTGAACT
>JAQUJY010000048.1 GCA_028680705.1 Bacteroidales bacterium
TCTTGCGGGGCGCCCCAAAATTTTTGAATGTGGTCTTGTTCTAACCACACTCTCATAATATTCAAATCTTCAAGTTTAAATTCTCTGATTTTCATTGATGTCGCTGGTTTTCATGGTTGCGCCCAACTAGTTTGTAGATATGTAAAAATCATACTCCAACAACAAGCAGAATATTGAAAAATATGATAAATACCTACTTGTTTCCAAACATACCAATTTCCATTTACGATAACCCTTTTTTTGCAACCATTTTGACAAACACTAACTTTTAGCCGCTAAAGTTACCTTGTGGGTTGATTAAACTTAAATTGGGTGATTTTGCATAGAGGAATGCTGGAAACTGGGTTATAAAGAAAAAAATATGTTTGGGTAGGAATCTGTCTGGTTAAGCTAGACCATCTCACTTAAATAAGAGATGTTTTTATTTAAGTTTCCTTGCAATATGAGATTTTGTGCGGTGGAGGAGACAGACAAAAGTATAGGGTTAAAACCTGATGCCATCATTAAGGAGTATCATTGGTTATAACCAAGCGTTCACCTGTTAAAATAACAATGGTTTAGGGTAACAGGGTAGGGGATTTCTGTATCGAATAGGTTTAATACAAAAAATGGGCCGGGAAATTAAGCGCAAACTTAACTATGGTATTGGACAAAATAAGCCTTAGAGAAGTTCCTTGCTGTTGTATAGCCTAGGAAAAGTACACTTGTTTAACAATCTATCAAAAATGCCGATTTATAGGGGAGCAGGCCAACATTGCACCTTTACTCTCTTTGTAATTTCAATTCAGGTAAAATTATTTTTACATCTATATCAGTATCTTCCTTTTGCCAATAAACCATATAGTTAATCTCAGCACTTTTCAGCTTATAGCCTTTACTTTCAAATGCGGCTATTTTTTCTTTAAAACTATTGGAAAATTTAACAATAACATTCCTATTATTATCGCAGCACCCTCCATCATTTATTGATAGTTTGTCTCCACTTTTAAGATTTGAAAAAAGATTCTGCTTTAAAATATAATAATCTAACCAAATATCTTTATGCGTTAAATGCAATACCAATAGGTCTGAATCTTCGTAAGAATCTCTATCAAACCTACGCTCTAATCCACCACAAGAAATACCATCTAAATAATGCCCATTTAAATGAATTGATAGGTTTTGCTTGGCTCTGGACATAGCAACATAAAGTTGCCTTTTTTTCTCATCTGTTTCAGATTTAAACCCATCTAACATTAGAAAAACATTATCAAACTCTTTCCCTTTTGCTTTGTGTATTGTAGAAACGAATATTGTTTCCCCATTTGTGCTTATAAAATCTTCAAGCTTTGACTCCCTAATAAACACATCAAAATCTGATTGATATTTTTTCTTGGGATTACTCAACTCAAATTCTTTAATCAGGTTTATACAAATCTCAATTTTTGTGCTTTCCCTATAGTTATCCCATAGCTGCCTTTTTGCATTTTTCCACGTACTGTCGCTAATTATAAAAGTATCGCTTGTAAAGTTAAGTTGTTCCATAAAATATCTTATCTCCAACAAATTGTATAGACTAAATCCGTCATTTGTTTGGATTAATTTAGCAGGAAGTCCACTGTTAATTAGCAACCCTGTTACTTGCAACGCTTCATTATTCGTTTGAGTTAAAACGCATGTTGTTCCTGAAAGACTTGAAGCTAAAATATCCTCAACTGTTGGCTTGATTATGTAACTGCTAGAATATTGAGTTATCCTAACATCACCATAATCTTTTTGGTGAGCAACTATAGGTATTTCTTTAAGTCGATGGCTTATTGTCTCAACAAACTGATTAGTAAATTCTACCAAATTATTTTTACTCCGATAATTATCATTAAGCTCATATTTTTTAGCTTGATGTTTGATAATAAATTGTTCAAGGTATTTTGAGCTTGCTCCTCTGAACTCATAAATATTCTGATCATCATCTCCTACTGCAATTACTCTCATTTCTTCATTTTGCTCCATTAAAGTTGTTAGTAGCTCAAATTCATGAATGTCCATATCCTGAGCTTCATCAACTACTAATACAGTTTTACTAATACGGTTTGGCTCAATGTCTTTGCTTCTGATTTTTTCAACGGCTTGTTTAATTATGGTTTGTGATTTTTCAATGGTGCCAACTTTACCAAGTAAATCAAAACAATATGAGTGAAAGGTTTTTATTTCGATAAAACTGGCAGCATTACCAATTAAATCCAGTAATCTTTTTTTAAATTCTGTAGCTGCTGCTCTTGAAAAGGTTACCATTAATAACTGTTCATGCTTCACGTCTTCCATTAGCAATAAGGAAGCTAGTTTATGCACTAGTACTTTTGTTTTTCCACTGCCAGGCCCGGCTGCAACTGCAATATATTGGGAACTATTATCGGTAATGATACTTAGTTGAGATGGGGAAAGTTCCCCAAATAGCTGTCTGAATTTTGCTGGTGTTAGGTTTCTGGTTATCTCTTTTTGTCGACTGACATTAAAGTACTTATTTAAGAAAGAAGTGTAGTTTAAATGGAAATAATCCTCCACGAATTGCAAAGCTTCTTTATAATCGCTTATCATTTTTTTTGCATACTCACCAACAATATGGATTTGTTGAATTTTACTTTCATAAAATTGTTTAAGCTTTATATAGTCTTCCGTTTTATACCTTTTTTTATTATCCGTTTCAAGCCGTTCAATACTCAGCTTATTGTACACTACTAAAAATCCACCTTCAATTTTTATGGCATCAATTCTTGACAGATAAAACAAAGCATCCTCTATATCCTGAATTGTAATGTCCAATTTGAATAGAGACTGCTCTCTTTCATATTCTTCTTTTAATTCGTGAACAGAAAATTCCACAAGCAGCTGTTCTTTATTTATATCAGAAGCTAATATATTTTCATTACTCCTTTTAAATAAGAATTCAACAATAAAACGGGCTAGTTCATGCCGTTTCTCTAAGTTATTATTTAATTCGCTGTTTGGATAATTCGCTATTATAGTAAGATGGTTTTTTGAATAGTCATGATTTTTCCTTTTAATCCAATTTTTAATAGTCCAAAAGTTGATAATGGTTTTCAGCTTATGGGGCGAAACATCATCACATCCTTGTAGCTCCGCTAGTTCGTTAAGTTCTTTTATGTGAAAAGTTTTTTCCTGTTCTTCAATTTGAGATAAAAAAAAGTTCTCAATCTTACTAATTGTCTGTAGAATTCCAAGCGAACGATTTTTATTTTCGCCCCGTTTAATAAAAGCAGTTAAATCTTTTGTGTCTGCCAGTATTTTTTCCTCCCGAAGCAAATTAACGACATTGATTACTTCCTCCTTTACAATCCCCAAATGATCAGATATATAGTCAATCCTTGATTCAGCTACTTCATCGGTTGCTTGTTTTCTACTTTTACTTGAAAATAGTTTTTTAATAATTCGGACACCTTGTTGTTTTTGTCTTTCATTAAACCGTTCTGATGCATTTATTTTTTCAATTGCATCCTGTGCATTTTTAGCTAATATACTATTGGCAAATATTCGTGGCATATTTTGTCCACGTTTAAGATATCCAGCTTCTTCGAGTGCAGCAATAGCGGTTGTAACCCTTGTTCCTATTTCAACAACATTGTCATCCCAACCAGCTTTTCTGGCTATTTCCAAAGCTGAGTTTGATGCAGTTGAGCGAAACCGCGTTATATCCTTAATGGCTTTCCAAATTTGCTGTATCTCTTTAATGTTGAGCTTTGTTTGATTTAGTAAAATAAAGTGTTTACTTAAGTCTTCTTCATTGTAAAGAACATAACAGTCTGCCGTAATATTTTCATCCCTCCCGGCTCTGCCTGCCTCCTGTATATAATTTTCCAGTGAATCCGATATCTCGTAATGAATTACCATCCCTACATCTTTTTTATCAACTCCCATCCCGAAGGCTGATGTTGCTACCATAATCTGAACCTCGCCGCGAATAAAGGCATCTTGATTTTCAGATTTTTCCTGTCTATCCATTTTGCCATGATATGGTTTTGCCAAATAACCATCGTTTGACAATTTTTCTGCTAATTGGTATGCTCTTCGGGTTCGGGAAACATATATGATTGTAGGGCATTGCTTACCGTCAATAAGATTGCGAACAGTATTGTACTTTTCTTCTTCAGTTTCCTTAGGAATAACTTTATATTGCAAGTTTGTGCGTGAAGCTTTTGTGCTAAAAGTTTCTAATTGTATCGATAGTTTTTCCTGAAAATAACCTTTTATATCCTGAATCACTTTTTGTTTAGCGGTAGCTGTAAAACAGGATACAGGGATATTGTCTTCGAGATTTTTCTTTTCTTGCAACGATTTTATAAAATCTCCAATATAGAGATAATCAACTCTGAAATCTTGCCCCCATGATGAGAAACAGTGTGCCTCATCAATTACAAAACGAACAATATTCCGACCGAGTAATAGATGTTCAATAGTCTTCGAACGCAAAGATTCAGGGGAAATATAGAGCATAGAAGCAGAGCCATTTTCAACCCGCTCAAATGATTGTGCTCTCTCAATTGGATCAAGCAAACCATTTATTGTAACAGCTTCAGTTATATTTGATTTTTCAAGATTATCTACTTGGTCTTTCATTAAGGATTGAAGTGGAGATATAACCACTGTTAATCCCTTCACATTCTCTCCACTCATTAATGCTGGAACCTGAAAGGCAATGGACTTCCCTCCTCCAGTTGGGAATACAGCCAAAAGCGATTTGTTATTTATTGCAGAGTCAACGGCTTGTTCCTGTAATGGTTTTCCTTCATAGGTTCGGTATGAGTCAAACCCAAAATATTTTTTCAGCCCTAATTTTGCATCCAAAGACTGATTGCAATAAGGGCAACCATTAATGCACGGATTATTTCGCAATATATACATCACCCTCTCAACATCGGGATAATTTTTAATTACCCAAGGAGGTGTTATGGAGTAACGGCTACTAGTATTAATTAATGCTAAGCAATAAGCTAACTCAACTGGGCTTTCTTTAACAAGTTTTTCTATTTGTGCATTCCTGCAAATTGCGGATGAAAACCTCTCTTTAATAAGCCCAATCGTTTTTATATCTTGAAAAGAATACCCTACAAATCTAAAAAAAGACGAAAACTCTTTTTTATCCCCAAGAAGTGCATAAAAGATTTTTTTTAAATCATTATCTATATTGATGAATGCAGAAACTTCATCATAAAATAGGTCTTTTGCCTTTATGGCATCATTTAAGGGATTGTTCAGCTCTTCTGTTTGCAATTTATCATCCTTAAGAAGAGCATGATAGGGTTTTTTAGGAAAGAATAAGGGAGAAAGGTATAAGGTATCTATGGGATTATTAGCTGAAAAATTGGCTTTTGAGGAATTTTCAAGATACGGCAAATCATGTTTTAGAATATTGTGCCCACACACATAATTTTTACCCTTGATATAGTTAATAAAGTCCGAGATAGAGCTAGAATGGAAGCTTTCATCTTTCTCATCTATACCCCCTATATCAAGTATCCTCTTGCTTTTAACGTCTATTTCACTGTCTATGAAAACTATGCTTTTCATTACTATTTATTATAGCAATCCTGTTTGTAAGGTATCCTTTAGCGTGTGCCACAACTTGCTAGCTAATATAGTAAAATTGCGTTAAAGCCCCACGGGGGACTCGTGGGGTAGCGGAGGTAACAAAAAAAAGCACTTACGAAAATACCGTAAGTGCTTTTTTTACTGTGGGCCCAACAGGGCATGATCCTGTGACCCCCTGATTATGAGTCAGGTGCTCTAACCAGCTGAGCTATGGGCCCCGACAAAAACCTCAAAAGGTTTTTTTATTGGACTGCAAAAATACATATTTGTATTGTAATTTTACAATCTAAAGATAACTTTTTATGAAAAAACCTGTTTTTAGCCCTTTTGCGGAGAAGAAAATTAAAAATATCATCTTCGATTTAGGTGGTGTTATCCTAAATATCGATTACCATTTAACCATTAACGCCTTTAAGGCGTTGGGATTAGAGAACTTTGATACGCTTTTTAACCAAGCAAAGCAGGTTGGAGTATTCGATTTGCTCGACAAAGGACTTATTACGCCCAAAGGATTTAGGGATGAAATTCGCCAAATCACCGCATCAAACCTAACCGATGAGCAGATAAACAGCGCATGGAATGCGATGCTGCTTGACTTTCCTCCGTTGAGATTAGAACTGCTGAGAAAGGTAAAAAGCAGCTACAAAATCTTTTTGCTAAGCAATACCAACGCTATACACCTCGAATTTTATAATCAAATTTTACAGAAAACTTTTGGGGTTGATAACCTTTCGGTATTCTTCAACCGGGAATACTACTCGCACCTAATCCATATGCGCAAACCCGATGCTGAGGTTTTTGAGCTAATCCTCAACGAAAACAACCTTAGGCCAGAGGAAACACTTTTTATTGATGATTCGGAGCAGCATGTTGAGGGTGCTAAAAAATTGGGTATATTAGCACATCATCTTAATATCCCAAACGGTGAACGTATTGAATTGCTTTTCAGTTAATTAATATCAAAATGAACAACGCACCACAAATTATAAAGGCCTCAGGCAAAAAAGAAACATTCCAAAGGTCCAAATTGGAGCATTCGCTTAGGCGTGCAGGCGCAAAAGAGAGCATTATTGCCGAGATAGTTGCCGAGATAGAAGAATGGCTAGTTGAGGGCGTAACAACCCAAAAAATATACATAAAAGCATTTAATCTACTAAAGAAAAGACGTAAAGGTTATGCTGCCAGGTATAGCCTTAAAAAAGCGCTTATGGAGCTAGGCCCAACTGGATATCCTTTTGAGCATTTTGTAGGCCAAATTTTCGAGATACAGGGCTTTGACACCAAGGTTGGACAGGTTGTGCAGGGGCAATGCGTGCAGCACGAGGTTGATGTGATTGCAACAGAAAATCATACTCAGTATCTGGTGGAGTGCAAATACTACAATACGCAAGACAAACATGCCAATGTACAGGTGCCGCTATACATCAGGTCGAGGGTAAACGATATTGAGGCAATACGATGCAAATTACCAGAGTACAATGGGTACAAGTTCCATGGATGGATTGTAACCAACACCCGATTTACAACCGATGCCTTAGATTATGGGAAGTGTTCGGGACTACACCTTGTTAGCTGGGACTACCCCAGAGGGCATAGCCTAAAGGATATGATTGACACCTACAAGATGTTCCCAGTTACTGCGCTTACTCAGCTTAATAAAAGAGAAAAACAGCAGCTTATGGACAAGGGCATTGTGCTATGCCGCCAACTAGCAAGCAATCCTAAGCTGCTAAAACCGTTTGGGCTTTCGGAGATAAAGAGCAGGTTGGTACTAAGCGAAATTGATGAATTGTGCAAAGATTAGCTACGGCTTAACCCCGTTAAAACATCCCCGCAACAAACTCATCTACCTTGATATTCTTAAAATAGCTATCAAAATCAAATTTAGATAGGGCGAGAGTAATGGCTTCATGCTCATGCTTAACCCCAATTAGCGATTTTTCTATCTCCTCAATATCGTTCTTGTGGAAAAAATCGCCAAAAATGCGAATATCGGTAATTGCTCCTTTATTAACATTGAAATGAAACTCGATGCTACCACCCTCGGTACGGGTCATCTTCTTAAAATCGTAATCGGGCGAGTAACCAAAGTTCCAGTCCCAGGTCATAAACTTCTCATCCCGCAATTTCTCAATGTTGGCAATATCCTCGGCGGTGTACTCATACTCCTGTGATTCGGGGTACATCTCCATAATATGCTCCATAATACGGTCGCGGAACTCAAGTACGTCCATCTTCTGCGGCAGGTGCTCGCTAATATTTGTAACTCTCGATCGAACCGACTTAACCGCCTTATCGCTAAATTTAAGTGGGTTTACCTTTAATGCTGCAGAAAGATCGGTCATAATTGCTGAAAACAGCAAAGTACCATGATGAAGGGTTCGGGTTTTCCAAACATGCTCGGCATTACCTGAGAATTTCTTCCCATCGATGGTAAGGTCGTTTCTGCCTTCGAACTTTGCATTAATCCCCATTTTTTGCAGAACCTCGAGAATGGGAAGGGTAAACTTCCTGAAATTGACCTGTGCCCCTTCCTCGCTATTGCGGATAAAGGTAAAGTTGAGATTACCAAGGTCGTGAAAAACTGCACCCCCACCAGTTATCCTCCTAACAACCTTAATATTATTGTCCCTAACATAATCAAGGTTAATTTCAGACATAGTGTTCTGGTGCTTACCAACAATAATTGAGGGTTCGTTTCGCCAGAGCATAAAGCAATCCTCCTTAAAATTCCTCATCATATATTCGTCGGCTGCGAGGTTAAAATAGGGGTCGGTGTGCAAATCCTTAATACAAAGCATGCGATAAAAGTTTGTGTGTGTTTAAAACAAAAATTATCTTACAAAGATTATCGGAATAAACAGAACTTTGAAACTATTGTTGAAAAAAATCGTGCCTCATTAAGTTTACACTAAACTTTTACGCTATGCCCCAAGCTAATGCGAGAAATATTATATCCACTAATATTAAAAACCTATTTTTGTCTTTTAAGAATTACCCAATTTCTCAGGTAACCATGACTTCACTTCATCATTTCCCAAAAAACAAACTCTACGTACCATATTTTGCCTTACCTTTATATGCCTATTACCAGTTATCAACATAACCGGAATTTGTATAACTCATTTTTAGTAAAAAGTTTCATCTAACATAAGCACTATGGCCCGTTTACCATCACCAAAAGAGTTTCCGTTTGTAAAGGGTTTGATGCCCCAGGAAGAGATGCTCGAAGTAAGAAAACAAACCCAAAAGCTAGTTATTGGGATACCCAAGGAAAGCAACGAAACCGAAAGTCGTATGCCGCTTACCCCCGAAGCCGTTGAACTTTTGGTGGAGCAAGGACACGAAATTATTATTGAGGAAGATGCTGGCAAGCTAACCAACTACAGCAATACTGATTACAGTGAAAAGGGAGCCCAGATTGTTAAAACAAAACAAGAGGTCTTTAAATGCGAGATTATTCTTACGGTTTCACCATTACTAAAAGAAGAGATTGATATGCTATCTGATAATCAGGTTGTATTTTCGTCTCTTCATCTTACACCAAATGGGGGGCAACTAATTAAAAACCTAATGCAAAAGCGTACAACCGCAATTGCATTTGAGGGTATTCGCGATACCGATGGAGCATACCCATTAGTTAGAGCCATGAGTTCAATTGCGGGTAGCACATCCATTTTAGTGGCTGCTGAGTACCTCAGTAACGTGAATAAGGGTAAAGGTGTTATGCTTGGTGGCGTATCGGGAATTACCCCTACAGAGGTTGTAATTCTTGGAGCTGGAACTGCAGGTGAATTTGCCGCCAGAGCGGCATTGGGTCTGGGTGCAAACGTTAAACTTTTCGATGACTCCATTAAGCGCCTAATGGAGGTTCAAGATATTTTAGGCCAAAGGCTTTATACCTCTATTTTCCATAAGCAGGTACTTGAAAGAGTGCTCAAAACGGCCGATGTTGTGATAGGCACTGTACAACCCGAGGAGAACAAGGGGAAATTTATGATAACCGAGGATCAGGTAAAACTAATGAAAAAAGGCTCTGTTATTGTAGATTTAAGCATCGATAGGGGAGGCTGCTTTGAAACCTCGGAGGTCAGAGATCATAAAGACCCTGCCTACGTAAAGCATGGGGTAGTTCACTACTGTGTCCCAAATATCACAGCTAGGGTTGCCCGAACATCATCAATAGCCATTAGCAACGTTTTTACACCACTACTAATAGAGATTGCAGATAGCGGAGGGATAAAGCAGCACCTAAAGGATGACGATGGACTTAGGAATGGGATTTATATTTACAACGGCATACTCACAAATAGCTATCTGGGGAGTTTGTATAATATACCCTCACGCGATATCAATCTGCTGATGGCAGCCTTTTAGGCCTACTGCGGAACAAAAAGATAGGTAATACTTCCCCTTTGCCTCGAAGGTGAAGCACTGGACACATTAAATAGGCTTGCCTTTGCTGCATTTATGGCTGCTTGGTTCATGCAATCATCAATAACAGAATTTTGTGTATCAATACTTGCTTTGCCAACAGTCCCATCGGTAAGTACATCAATATCAATAACTACCTGCCCACCACCCTCGCACTTATAGGCTGGAACGGGTAATCGCAGGGCTCTTCTATTTTTTAAAAAATAGCTTATTACGGTGGGCCCTTTATAGTGACCAATCTCTTCGGGTTCAATCTTTTTCTCCTCAACGTTGGGGATATCTATAGCCTCTTCGTCCTGTAAGTTTTCCAATAGTTCCCTATGCCGCTGCATATCGTCTCTAATACGCTGAGCATCTTTGTATAATTCGTCTGCGTCAATTGACTTTTCGTCGGTTAAACCGGGATTAAGATCCTCCTTTGTAGCATCGATAGCGATATTGCGTATTGCCTCCCACTCCTGAAGAGGATTTATGGCATCCTGCGGAAGTAGCGGTTCTGGCTCTTCAAACTCCTTAGGGGGAATAATCTCATACTCGCGCTCAAAATCTATGAGCACCAAGGGGTCATTTGGGTGAGGTCTGCCTCTAAGTTCGAACACAAAGAAAAAAATCACCAGCACCATGTTAAGTACAATAGTGCCTAGAATGCCAACTTTATGGCTATTCCAAAACATAAAAAAGGCATGGGCAATTCTATCAACCCAAACTTCAAATTGCGATATATTTCTGTTTATCTTCTCCATTTGTGGAGTGGTGAATTTACAGCAAAAATATTAAAACTGTTGCAACTTCCCGAATTTAACGTTTTATCAATACCTCATGTTACAAAAGAGTTATTAAAACGTAACATAAGTCCTTGCATTGTCTGGGTAGTTAAAAGATAGTCGGGATACCTTAAATGATTGGGGTTAAGAATATCAACGTCCATCATTGAATTTTAATCATTGATGTAAAACAAAGTAAATTAATAGTATAAAATTGAATTTAAACAAAAAAGATCTATTTTAGCCCCATAAGTTTTTAAAATAATGCTACGCTTTAGGCTCATAACTTCACTCCTTATTCTCTCTTGGTTACTGCCAACGGAAGGAGAACACGTTACCCAGATTAGCAGCCAACACACACAAAGTAAAAACTGGCTCCTGTCTGAGATAGGGCCCATTGACAAACAGGTTATTCAGAAGCCAATCATTACACCTGAACGTTTGGGCAATGGTAAAAATTTGGGAGAGTTACTCGAAGAGTATGAGAAAAGCGATAAGACCTTTGGTAATGAGAATAATCTTAATCTCAATAAAGCTAGCACTCCCAAAAACCAGCACCAACTAATTGCATTTTGGGGTATTGCACTACTTATCTTCTCAATGCTTGGAGTTTTATTATTCTATATGCGTAGGTATAGGGTTGAGAGCAAGAAGCTTTATGATACCAATAAAAAGTTAAACCACGTTAATAACCATTTTGAGAGTATTATTCGAGATCGCACACACGATTTAGCTGCCTTGCTAGAAGAGTCTCAGAAAAGCGATCAGCTAAAATCAACCTTCCTTGCCAATATAAGTCACGAGATTCGGACTCCACTAAATGGGATTATAGACCATACTCGCTCTTTATCTGAAGATAATCTGAGCGTCGAGACCCAAAAGCAATATCTTGACAATATAAACCGAGAAGGAGTGTCATTGCTTCAGATAACAAACGACTTAATTACTATCTCGAAAATTGATGCAGGCCTGGTTCAAATAAAGAATGAATCGTTCAATCTAAACCAACTATTTTACGATTTGTTTTCGACTTTCAATTCAAATACCTCCCATAAAAAAAGGAGTGGCGTAGAACTAAAACTAAAACTCTCTCTCAGCGATTCGCAAAGTAATATAGTATCTGATGCACTGCGCATAGAACAAGTTTTAATCAACCTAATTGACAATGCCCTGAAATTTACACACAAAGGGACGGTTGAATTTGGGTATACCTTAGAGGATAATAGTCGCATAAAATTCATTGTGAAGGATACGGGCATTGGCATACCAAACGATAAGCACGAAAATATTTTCTGTCGATTTAACCGTGAGTCACTAGCATCTCCCTACAATTCTAGCGGAACGGGACTTGGTTTGCCTATTTGCAAAGGACTTGTTGGTCTGCTGAAAGGTGATATTTGGTTTGATAGTCGGCTTGACAAGGGGACAAACTTTTACTTTAGTGTTCCTTACCTTGAGCCCAGTTTTAATGAACAATCGTACACCTCTGGATTATCCTCAACCTTTCCGAACTTGAATTTTAAGGGTAAAAAAATTCTGGTTGTGGAGGACGATCTTTTCAGTTTTCAATTTATTGAAGCGTTGCTTAAGGATACCAATATAAAAATTATTCATGCAAAAAATGGTGAAGATGCAGTTGAAATTAGTAGCATAGCAACCGATATCGATCTTATAATTATGGATATCCGCCTTCCCTTCCTCGATGGTTGCGAAGCAACCATACAGATAAAAAAGCAAAACCCAAAGATTTACGTAATAGCCCAAACAGCAAATGTGCATAGCGATGACCGTGCAAGATGCATGAGAGCAGGTTGCGATGACTATATTGCCAAACCACTTGATCCCGATGAGTTTCTCAGACTAGTTGCCCACTATCTCAAAAAAGCAGAATTCAACCGCCGTCACTTATCGAATCATTAGCATTATAAATCACATTGTGTTGATTTTTTCCCCATTTCCGCAAAAGTACTAAACCACTTACATTCATTAACATGCCATTCTCAAAGGGTTTATATACAATGTACTATTTCTGGTATGCATTTGGTTCATTACCTTAATCCACTTAAAACATAAATAATATACCATGAAAAAAGTACTGATTCTTTCGCTCATCACCCTTACCCTTTGGGGATGCAATCAACAAGAGAAACGTGAGAATATTGAGCTAAAAAAACAGCTTAGCGAGCTTAATGAACAATCGGCTGAAAAGGATTCAACCATTAACAGTTTTTTCAGAATGCTTAATGATATTGAGTCGAACATCACCCTAATTATGCAAAAGGAGCAGGTAATAGCCAAGAATGCTGCCCTTGGTGGTGAGATGGAGAGCAACACACGAGAGAGAATCCAAAATGACATCAATACCATAAACGAGCTTATGACCAAAAACCGAAAAGCCGTTGCATACCTAAACACCAAACTTAAAGGAGCAAACTTTAAGATTTCTGAATTTGAGGAAAGGCTCTTGAAAGCACATAACATGCTTGATGTTAGAAATGCTGAGGTAGATGCTTTGAAAGGGCAGCTTACTGAACTCGATTTCTCGGTAGAATCACTAAATGCCACACTCGATACGCTTACCATTGAGAACGAAATGCTAGAGCAGGAACTCACATTGCGCAAAGAAGCACTGGATATGGCTTGGTTTGCTCTAGGAACCCGTAAAGAGCTTATTGAGAATGGCATTATTGAGAAATCAGGCGGATTTATTGGGCTAGGTCGCAGTTTTAGGCTTAAAGCCGATTTTAACGAGGAGTACTTCACATCCATAAGTATTGCCCAAACCAATTTAATTCCCTTAATTGCAAAAACTGCCGAACTAATTACCGCGCACCCTAGCAGTAGCTACCAGTTTGTTCAGAATGAAAGCGGTATAATTGAATCGATTGAGATTACCGACCCCACACTTTTCTGGGGCGCTAGTAAGTACCTTGTAATTCAGCTTAAGCAATAGCAGATCATAGCAAGGCGCAAAACAACAAGGGTTATGGGCAAGAAACAAAAAATTAAACAGGGAAAAATAAAGCCAAAAGTGCTTTTTGGTTATCTTATTATTCTTAGCATAGCCCTTACTGCGCTTGCTGTTACCTACAAAGGATTTATCGACCTAACCAATACACGCCAATCCATTTCTGAACCTAGCCAAAAACTCATTAAGCTTAACTCAATTATAACTGATATATACGAGGCCGAGAGCAACATCAGAACCTATACGCTTACCCAAAACGAGAGTTACCTGTCGATTTACCTTGGTTTTATGAAAAATATAAATAGCAAGGTTGACTCTCTCCTTATTCTTGCTGATAAAAATCCGGTACAAAGTGAAAAGATAAAGTTTATCCAAGAGTTGCTCAATAGAAAAGGAAGGGTGCTACGTGAGCTAATTGCACTAAAAAAGTCGGACCAATCGTCACGCTTCTATGCAAAAGCATTGGAAGAGGTTGAAAACATAAACCTCGACTCTATTAAAGAATCGGCTGTAATCACCAGCGTTACAACTACAACAAAATCGCGTCGCGATTCTGTTGTTAGTATTGAATCCGAAAACTCCGCTCAGAGTGTTTTTAGCAAACTCTTACGCTGGTTTTCACGCAAAGAGCCAACTGACTCAACCATAACTAAGCTAATTGTTGAGATTGAAACTCAGGTTGACACGCTTAGCAAATCGGTTATGTCGCCCTCCGATAGCCTAATGAGCAAAGTGGTTAGGATACTCACTGAGATTCAAGAGCAGCAAGAGATGACCATGTACAACATTGGCGAGAAAGAGTTGGAACTCCTTAAGAGCGATAAGGAGATAATGGATCAGATACGTACTGTACTTTCGCTCCTTGAACGCGAAGAGCTTATGAACTCATACAGCATGGCCGAAGAGGTAAAGAAAACCGTAAAGGAATCGACCTTTATGCTTTTAGGGCTGGGTAGCGTAGCGCTCATTATGAGTATTCTTTTTATATGGACAATCTTTAGAGATTTATCGAGAGCAAACTATTACCGAAACCAGCTAGTAGAGGCCAAGCAGTATGCCGAAAAACTATTGCACGTTAAGGAAGAGTTCTTGGCTAACATGAATCACGAGATACGTACTCCACTCTCTTCAATTATTGGCCTAACAAAAAAGTTAAGCAATAATCCACACAACAAAGAGCAAGAACAAGCTGTAGAATCGCTAAGCAGCTCATCGCAGCATCTGCTTCAAATTGTAAACGATATACTCGACCTTTCAAAAATTGAGGGTGAATACCTGAAATTTGAAAAAATATCCTTTATCCCCGAGAAAGTGATTGCCGAAGCATTTAATGCACTTAGTGTACAGGCTCATGAAAAGGGGCTAAGCTACAGCATGAATGCAAATAACCTAGCCAAAACGCCAGCCATTGGCGATCCGCTCAGGTTAAAGCAGATTATGTATAACCTGTTAAGTAACGCCATTAAATTTACTGGTAGCGGTGGCGTTAACCTAAGCCTAAACGCCGAAATGCATAACGATGAAAACCTTGCTATTGAGGTAGTAGTTGGCGATACAGGGATTGGGATTCCAAAGGAAAAACTCGATGCTATTTTTGAACAGTTTAGCCAAGTTGATTCGAGCACCTCAAGGTTGTTTGGGGGTACTGGCCTTGGACTAACCATTGTTAAAAGGTTAATCGAACTACAGGATGGTACTATTAGCGTAAGCAGCAAGGTTGGCGAAGGTTCAACATTTAGCATTAAGTTAACATACCCAATTGCTACAGAGGGGCAAATTGAAAAGATAAAGACAATACATAAGCCAAAACTTCCATCCAGCACCAATATTCTTGTTGCTGAGGATGATCCTATAGGTCAACTTCTAATTCAGGAAATGCTCAAAACCCTTGGCGTAAACCCAACAATTGTTGGAGAACCTAACGAAGCCCTTAAACTTGCTAAAGCTAACAGGTATGCAGTGGTAATAACAGATATTCAGATGCCTGGACTTAGTGGTTTCGATTTATCAAAAACCATTCAAAGTAGCATTACCACGCCACCTCCCACTATAGCCATAACGGCAAACAGTAATATTGGTCAGCAGCGCGAATATGTCGAGGCGGGATTTGCCACATACCTCGTAAAACCATTCGATGAGATTGAACTGTACAATGCCATTGCACCTTTGATTGGGGAGGAAAAATTGATTGATTCTCCCCAAAGGATTTCGCCATCACAAAACGATTATGATATTTCGAACATCCGTCGTTTCGCAAATGATGATGACGAGTCAACCTGCATCATCCTCCAATCGTTTGTTGATAACTCTGAGATTAACCTTCGGAACCTGAAGAGTTGCGTTGAAAAAGCAGATTGGAAGAGTGTTGGTGAACTTGCGCATAAGATGAAATCGGCATTCAGACAGTTGAACATATTTACAATTGCCCTAGAACTTGAAGAACTTGAAACTCTAAAAGGGGAAACAACTCCTCAAAGTTTAAAAGAATCATTAGTGGCCATAGAGCAAGAGGTGATAAGGGTTAATGCACTACTAACAAACGATATTGATAAGCTAAAAGCTCGGTAAATCACCTTTGTTTTAATGATTCCTGATTCAATGTCGTTTAGTTAACAAGATGTAACTTACTATTCAATCATAACCGTCCCCTTCGGCTTCGCTCAGGGCAGGCAACTCTGGGTGACGATCAGGCTGAGCGAAATCGAAGCCGACAACCTTAACTAAACAACATTATTCCTGATTACAATACGCATAAAGTCTTCACATGAATTGGTATTTAAGCATTAATGCCATATATTTGCTTAAACTAATCAGCAATGGAGCAAAAAAGACTTAAATCAAACCATCTTATTGCATCAGTCCCTACCCAATTCTCCCGTTCTATTACCAATGATATTAATTGGGAATTGCGGCTAATTGGCCTTTTAGGACCAAGAGGAACAGGAAAAACAACTCTCCTGTTACAAGCAATAAAAAAACTGCACGGGTTCGACCCCAGAGCCATATACATCAACCTAAACGATTTATATTTTGCAGACTGCAAATTGAATAGTTTTGTTGGCAAATTTTGCTCAATGGGCGGTGAGCATATCTTTATCGATAATGTGCATAAGCACCCCAACTGGAGCAATGAAATTAAGCTAATTTACGAAACCTACCCTAACCTCAGGGTAGCATTTGCGGGCTCCTCAACCATCAACATGCTAAAGCATTATGCAAACCTAAGCCAAAGAGCCACCATCTACCAAGTAAATAATCTGTCGTTTAGGGAGTACCTATCAATGCAGAGCATTATCAACCTTGAGCAAATATCACTAGATAGCATTGTTCAAAATCACTCCGATATAAACAATGAGATTCCCACCGATTTAAAAATCCTGCCCCAATTCGATAAGTACCTAACACAAGGCGCCTACCCCGTACAGGGCAACAGCTACGAAGAGGTGAAACAAACGATAGAAGATTATATAGTTAACACTATAGAGCAGGATATGGTGAACATGGAGGGCTACGACTCGCGCAATGGGTTCAAGTTAAAGCAGCTTATGAGCATATTTGCTCAAAATGCACCTTTTAAACCAAACCTTGTGAGCATTAGCAACGCCATTAATCTTCATCGGAATACACTAATAGGTTACCTGTTTCACCTAGAAAAAGCAAAACTGATAAACCTTATATACCCTGCTGGCAGTGCAATAAGCATTCTGCAAAAACCCGAAAGAGTTTTTATGGGTAATCCCAACATGAGCGTATTAATAGGAAACCCACAACAGAATAGAACCGCTTTGCTTCGCACTTTTGTAGTTAACCAGCTGCTTAGTGCTCATGAACTAAGGCTCTCGCAATACGAGTCGATTGAGGTTGATGGACAAATGCTGCTAGGTTTTGAAACCAACAAAAGAATTCCCAAGAAGTTGAGAGAAAACCCTAACACCATTACCCTTGTTGATGGGATTGAGATTGGTAGTAATCGAAGGGTTCCCGTTTGGATGCTGGGGTTGTTGTACTAGCCGATGGCAAGCACTTTAAAATGATGGAGACAATGCTAAATTGATGAAATGATTATGAGAACTAAATATTTTATTTTCTTAGTCCTTGGATTACAGTTTCTAAATGGATTCTCACAAACCGATGAAGTAAAAACAGCAAAACCTGCATATTTAACATTTCAAACTGGATTTATAGTCGACGGATATAATTCAATTGGGATTAGAACCTTTTTCGAATACCAAAAGGACTTAAGGGAAAATTGGCAATTTGGGGTTTCATACGAGCATTCAAGGCATTTTGGATTTTTTTTAACAGACCAGCTTTACGACCTTAATAGTAATTTGAGTCAGCTAAGTTTAAACGGATATTATAAGTTGAATCTGATAAGGGATCGATTATTTTGGACAGTCGGAATAGGCGCTGGCGCATTACATGTTAACTGGGATAATAACGATAGTTTTGGTGCAACAATTAATGCTAGTTTAACCCTAAACATTAGGGTAACAAAAAGAATATATTTTGAATCCTCACCTTTGATTGCTCTAGCACCATTCAATAGAGCTTATTATTCTCCCATGAAAATTGATCATTTTAATAATTTCTATGCTTTTACATTTTTCCCCTTTGGGCTGAAAGTAAAATTATAATAGCATTAGAAAAAGTTGGTGTAAACTGATAGGGAATAGCCTTATCATACCCCACGCCACACGAAACCATAGAGCAAACTTCACGAATCGTGGTACAACAAATAATCCAAGTAACTAATGAAATGTGAAAAACAATAGTTGAGATTAGCGTAAATTCAACCCTTGCAGCCCACGTTATAGTTTTGCGGCTTTATATTTAATTTGTCCACAATCGGCTACTATTCTTACATTTCCCGTTGATTTTCTATTTTGATGAGATTTTCGCCCAGGTGTCCCTAAGGGTTACTGTACGATTAAACACCAACTTATCGGGTTTGCTATCGTAATCAACGCTAAAATACCCCAATCGCTCAAACTGAAACCTATCGAGTGGGCTCACATTCTGAAGCGCTGGTTCAACAAATCCAGTAACCACCTTTAGCGAATCGGGATTAATGCCCGTTTTCCAATCTGTTCCTTCAGGAACGTCATCAGGATCCATATTAGCAAAAAGGCGATCTAAAAGACGGATTTCAGCCTTAACCGCGCTCTTGGCGTTTAGCCAATGAATTACACCTTTCACCTTTCGTCCATCGGACGATTTTCCTCCGGCCGATTCGGGGTCGTAGGTACATCTGAGCTCAATAATATTACCCTCATTATCCTTTACAACCTCGTTGCATTTAATTAGATAGGCATAACGAAGCCGTACCTCACCCCCGGGTGCTAATCGAAAATATTTCTTAGGAGGATTCTCCATAAAATCATCCTGCTCAATATAAATTTCCTTACCAAACATTAAGGGTCTTCTGCCAGCCGACTCATCCTCGGGATTATTTATTGCACTTATCTCCTCAGTTTTATCCTCAGGATAATTAGTTATAACCACCTTTAGCGGATTTATAACTGCCATGCGCCGCTGGGCGCGTTTATTCAAATCTTCGCGTAGGCAAAACTCCAAAAGTGAGAGATCAATCACATTATCGCGCTTTGCAACCCCAACCCTATCAGCAAATACACGGATAGACTCGGGTGTGTACCCCCTACGGCGAAGGCCACAAATTGTCGGCATTCGCGGATCGTCCCAACCACTCACATAACCTTCCTCAACAAGTTGTAGCAGCTTGCGCTTACTCATCACGGTGTAGGTGAGGTTTAATCGGGCAAACTCATACTGATTCGACTGGAAAATCTCAAGTTTCTCAATTAACCAGTCGTACAGCATGCGGTGCACATCAAACTCAAGCGTACAGATTGAGTGAGTTATCCTTTCAATTGAATCGCTTTGGCCATGCGCATAATCGTACATTGGGTAAATACACCAGCTATCGCCCGTACGATGGTGATGTGCATGTAATATACGATACAGAATGGGGTCGCGCATTAGCATGTTGGGATGTGCCATATCGATTTTAGCACGCAGAACCCTGCTGCCCTCGGCAAATTCTCCAGCACGCATACGGCGTAAGAGATCAAGATTCTCTTCGGCACTTCTACTCCTAAACGGGCTATCTTTACCAGGTTGTGTAACCGTTCCTCGTCCCAAGCGAATTTGCTCTTGGGTTTGATCGTCAACATAGGCTAAGCCTATCCCTATTAATTTCTCAGCCCAAAGGTACAACTGCTCAAAGTAATCAGATGCATAAAACTCATCGGCCCAATTAAAGCCAAGCCACATAATATCCTCCTTAATGGAGTCAACATATTCAACTTCCTCTTTAGTTGGGTTTGTATCATCGAAACGAAGGTTGGTTTTGCCACCATATTTTTGGGCTAACCCAAAGTTTAAGCAAATGGATTTTGCATGACCAATATGCAAGTACCCATTTGGTTCGGGGGGGAAACGAGTCAACACACGTCCTCCATGTTTTCCGCTTTCAATATCCTTTTCAATAATCTCTTCCAGAAAATTGCGCGATTTCTCTTCTGAAGGGTTTATGCTAGTGTTTTTCTTTTCCATTTCCGTTACCTTTTGTTCTAAACCACAAAAATACGAATTTGTAGGCAATATTTTAACCTACAACCTTTTTTTTGCAATTGAGTTAAACTTAAACCAACTTTATGGGTTACCTGTTGCATAAATGCTTAAAGAATGGGCATCATTTAAAATAAAATGACTTTTTTTGTCAAGTAATAACTATACCCTCATCAGAAATGACAACGATTGAACTTGAAAACATGGAGTTTTTTGGCTACCATGGGTGCTACAGGGAAGAGCAGGTTGTTGGAAACCACTTTGTAGTAAATGTTAGGTTAACCACTTCATCAACATTAGCCTCTAAAACCGATAAGATATTGGATGCGCTAAATTATCAGCAAGCATATAATCTTATTAAAACCGAAATGGCAATACCGTCGCATTTGCTTGAGCACGTTTGTGAGCGTATTCTCAACTCGTGTTTCAGTAGCCTCCCAATGCTCGATGAGGCTTGGGTAAAAGTATCGAAACTAAATCCGCCTATGGGAGGTAAAATGGATAGGGTGAGCGTAACCCTTACCCGCAAAAGATAATGGGTATTATTAAGTTCAAGCATTGTCCCTGCTGCAAAGCTCTTTTCGATTGCTACTGCGAATCGGACAAAGAATGCTGGTGCTCAGCATTTAAACTTTCGCCGCAAAAACTTGAGGAGTTAGCCCAAAAATACGCAGGATGCCTTTGCCCCGACTGTCTTAAAAGATTCTCTCGAGAGGATAATTAAAATCTAGGCGTCAGGAATCCTCAAATTAAATAAAGAGACTTGACTTTTACTTTTTTTTCATATCTTTGCAAACGCAAATAGCAATGGTCTCGTGGCCGAGTGGCTAGGCAGTGGTCTGCAAAACCACGTACAGCGGTTCAAATCCGCTCGAGACCTCAAGAATAAAGGGCTTCCCGGGAAGCCCTTTATTCTTTTATTTTTTATGCAAACCGCACTCCTTCGTTTCTGGGTTTTCCCACCACCAGCGTCCTGCTCTCACATCTTCGCCCGGTTCTATTGCTCTAGTACAAGGCTGACAACCAATACTGGGAAAGCCTTTGTCGTGAAGAATATTATAGGGAACATTGTTTTCGCGCGCATATTTCCACACATCTTCCTCGCTCCAATCAATAAGCGGATTAATCTTTATTAAACCGTTCCCCTCGTCCCACTCAACCAGCTGCATATCTGTACGGGTAACAGATTGGTCGCGCCTAAGCCCACAAATCCATGCATCAAGGCCAGCAAAAGCCCTCTTTAATGGCTTTATTTTACGAATACCACAGCACTCCTTCCTATTCTCAACGCTATGGTAAAAGAGGTTAATGCCCTTTTTGTTTACCATCTTCTCAACATCAATATAGTCTGGGAAATAAATTTTCATGTTTATTCCGTACTTACTACAAGTTCTTTCAATAAGATCGTAGGTTTCGGGAAAAAGACGACCAGTATCGAGAGTAAAGATCTCAGCTTCCTTGTTTATTGCAACCAACATTTGAGTTAGGATCTGATCCTCAATCCCCAAGCTGGTTGATAGAGCAATTTTATTGTTGAACACATCTAAGCAATGGGATATTGATTCCTGTGGCGTTTTTCCCTTCAGTGCTTGGTTTAACTCAATAACTTTTTCCTTTAAACTAATCATTGTGAATTTTGTTTAAATATATACTACTTACATCCCTTTGATGAAAATTATATGAAACGAAGTATCTTGAAATTTGATTTCAGTTGAGCAAATGTATTATTTTTAATAATATATTAGGAAAGTTATTTATATTTACATTAACTTGCATTATAATAACTAAAGTAAAAACAACCCATAATAACTTGATTATGAAAAAGATTATACTCTCAATGGCCTTGGTGCTCATTACATTAATTAGTTTTAGCCAAACTAGTATACTTGAAGTAGTTGCTCCAGCAGGCGGGTTCTATACTGCTCCAAACTTTAATGTTAGCTGGACACTTGGTGAGCCTGTGATTGAAACATGGATAAATCAGGAGGCTGGCATAATAGTAACATCTGGATTCCAACAGGGCAACTTTTATCCAACCAATGTTCCCGTTGACCCAACTGCTGGATTTTCCGTAAAAATGTACCCCAACCCAGCAAGTATACAGACCAATATCAGTATTTCATTGCCTACTATGTCTGAGATAACAGTTACTGTAATGGACATTACTGGACGTACAGTTAAACAAGATAAATTTATCCCTACCGACCTATCGTACACTTACCCACTGAATATTTCTTCTTTTAAATCAGGGCTTTACCTTGTAAGAGTTAATTCGGGGACTAATTTTAACAAGGTTGTTAAGCTGATAGTTGAGTAATAGAGATTGACTGATTTTTAAATAATTGAACTTAATAAGTAGC
>JAQUJY010000004.1:0-10324 GCA_028680705.1 Bacteroidales bacterium
CAGTTTAATAAAGTACAAGGGTTACCCTTTACTATTACTGAACTTAAAGATAGATTTAACCAAATATTGGAGGGCAAGTAATCATGGGCAAACACAATTATACTACGCAAGATTTTAAAAGCGATCAAGAAGTAAAATGGTGCCCGGGTTGTGGCGATCATGCTATACTGAACTCTGTTTATCGTGCACTACCCGAGGTATCCGAAGCATTGGACTACAGCAAAGAAAGGTATGCTTTCATATCTGGGATTGGCTGTTCAAGCCGCTTCCCATACTACATGGACACATACGGATTTCATGGTATTCACGGTAGGGCACCTGCAATTGCAACAGGAGCAAAAGTAGCCAACCCCAAGTTAAGCATATGGCAATTAACTGGCGATGGTGATGCTTTAGCAATTGGCGGGAATCACTTTATACACGCAATCCGAAGGAATATTGATATTAATATCATACTGTTTAACAACGAGATTTACGGATTAACTAAAGGTCAGTATAGTCCAACATCAAAACTTGGGGTCAAAACTGTAACATCCCCTTACGGCACTGTTGAGCAACCCTTCAATCCTGGTGAACTTATTATTGGTGCAAAGGGAACATTCTTTGCCCGTTCAATTGATATGGACGTAAAGTTAACCGCCGAAGTCCTTGTTCAAGCCGCTAAGCACGATGGAACATCGGTTGTAGTTGTTCAACAAAACTGCGTAATTTTTAACGATAAAACTCACGCTTCCATTACCGATAAAGAGAATAGAGAAGACAGGACAATTGTTCTAAGACATGGTGAGAAGATGCTCTTTGGTAAGGATAATGAAAAAGGGCTTATTATGGTTGGTAATCACCTTAAAGTGGTTACTATTGGTAAGGATGGCTACACTCTTGAAGATATCCTGGTTCACGATGCGAAAAATCCAAACCCTGGAGTTCATATGATGCTTACCAATATGGCGTATCCAGAATTCCCATTTGCGCTTGGTGTTATTAGAGCCGTAAAATATCCTACTTACGACGATAACGTTAGAGACCAACTTCTTGAGGTTCAGGAAAACTCCAAAATTAAATGTATGGATGATCTACTTCACAGTGGTGACACCTACGAGATTAAATAAATTTAGATTCCATAAAAAAGCGTTGGAACTTGTTTCAACGCTTTTTTTATCTGCTTGCACCAACTAGTTCGCTTAGCAAACCAGCATCTTTCTCAAGCACATTCCCAACAACAATCATATTTGCCCCCGCTTCTCGTGCACCTCGAACAGCATCAGGAGTCCTGAGACCTCCGCCAACTATTATGGGCAAATCAACCGATTTTCTTACCTCACAAATAATCTCTTTGGGAACAGGCAAATCGGCACCACTACCAGCCTCAAGATAAATACTTTTTAGCCCTAGTTGCTGTCCAGCAATAGCAGTTGCCACCACTATATCACTCTTATTGCGGGGAATTGGCAGAGTGTTGCTCATGTACTGCACCGAGGTTACTGCTCCCGATTCAATTAGGATATATCCAGTTGGTATAACCTCCATTCCACTTTCGTGAAGAGCCTGAGAAACCAGCACATGATTACCAATTAGGAAATCGGGATTTCTGCCCGATATCAATGACAAAAGTAATATAGCATCAGCACTGGGGCTAAACTGCAACGCGTTGCCAGGGAACAAAACTATTGGTATTGAAGAATGCTGCCTGATGGTCATTAACGTTTGTTCAATACTAGCGCTTGTAAGGCTACCACCAAGCAAAATTATATCTACACTTGCCTTTTGTGCTCGTTGCGATAATCCTTTAAGTTCATGAAAACTATACTTATCCGGATCGACAAGCAGAGCAAACAGGCCTTTCTGTGATTTTAAAAGTTGACTATAAATCATAACCTTACCATTCTAGCAATTTGGGATTACACCCCACCCAAACCACGTTAAAGTATCCCAAGTAAAAATAGTGTAAATTTAATCGTTGAACTGTTCCGCCAAGCCTAACGGTAGCTTCAAACTTCCCTTCTTTTGCTAAATTAGCAATGGGCTTTACATCCATGTAGGCTGCACCTAGCCCCTCCATACCAGGTAGCTTATAAATAGCTTCCTTTGCACTCCAAATTAACGACAATTGGCGGTTGTCATCAATATCTACCCACTTTTTCTCGTTTTTCGATAGGTACTTATCACTTACCTCTATAAAAGGACGAGTAAACGACTCTATGTCAACACCCACAAGCAAATCGCTACTTAGGATTACAACAACATACGGGTAAGAATGGCTTATGGAGATGTGCGAGCGCGAATGCGCTAGAAAAGGTCGGCGAGTGGGATGATACATCACATGACCGGTGTACCCAAACTCGCGAAGCAGAGCACGCGCAGCCAACCATTCAAGTTTTCTGCGGCTATTTGAAATACGAGCCAACCCAGGAAAGTACTCACCACCCACAATCTCTTTAAGTTCCTCCTCGGTCTCCTCAACCCTCCATATACCTAGCGTATAATCATCTGCTTCTAAAATCTCAACAGCAGCCATAAACCTAATTATTGTTTTTCCACTCTACCGACTCCATAAGCACAATCAAATCTTCGCCAAAAAATTCTATTGACGGTGCTAGCGAATCCTTGTTTGGTGAAACAGAAAAGTATAGTGCTCCCCTAAGAAAATGCCTTACCGAATCAGTTACATAAAACTGCCAAGAACTGGCAGTGTTCCCTTTCATACTATATAAAATACCGTAGACATTTTCATCAGGATTTTCAAAGAATCGTTCTGTTATCGACTCAGCATTGTATGTGTGCTTAAAGGCTAGTTTACGTGAATCCTCCATTAAATAATCGAGCATTCCACTCGCATCCTTATAGCTTATATGAATTCGGGCCTTGTACTGGTCAAAATCTACATTCACCCAGTATGGTTCTGCATTGCGCGAATTATCAATCCTGACCTTGCTATATGAAGGGTGCTTAAAGCGATAAGGGAAACCGGCAGAATCGAACTGTACGTAGTTGTGCTGAGGAAAGTCTATACGAACATACCCACGTGGGCGGGGAACTGGTGTATCGGAGCAACCAATTGATAATTGCAAAAGGAAAATCAGTATAAAATAAAGTGCAGTTCTTCTCATGCTAATGCATATCATTTAAGACCTTGACCTTTAGTCTTTTTATTCTTTTGTTATCGACAGAATCGATGGTAAACCTAAAATACTTGTGGTTTATAACATCGTTTTTGCTGGGCAAATGCCCTGTTATTTCGAGAATAACACCTGCAAGTGTTTCTGCTTCACCCCTAACCTTTTCAAAAATTGAATCGTCGAGATCAAGTACCTTGCAAAAATCGTTAATAAGAATTTTTCCCTCGAAAAAATAGTTCTGGTCATCAATTCTTGTATAAAGGCTAACCTCCTCATCAGATTCATCGGAAATCTCGCCAACTATCTCCTCGAGTATGTCCTCGAGAGAGACAATTCCACAAGTTCCACCATACTCATCAACCACAATTGCAAGGTGTATTCTGTTTAACTGAAACTCCGACAGTAACTCATTTATTTTTTTAGTCTCTGGAACAAAATATGCTTCACGCAAAAGTTTTTGCCACTCAAATAAATCGGACTCATCGATATGGGGTATCAAGTCTTTGACATATAATACACCCCTTATCTCGTCAAAAGATTCCTCGTAGACCGGAATTCTGCTATAACCAGACTCAATAACAACTGACTTTAGCTTGTTGAATCCCGAAGAAATTTCGACAGCTACAACATCGAGACGAGGTTTTAAAATTTCCTGCACCTCTATATGTCCGAAGGTAACAATACCCCTCAGTATCTTCTTCTCCTCGGGATGATGCCCTGAGGTTATGTCGAGTGCATCTCCAATTTCATCTATAGATATGTTTCTGCGAGGATTAAACCTACGACTAACCTGTGCTGTTGATGAGACTAGCATATGGTTGAGCGGATAGAATATCTTATATAGAGCATACATCGGCAAAGCCATTGCCCGCGAAAAAGATTTTGGCTTGCTGGTGGCCAGTATTTTGGGAGCAATCTCACCAAACAATAAAATTATAAACGTAATTACAACTACCTGAGAAATAAATCCAAATATAGGCGAATTTGAAAAATCGATTATGGAATTAGTTAAAAAAGTTGAAAGAATTATAATCGCAACATTAATAAAATTGTTGGCTATTAGAATTGACGCAAGCAGTCTCTCTGGTTTTTGGAGTAATTCGAGAACCATTTTACTTGCTCTACTTTCATCCTCCTTAAGGCTTTTTATATGGGTTGGAGTAAGCGAGAAAAAAGACGACTCCGAGCCAGATATGAGGCTCGACAAAGCCAAGAGTAAAACAAGAATAACAAGACCAACAACTACACCTATTGTAATAGGGTATAGTTCAATCTTGGGTAGTGCCAGTACACTTAATACAGTAAAAAGTATGGAATTCAATTATTGTTTTTTTATGAGAAATGTTCCCGACTCGTGCTAGAACGGCAAATCATCGTCGGGCTGAGGCATTAAAGAGTCATCCTCCTTACCCGAATCCTTTACAGTTGGTGAATCGCTTCGCTCGTCTCTTGCAACACCGTCGGATGTTGATGGACCAAGAAACCTAAAAGATGAACAGTGTATCTCGGTAAAATACTTTTTAACACCAGTTTCCTTATCATCATAGGTGTTGGTCCTTAGCCTACCCTCAACGTAAAGCAACTTTCCCGACTTAATATATTTCTCGGCAACTTCTGCTTGTCCGCGCCATACAACAATATTGTGCCATTCGGTTTGAGTTACCCTTTGTCCACTTTTGTCGGTATAGGTTTCGTTTGTGGCCAAGGGAAAACGAGCAACAGTAATGCCACCCTCAAGGTGTCTTACTTCTGGATCTTTACCTACGTTGCCTACTAAAATTACCTTATTAACGCTCATAATTTCTGGTTTTAGTTGGTTACTAAACTACAAATATAATCATATACAATTAAACATGGTTATTCAAACTTACAAAATAATTCTATGGTGTTGGTGGATTTAGAAAGTATTTTTCTGCTGGTTCCGCTGCCAAAAAATTATCAATAAGGGTAGGAATAGTGTACGAATCAATTGAACTGGTATGCACCTTCTTAAATCTATCTAATAAGCCTTTCGTGGTTTTGGTGATATTAACAATAACAAAACGGGCCATAATAACCTGATGGCTCAACAGATGCTTAACAGTTGGCGAGAAATAAACGATTTCAGGATCGGAGGAAGCGAGCAGTAGTTTCCATTCATCATCATCCTGAAGTTTTTCTGCTGCCAAAGGTTTTTCGGTTTCAATGAGCGGAAATTCGTAAAGCGACTTCCAAATATCTTTTGATTTTCTTTTAGAGATGAATGTATAATCGCCGTGACGAATAAGCAGATAGGTAAAATGCCTATTCCTAGTTTTAATCTTTTTTGCTTTAGTTGGTAAAATATCAACCAAATTGTTCTTATATGCGTAACAGTAATGAACAAAAGGACAGATACTGCAATTAGGACTTCGAGGAACACACTGCAAGGCACCAAAATCAAGCAAGGCTTGGTTAAACTGATCTGGCGCTGACTTGTTCATTAATTCGACCACCACTTTTCTAAAGACAGCCTTACCCTGCGAGGTGTAAGGAGAGTCAAAAACTCCAAATATTCTGGCAATAATTCTGTACACATTCCCATCGATTGCCGGTACAGGCTCCTTAAAGACAAAAGAAGCAATTGCTCCAGCAGAATATTGGCCAACCCCTTTAAGTTTCAGCAATTCTTGGTAGGTATTTGGGAATCTCCCATTTAGTTCATTCTCAATATATTTGGCAGCCGCAAGCAGATTACGTGCTCGGGTATAGTAACCTAGGCCTTGCCATACCTTAAGCACATCGTCCTCATGGGCGTTGGCTAAATGCTTAACCGTTGGGAATTTGCTAATGAACCTATGGTAATATGCCGTTCCCTGAGCAACCCTAGTTTGCTGCAAAATAACCTCCGACACCCAAATTTTGTAAGGATCAGATGTTTCGCGCCAGGGCAAACTTCTGGCATTTATAGTATACCAACTACTCAATAGCGTTTTAAAATCCATTAAATCAATAGTTAATGAAAAGTAATTTGACAAAATTAGTTAGAAAGTTCTTTATTTATAAACATAAATGAGTTATATTTGCAGTCCAATTCAAGAATTTCAACCTTATTATTGATAATTAAAGATTTTAAAAAATGACAAAAGCAGATATCGTTAACGAGATTTCCAAAAAAACTGGAATTGAAAAGGTAACTGTACAGAAGACAGTTGAGGCCTTTATGGAGACAGTAAAAGAGTCTTTAGTAAAGGATGATAACGTATACCTTAGAGGGTTTGGAAGTTTTATAGTGAAAAAGCGCGCACAAAAAACTGCACGTAACATCTCTAAAAACACTACAATTATTATACCTGAGCATTATATCCCTGCTTTTAAGCCAGCTAAATCCTTCGTTAATAAGGTTAAAACCCACGTTAAGTAATCCACTTATTTAATCACATAATAATAATATTACCATGCCAAGCGGAAAAAAAAGAAAGAGGCATAAGATGGCAACCCACAAGCGTAAAAAACGCTTGCGTAAAAATCGCCACAAGAAGAAGAAATAAGGTTGTAATAACATAACAACTTTGAAAACCAACATGTCCAACCTAAGGAACTACAATGTTCTTTAGGTTGGTATTGTTTAATAACACCTCACCAAAACTTAATACATTCTGAATGTGAATACAGAGCTTATTATTGATGTACGAACATCTGAAGTTGCTTTAGCTCTGCTTGAAGACAAACAACTTGTTGAACTCAACAAAGAGAAAAGCAACGTTCAGTTTTCGGTTGGCGACATCTATCTTGGTAAGGTTAAGAAAATAATGCCTGGGCTAAACGCGGCATTTGTTGACGTAGGATACGAAAGAGATGCATTTCTGCACTACCTCGATCTAGGTCCACAGTTTAAGTCGTTTCATAAGTTTTTACAGGTTTCTCAAACAAAAAAAGGAAAAGTAGTAACGCTTCCAAAGTTCAAACTTGAACCAGAAATTGACAAGGGCGGTAAAATATCCAATATTCTTACAAGCGGACAAACCGTACTTGTTCAAATTGCCAAAGAGCCCATTTCTACTAAGGGACCAAGGCTAAGTGCTGAGATTTCCATTGCAGGGCGAAACATTGTACTTCTCCCCTTTTCAGATAAGGTATCCATTTCGCAAAAAATCACCTCTACTGAGGAACGAAAGCGCCTTAAACGATTACTCGAAAGCATAGTTCCTAAGAGCTTTGGTGTAATCATACGTACAGCAGCGGAAGGAAAAAAAGTAGCCATCCTCGATGCTGAACTTAAAAGCCTTATCAAAAAATGGGAAATGGCTTACGATAAGACTAAAAATAGCCAGCCACCCAGCATAATACTTAGCGAGTTAAAGCGAACCTCAGCCATTATTCGCGATATGCTTAACGTTTCGTTCAACAGCATATATGTTAACGACGACGGCATATACAATGACATAAAAGAATACATTAGCACGATTGCACCTGAAAAGGAGAAAATTGTGAAACTGTACTCTGGCAAAACACCAATTTTTGAGAACTTTGGAATTGAGAAACAAATCAAGGGACTGTTTGGTAAAACCGTTTCGTTTAAAAGCGGAGCTTACCTTATTATTGAGCATACCGAAGCACTTCACGTAATTGATGTAAATAGCGGTAACCGTTCAAAAGCGGGTAACGACCAAGAGACAAATGCCCTTGAGGTTAATCTTGCTGCTGCAGAGGAGATCAACAGACAACTTAGGCTAAGGGACATGGGCGGAATTATCGTGGTGGATTTTATTGACTTACACCTTAACGAGAACCGCCAAATGGTGTTCGACAAGATGAAAGAGCTTATGAGTAAGGATAGAACAAAGCACAACATCTTGCCTCTCACCAAATTTGGGCTAATGCAAATAACCAGGCAAAGAGTACGGCCCGAGATGCACATTGAAACGCTTGAAAAATGTCCAACATGCAACGGAACTGGTGAAATTAAACCAGCCGTACTCCTTGAAGAAGAGATCGAGAACAGGTTAGCATTCCTTGTAAGCGACAAGGATATAAAAAAAATTGTTCTCAAGGTACATCCATTTGTTGCAGCATACCTTACCAAGGATATTTTTAGCAAGCGTTACAAATGGAGCAAACAATACAAGTGTTCGCTCAAGGTTATCCCCATTTCATCCTACAATTTTTTAGAGTACAATTTTCTTGACCAAAACGAAAAAAAGATAGAATTCTAACGCCAATTTAAGCCGTTGCCTTAAGGCAACGGCTTTTTTACTTTTGCCAAATCATTGAAAATAGATGTTTAAAAAACATCTGATTTTTTTAATGAACTTTAATCTATAAATATTGTTACGAATACAGTTTAAAAATATTTTATTTTCCAAAACTATAACTATGAGGAGAGCATTATCAATCGCTGTTGTTGCACTTGCAATTCTAGTTTCAAGTAGCACGTATAGCCAAGTTCAGGATCCAGTAAAATGGAAAGTTAGCACCCAAAAGGTTGATGAAACAACCTATGATGTAATTTTCGATGCCGCAATAGATATGGGATGGCAACTATACTCGTCGGAGAACCCTCCGGGCGGGCCTATACCTACAACCTTTATTTTTAATGAGAATGAAGCCTTTTCCGTTGAAGGAACCCCAAGGCCAATTGGTGACATCAAAATTGAACACGATGATATTTTTGATTTAGACTTAGCCTATTTTGAAAATAAGGCTCGCTTTATTCAAACGATTAGTCTAAGTAAGAACCAAACTAGCGCATTAATATCAGGAGAAATTGAGTACCAAGCTTGTTTTGAGGATAAGTGTATTTTTTTAACCTCCGATTTCTCAACTTCAATTAGTGAAACACCAACCACTACAAAAGAAGAAACTACGAACGACAAATCCGCAACAGTAACCACTGAGGATGCGAAAGCTAAAAGTTCAGACTCTTCGTTAATTCTATTTTTCCTTATTTCGTTTGCTGCAGGGTTAGCTGGTTTGCTTACCCCCTGCGTATTCCCAATGATACCCATGACGGTATCATTCTTTATGGGCAAGCAAAAGAATAAGTTTAACGCTATCCTTAATGCTTTTATATTTGGCATCAGCATTATTGTAATATACACATCAATTGGTTTAATTGTTTCGCTAACCAGCGTTGGGGCAGGGTTTGCCAATCAGCTAGTATCGCATTGGCTTCCAAACCTAATCTTCTTCTTGCTTTTTATGACATTTGCCGCTTCTTTCTTTGGATTGTTCGAAATAACGCTACCCAGCAGCTTATCGACAAAAACCGATAGCAAAGCGGATAAGGGTGGGTTTATTGGTTCTTTCTTTATGGCGCTTACGCTGGTAATTGTGAGCCTATCGTGCGTTGGGCCAATTGTTGGAGCAATCCTTGTTGAATCGGCTGCTGGAATTGGGCTTAAGCCAATTATTGGAATGTTAGGCTTCTCGCTGGCATTTGCTGTTCCTTTTACGCTGTTCGCCATTTTTCCATCGTGGCTAAATAAGCTGCCAAAATCAGGTGGATGGTTAAACTCTGTAAAAATTGTTTTAGGCTTTATTGTGTTAGCCTTTGGTCTAAAGTTCCTTTCGGTTGTCGACCAAAGTTACCATTTAGGAATCCTTGGTCGCGAAGTATTCCTGGCCATTTGGATTGCCATATTTATAATGCTTGGACTATACCTTCTGGGTAAAATCAGGTTTAAATTCGATTCGCCAGTAGAACATATTGGTTTTGTTAGGATGATGTTGGCTATTGCCACCTTTGCATTTACCATATTCCTTGTTCCTGGAATGTTTGGTGCTCCTTTAAAAGGTTTATCGGGCTTAATTCCGCCAAAAACAGGACACAGTTTTGACCTTGTTGAAATGATTGGACAAAGGTCAACCATCTCAACAAACGATAAATCATCAATTTGTGAAGAACCAAAGCATGCAGACTTTCTCCACCTCCCGCACGGCATTCAGGGTTATTTTGACTACGATCAGGCCTTAGCCTGTGCGCGCGAGCAGAACAAACCACTATTTGTTGATTTTGTTGGCCATGCCTGTTCTAACTGCAAGGTAATGGAACAAAAAGTTTGGAGCGATCCCCGGGTAATTCAGCGTTTAAAAAACGACTACGTTGTAGTTGCTCTTTATGTTGATGAGCGTAAAGAGTTGCCTGAGTCAGAATGGATAACCTCAACTGTAGATGGTAAGGTAAAAAACACCATTGGTAAAATAAATGCTGATTTACAGATTAAGAGATATAATGTGAACAGCCAACC
>JAQUJY010000004.1:10424-75453 GCA_028680705.1 Bacteroidales bacterium
CCATGTCTATTCCCAACACGACCCTGTTATCGATAAAATTATCGAAATAGGAAAATCCGACAATCAAACTATGCAGCACCTCGATGTGCTATGTAACCGCATAGGCGGGAGGCTTATTGGTTCCGATGCCTACGAAACCGCTGTTAAATGGGCTACTAAAAAACTTGAAGAATGGGGGATGGAAGTAATTGTTGATTCGGTTGGCTCACTCCCTGTGGGATTTAATCGTGGCCCATGGTTTGGCCGTATGCTAGACCAAAACGGCATGAATCTTCATTTCGCAACCCCTTCATATACCGTTGGAACAAAGGGAGTTCAAACTGGACACGTAATGCTCGAACCCAAAACCCGAGCACAGTTTGACCGGATGAAAGGTAAACTAAATGGTGCTTGGGTGCTTATTTCGGGAAAAAGCAACGGTTGGCCCATCGATATTTCAGACGAAGCCAATACGAGTCGCATTAGCATTATGCTCGAAAATGAAGAGATTGAAAAAAAGAACAATGTAATAAGGCAAGAAAACTGGGCTAATCGAAATACCAGTAACCCACAAAAAGAGTTACTCCCATTAAAAGAAGAACCTGCTCTATTCTACAAAGAAATGGTTGACGCTGGGATTCTGGGCATTATCCAGTCGGCACCTAACCCCATTGTAGCCCTTTACGATCGTAAGAATCTTGAAGACCTTACCTTTGAAAATCTTCCGAAAGTGCCCGACATTAAGCTTGATGAACACCAATTTGCTGTTATTGAGCAAATGGCCATTGAACGCCAACGCTTCTTTCTCGAGTTTGACATCAGAAACCATTTTAGGCTTGGACCAATTCCATACCACAGCGTAATTGGTGTTATACCTGGCACCGAATTTCCCGATGAGTACGTAATTATGGGAGGTCACCTAGATGCATTTGATGTAGCCACCGGTGGAGTTGATAATGGTTCGGGCGCCACTCCTGCAATGGAAGCCGCCAGGCTTATTATGCAAGCGGGAGGCAAACCTAAGCGAACAATTCTTGTATGCCTATGGGCTGGAGAAGAGTTTGGCCTACTAGGTTCTAAAAGTTGGGTTGAAAAAAATGCTGATAAACTTGACAAAATATCCAATATGTTTAATCGTGATGGGGGTCCAACCGTTGCTAGCAGCATAAAAGTGCCTGCTGCAATGATGAAAGACATGAAACAAATATGTGAACCCATTAACCAAATTAATCCCTATTTCCCATTTACAGTAAGCGAAATGCAACCCGTAAAAAGGCCAACAGAACCATGGGGTACCGATAGTGGGCCCTTTGCTGTAGCCGGAGTTCCTACTCTCAGTTTTGGCACCTCAGACCCAAAAGGGTATGACTTTACCTACAGAGAAATATGGCATACTGAACGAGATTTATATAACATGAGTATACCCGAGTACCAAGAGCATACCTCAATAGTAACAGCAATTGTGGTATACGGAATTGCCAACCTCGATCATCTGCTTTCGCGAAAAGGATACTGGAAAAAGGATGAGCCTAAAACGAAAGAGAAAGAACGCAAGCGTTAAACATAAATGAATTAGCACTATACTCCCCTCCCCCCTCATTAAGCATCTACGTTCTGAAGGGGGATTTTTTTATCTATGTTAAATTTAAAAATTATTGCAGAACGTATTGCCATGGCTGCTACCACTGGAAACATTGGAAATGGAAGTTCCTGGGGTAGAATAAACCAGAGAATCATTACCAGTACCATTACAAGCGCATTGACACCAAAATAGTACCTTGCTAAAAGCCTTAAACGTTTAACTAAAAGTGCAACCACACCCAATAAATGTAATGGATGAGCCCAGATAAGATTATAGTTATTGCCCATTACAACATGATTGGATCCAAACCACTGAAAAGCAATAACGACTCCCAACAGCCCAACTAAAGTAAAAAAAACTGTATCAATCCAGTGACTTGCTCGCCCACGTTTAATGTCAAAATACGAAAGCATAACGACTAACAATAGCAAGCCGATAAAAACCATTAAGGGAGATTCTCTAAACCGAGTTCTTGGGATTTCGGTTCCATTGAGTAGGGTAACGCTAGGCTGCATTAGCGGCTTAGTGAGGCTATCTACGCCAACGCTTGCTGTGCTAAATGCAGTTTGCATATGCTCGGGCAAAAACATGTACTCCCATGGCTCGGCCTGCCTATCAGCACTAACACCCAGTAAAAGGTTGATACCTAATTTTGCCCAGGGTTTCTCCATTACGTTTGGCATAAGCAATTCTCTGAAACTCAATCCAGTTTTTAATGAATTATAATCGAAATCGACCTTACGCGGTATTACCTCAACAAAAACATCGCGGATACGAGTTGCACAATTATCAAACAAAAAATCGTATAAATAATAACGATTCTCGGGCAAATAATTAATCCTTAGGGAATCGAGTAGCAATTGTTTCTCGTGCTGTTGCAGGTTTAGCATCTGCTCATAGATATATCTCTCCTCGAAAATATAGGAGTACCTAAAATTTTGATAGGAGGATACTGAAAGAATATAGTTAAGCTTTCCTTTTACAAAGTTTGAATAAAAATTTGGGTCTGAGAAATCGAATGTTCCATAATTAAAAACCCAATCGACACCAACTACAGGATCGACAATCCTTATGGCGCTATGGCCAAATATTGAGTACAACTCCTCGCCTTGCGAACAGGTAATAAGGCTAACTTTAGCGCTATCGGTAAGCATTACCTGTGGGAGTTGGGCATAAAACGGCTTAGCAAGAAGGAGCATACTCACAAACAATGATATTGCAAAAACTTTTCTTTTCATCTAGCTGTTTATAATTTGTTTTTCAATTGCCATATGGGACTCGCCAAAATAATTATCTTTCCTCTTGCAAAAAACTTCTATCGTGGCTCGTTCCACATTCAATTAATCTTATCACATTTAATAGGGTAAAGTTAAAAGGATTTATGCGTATGTACACTTTGGGCTGAATAAAGATTTGCTATTTTTGCTGATAAACCTACACCACATGAATACTAAACCCATTTGCATTGGCGGAGATTTCAGGATTCTCTCCAACACCTTCGAGGTAATAAATCCATACAATAAAGAGCAAATTGCCTGTTGCTCTCTTGCTGGACAACAGGAACTAGAAGAAGCAATTGCACTAGCCCAGAAAGTTGAGAATGAGATGGCAAACATGCCCTCGCACAAAAAGAGCAGCATACTAAATAGCATTGCCGAAGGATTAACAAAAAAACGCGAAGAACTTGCAAAACTCCTCGCTCAAGAAGCTGCGAAGCCGATGAAATATGCTTTGGGGGAGGTAGATAGAGCAGTTCAGGTTTATTTGATTGCCGCCGAGGAGTGCAAACGACTACCCTCTGAGTATATGCAGCTCGACTGGACTCCAGCAGGTGAGGGCAAAGAAGGATTGGTTAAATACTTTCCTGTGGGGTTAGTGTCAGGGATATCGCCATTTAACTTTCCGCTTAATCTTACATCGCATAAAATTGCTCCAGCCATAGCATCGGGATGTCCCATAATTCTTAAGCCAGCTCGCAGCACACCACTTTCGGCATTAGAGTTATCCAAAATTGCGTACGCCGCAGGTCTGCCTAAAGGAGCACTTAGCGTATTGCCCATGGATAGGGTTTTAGGCAACCAACTAGTTACCGACGAAAGATTTAAACTGCTTACCTTTACAGGCTCCCCCATGGTTGGATGGAAAATGAAAGAGAAAGCAGGCAAAAAGAAGGTTGTTCTTGAACTAGGAGGAAATGCAGGTGCCATTGTTACCCCAACCGCAAATCTAAAAACTGCTGCTGCTAAATGTCTTGTTGGTGCTTTCTCGTACTCTGGTCAGGTTTGCATTCACACCCAACGTATCTACGTCCATCAAAGCATTTTTTTGCAGTTTGTCGATATGCTTTCAAATCTAACAAGCAGACTAAAAATTGGGAATCCACTTGATGCTGAAACAGATATATCATCGATGATTGATGAAGAAAACACCCAAAGGATTGATGAATGGGTTAAAGAAGCTATTGACAATGGAGCAAGGCTAATTACTGGCGGAAAAATTGTGAGTGGTGTATATCTACCTACCATTTTAACCAACACAGACTCCAGTATGCGCGTATGCAAAAACGAAGTATTTGGACCTGTTGTAGTGGTTGAGCCTTACGAAAACTTTAGCGATGCAATCAAAGAGGTTAATAACTCGCCTTTTGGCCTGCAGGCAGGAGTTTTCACCAACAGCATAAGCGAAGAGCATGAGGCGTTTAATGAACTGAGAGTTGGTGGAGTAATTATAAACGACACTCCAACTTTTAGGGTAGACCAAATGCCCTATGGTGGTGTTAAAGAATCTGGGCTGGGACGCGAAGGGGTTAAATATGCAATACACGATATGTTGGAACCAAAAATACTTGTAAGAAGCATCCCCTAAACTAAGAATGAATTAACTATCAATCCTAAAAAAACATGTTTTGTATTCCATTTACATTATAATATAACTTTACAATAATTATCTTTGCATCGCTTAATCAAAAAAGGAATTAATTAAATGTTTGTATCCCTTCTAATAAAAGGAATCATTGTTGGACTTCTGGCCTCAATCCCACTTGGCCCAATTGGGGTAATCTGCATACAACGAACAATAAACAAAGGGAGATTAAGCGGTTTCCTCAGCGGTCTTGGAGCAGCAACAGCCGATACAATATTTGCAGCTATTGCAGGCTTCAGCCTAACTTTTGTGATTTCATACATTGAAGAGAAGCAAATTTTATTTCAGGCTCTGGGAGGTATTATTGTATTCCTTTTGGGGATTAAAATATTTCTCACAAATCCCGTAAGGCAACTCCGAAGACACAAGCGCAAAAAGAACAACCTTGTAGAAGATTACTTCTCCGTTTTAGCAGTTACAATTACAAATCCATTGGCAATATTCCTATTCATTGCCCTTTTTGCCCTATTGGACGTAGTAACCGATAACACCAGCTGGACACACTCCCTAGTTACCACAAGTGGTGTATTTATAGGCGCAGTGCTGTGGTGGTATATCCTCACTACTCTAGTAAATATATTTAGAACAAAGTTCAGACTCAAACAACTTTGGTGGATCAACAAAGTATCTGGCGCAGCTATTTTTACCCTCGGGGCTATTGCAATTCTTGGTCTTATTCGTTTACTTTTCTAACTGTATCCACAAGTTTTTACCCCAAGAAACCAACGCTTTATCAAAATTACCCTAAAGTTCTTGAGCATTAACAGCTGTAAACTGTCCATTTATTAGTACTTTCATTACATTTTAAATAATGATTTAAATCTCTAAATCCGTTAAGTATATGTTTTTTTTCATATATTTATCATTAATTATGTAAAACTGTTAATTCTGGCACGTACTACAATAAAATATTACTAAACAAACAGTTATATATAATTATTTCTCTGTTTTCGCTATGTATCTTTTGATAAATAAAAATTATAATCCGGCATGAACGTAGCCAACCGCCTTTTAAACCTCTTTTTAAATAAAAAAAACCAGAACGAAGAGGAAGAGATTACATCTAGAATCCATGCATTTAATGTTTCTTGCTGGGTTTTAATGATTTTCTTCATCTTGCTTTCCGCTTCCGCCTTTTTAATCTCTAATAACCTCCTTAGTATCATTGCCATTTCGGGAGCAATACTAATTGGTTTATTCATGAGATTATATTCTAAAAAAACTACCCGCAGTTATGCATATACCTATTCTATTATATTTATTGCTGCCGTTGTATTTGAGTTTATAATCTGGTCGGGCAACATTAGTATAACAAGCGCTTTAGCCATTAGTCTGTTACCCATAATTGCTGCGGCATCACTTGGCTACAATAAAGGAACAATTGCAAGTGGAATTTTTCTAGCGGTGGCAATAATAGGACTATTTGCACCCTTTGGTATTTTTAACAATAACGAAGAAATATCCTTAATCTTTAAAATCCTATTTATAGTTTCTTTCCTTGCTGTGATGCTATTGGCATATCTGCACGATGCCATAAAAACTAAGTATATGCATAGCATGGAAAAAAAAGTACTTAATCTAAAAACCATTAATAAGCAACATCAAGACTTTATTTCAGGGCTTTCTCACCAAATTCGCACACCATTAAATAATATAATGGTTATAGCTAATTTGCTCGAAACTATCACAAGTAATGAAAAACAGAAGGATTTAATTGACACCATCCATGCTTCAACAAACAATTTGGTTAACGTGGTTAACAGCATGGTTGAAATATCGAATATTGACATCAAAGAAAGAGGGAGCATTAACATCCCCTTTAGCCTATATAGCACAATTAATAGCACAATTAAGATATTCTCAACTCAGAATACCTACAATACTCCTTTTAATCTAAAAATTGACAACTCAATACCAGATAATCTTTTGGGCGACCCAGTTCGCATCAAGCAAATATTCTTAAACCTAATTGAAAGCATCCTAAAGAATAAGAGCGCAAGCAAGGCTAGTGTTAATATTATAGTTTCAAAACGAGAGGAAACGGACAAAAGTATTAATCTTTTTGTTGAAGTTAAAAGTGATAAGCCCTTATTGCTACCTTTAAATTTGGACCAAAACCTTTTCGTTACTAACGACTCCTCGCTAGCACAAACAAGTTCACAAACATATATTGATATGCTAGACCTCTCAATAACACAAAAATTAATTGAGAGTAACGGAGGCAAACTAAGCATCTCATTAACCTCCGAAAATGCTTCCTTTTTCTTTCCCTATTCACTCGAAAAAAATGGATTAACCCATCAAAAAGATGAACAACAGGAAGAAGATAAGGACAGTGATACAAAAACTGATTTAAAGCGCACACAAGAGCAATCGATAAAACTCAAAGATGCCAATGTTCTTTTGGTTGAGGATAACCTAATAAATCAGAAGATTGTTGTACTTAGCCTCAAAAAACTTGTGAAAAACATTGATATAGCGAATAATGGCAAAGAGGCACTTGATAAGTTTGGAACCAGTAAGTTTGATATTATTCTTATGGATATTCAGATGCCTATAATGAACGGAATTATATCCACCAAAAAAATTCGCGAAATAGAATCTAGTTCAAACTCACGTACTCCAATAATAGCCATAACAGCTAACGCCCTACTAGGTGATAAGGAGGAGTGCCTAGCTGCAGGAATGGACGATTACATCAGCAAGCCATTCCAAATTGAGGTGTTAATTCAGAAAATGAAGAATTTAATCGGCACCCAATATTAGGGTATACACATAAACTTTATAGCATATTTCATATGCAAAGGAATACTTGCCTGCCCTTTCGGCCAACTTACAGGTGGCAGAAATGAAATATCCATTAGGATATTCATTCAAATGCATTAAGGATAATCCTGGATGTTATATATGTCTCATCGTACAATGCAGAATACTTCGTTTGCGTGGATATTTGCTAGCAGGATCTGTTTTAGCAAGATTAACCATATAATTTGAATCTCCAATCTTTTGATGCAATGGCACTGCAAAATTTATAGGGTAACCCTAGGGTATTTGCTAGCAAAATAGCCTATGCCAAATCGGGCTTTATACCAATAATCAATATATCATCCACCTGCTCATTTTCACCTTTCCACTGGTTAATACTACCTAGTAATTGTTGCTTTTGAACTTCAAGCGGATACCTGTGGATGCTAAGCAGGAGGTGCCTAAACCTGCGAAATTTAAATTTTTTATCTTCAGGCCCACCAAACTGATCAACATACCCATCGGTAAAAATATAGATCATGTCGTTTTGCTGTATTGACTCAGTATAACTATAGAATTGGGGCTTTTCTAGGTCATAGGAAAACCCCACGGTATAACGCTGCCCTTTAATTTCCTTCAAACGGTTATCACGAATAAGGTAAAGGTTACTAAAAGCACCTGCAAATTGTAATGTTCTATTCTCTTTGTCGATAACACAAAAGGATACATCCATACCATCCTTTACATTTGACGCTTCATCGTTAACAGTTTTACTAAACGTGTCGCGTATTCCCTCATCTAACAAGTTCAATATCTCAGCTGGATCATTAATCCCCATAACGCTTATAATATTGCGAAGAAGTTCTACTCCAATTATTGACATGAAAGCTCCTGGCACTCCATGACCAGTACAGTCAATGGCTGCAACAAAAATCCGATTATCTATTTCATTAATCCAATAAAAGTCTCCACTAACTATATCCTTTGGTATGAGCAAGATAAAGGACTGGGGTAAGATTTTTTTAAAATGGGACTCAGATGGAATTAGAGCCTCCTGAATTCGTTTGGCATAGTTTATACTATCGGTAATATTTTTATTTTGAAGCAGTAACTCTTCTTTCTGATCCTCCATGTCACCCATAGTAACCTCTCGCTCCTTAAGTAATCGGCTTGTTTTTCGTAAGATTCTAGTCCTTGTTCTTAGGAATATAAACAAAAACAAAAGCAGCGAAAAACCATAAACAAAGATTGCGTACCGTGTCCTCCACCATTGAGTTTTTATAATTACTGATATGCTTTTCCCTATCTCATTCCAAACCCCATCACTATTTGCACCAATAACTCTAAGAGTATACTCGCCTTCGGGGATATTTGAGAATATTGCGAAATGCTTATGGTCAATCGGGATCCAATCCTCATCGAATCCCTCAAGCTTATACATGTACTTATTCCTCTCAGGATGCGTAAAATCGAGCACAGCAAACTCGAAGCTAATCATTGAGAAAGGATGTTTTACTATCACTTCGGTCCTAGATTCTAATGGGATTATCACTCTCTGGGTTGGGGTAACAACCTCAAGTTGAGTAAAACTAAGGGAAGGAGTGCTATACGAGCGGCTTATTGAATCAGGAAAAAAGGCATTTAAACCCGATATTCCACCAAAAAAGAGTTCACCTTTGGATGATTTGAAACTAGCACCAAGGTTAAACTCGTAACTCTGAAGCCCATCGCTTACTCCGTATGATGTTATCGATAAATTGAAAGGGTTAATTTTGGCAATTCCCCAATTAGTGCTCACCCATATACTTCCCTTATCATCCTCCTCAATGGCATATATGATATTATTGGGCAACCCATCTTCCTCGGTAATTAGCGTGAAAAAATCTTTACTCTGATCGTAAACATGTAACCCGGATGGGGTTCCTACCCAAAGTTTATCATTCCCATCCAGATGAAGGCTGATAATATCACTAGAAATCAGCCCTCCTCTTGAATATACTTTGCCCTTTGTATATCGTTTAACCTTTCCCGTTGATATGTCCAACCTATTAAGTCCATTGAGTGTCCCCAGCCAGAGGGTATTCCCTTCTTGAACTATACAATATACTTCATTTGAGGTTAAGGTAGTTGAATCGGAAGGATTATGCTGATACTGCTCAATGGTTGTACCATCAAACCTAAAAAGCCCCATTCGTGTTCCAAACCAAATATTTTTATCGGAATCCTGCAGGATAGAGTAAATGCGATTGTACTGAAAAAGCGATGAAGCATCAACTCCTTTCAACTTAAAAAAATCTACAAACGATTTTGTTAAAGGATTGTAAACCTGAACTCCATCCCTTGTACCAATCAGCACATCTCCACCCAGCAAAGCATAAATAACATAAATATTATCGCTTACAATTTTATAAGGACTATTCAATTGTGAAGAATACTTGGTTATACCATTGGTTTTTCGGTTAAGCATGTAAAGCCCAGCATTCCATGTGCCAACCCAAAGTACACCATCTATGTCTTCGTATATAGCTCCGACCATACTATTCCCAAAGAGATTGTTTCCTTGTTGGTCTTTTCTATACAACGGAAACTTCTGTTCCTTAACGTCCAATTTGATTAAACCCGAGAAGGTACCCATCCACATCACTCTAGATTTATCTTCAGCAATTGAAGTAATACTTGTGCTAAAAGTTTCAGGATTTAGTACTAATTTTGATACTGGACTAAAGCCGGCGCCCTCTTTATAGGTACAAACGCCCTTGCTGCTAGCAATCCAAAGAACATCTTTTGTATCGATATAAAGCGCATTTATCTCATTGGACAACAAACAATTACTTACATCAGACTGCCTATGGTATCTCTTGAAACCTCGATTTATATCCAATAACCTGTTAAGCCCATTGTTTGTCGCAATCCAAATATTACCTTTCCCATCCTCAACAATATCCCTAACATTATTACTACTTAAAGAGTTGATATTGCCAGGATCATTCGAAAAACGCTTGAAAAGTCCCAATCCTCTGTCAAAAAGCAATAAGCCATCTTTTGAGCCAACCCAAAATCGCCCCTGGGTATCCTCAAAAATCGGATAACCATCTATAAACGCTGGATTGGTAAATGGATCGTAGAAATGAGGAAACCTATCGAATGTATTTGATTCTGGGTTAAAGCGATCAAGCGACTCAAGGGTTTTAACCCAAACAACCCCTTGCTTGTCTCTATAGACACTATAGATGCGATTACTGCTTATAGACTTAACATCTGAGAGTTTGTGGTAATAGTTGGTAAACTTACCTGTTGACCTGTTAAAAAAACTAAGCCCTTCCCAAGTACCAATCCAAAGATTCCCATTAGCATCCTCACATATTGTATTGATGTTATTGCTGCAGAGCGATAAACTATCGAGAGGATTATTTCTGTACTTAGTAAATGAATAACCATCGTACCTGTTGAGACCATCCTGCGTACCAACCCATAAGAAACCATGCTCATCAACCAGAAGAGTAGACACCCACGACTGCGATAGACCTGACTCAATATTCAGCATCTCAGCCTGTCTTTTACCGTGCAGAGTCTCTCCCCTAGCGTTTTGAACAATAGGAATAAACAGTAAAAGAATTATATACCACTTTATGAATCCTCTCATTTCATTGTAGAGAAAAATAATCGAAAAAAAACTTCAAATTCTACTTGGATATTGCGCCATCCTGATTTACAATACCCAAAAACTGTGTTGATGGCGAATCAATAAAACCACCTAAACCTAACCTATCCCACATACTATCCACCTTCTGAACTGTCTCCCTGCTCGAAGTAACAATATTTGGCCAATCCCTTTTAAAATTATCACTCTCAATGGTTTTTTGGGTTCCGTCAATAAAAAGGCAAGCAAACCTTACATCATCACATTCGGCATAAAAGCAATCACGTTCCGGATCTACATTTCCTGCTGTATACCAAGCTACAATTGGTATTCTATCTAAAGGTATTTCCTTGTCAACAATAACTATTATTTTAGGTAAACTCTCACCTAGTACACCTACAATGCTTTGCGCGAGAGCACGTACAACGCCACCGTTTGATTTATCAATAGAGATTATAACTACTGATATCCCTTCACTCAACAAACTTACATTAAAGTCAGATAATCCCTCCGAAACTTGCTTAAGATGGGCAGAAACTTTCTCGGGATCCAAAACTATAGACTCAACTCCTATACTTTGCTCTTCGCTAAACTTTACTGTAGCATCAATTAATATTTTCCCTCCAATAGCAGGTTTATTGGATGAGTGGTCAAGTATATCTAAAGGTCCACGACTAATCAAGGTATCATATAAAGGATTATAATTTTTTGTAATAGCCCTTGCCACATCCTTGGTACAATGAACATCCACATCAGAATCGGTAACTATCATTATTTTATTAAACATCATTTGCCCTGCTCCCCAAAGACCATGGCCAACCTTATAAGCCTGCCCCGGATACGATTTTTCAATCTTTACTATCGCAATATTATGGGCAACGCCCTCTTCAGGCAAATTCATATCAACCACTTCTGGTAGCATTGCAATTTTAATGGGGCTTATAAATATTCTTTCAGTTGCTCTAGCCATGTACTTATCCTCCATAGGGGGCACACCTACAATTGTAGCAGGATATATTGCATTACGCTTGTGAGTAATACACGTTACATGAAACCGAGGATACCAATCGGCAAGCGAGTAAAACCCCGTATGATCACCAAAGGGGCCTTCCCAAGCAAGATCATCACTGGGGTCAACATATCCCTCTATCACAATGTCGGCATCGTAGGGTACCTCAATATCAACCGTAATACCTTTTACCAGCCTAACCTTTTTGTTTCTTAAAAAACCTGCAAGTATATATTCATCGATATTGTCTGGCAAGGGAGCTGTAGCGGCATACGTATATACTGGATCTCCTCCTAATGCTACGGCTATTGGCATTTTCTTGCCAAGTTTTTTGTACTCATTGAAATGCCTTGCCCCTGTTTTGTGCCTATGCCAGTGCATACCCGTTAGCGCTTCGGTAAAAACCTGCATTCTATACATTCCTACATTCCTTATTCCTGTGTTGGGATCTTTGGTATTTACCATGGGTAAAGTAACAAACCTTCCACCATCATACGGCCAGCTTTTAAGAATAGGGAGAATACTTAAATCGGGTTCACGATGCACAACCTCCTGACACTCGCCCCTCCCTGAAACAGTTTGAGGGAACCACTTGGCAACACGATTTAGTGTTGGGAGTATTTTTAGTTTCGATGTAAGCGAATGCCTAGGATGTGTAAGATGCTTAAAAAGTTCCTCGATTTTAGCGGCAGCGGAATCAAGGTTAAAAACTCCAAGTGCCAAAGCTATACGCTCATCTGAGCCAAAAGCATTTATTAGTACAGGAAAATCTGTCCCAGTATTCTCAAACAGCAATGCTTTGCCACCATCTTGTTGCTTACTGATTCTATCAGTAACTTCGGCAATCTCGTAGATAGGATCAACATACTCTTTTACCCTAACTAACTGTCCTTTGCTATCTAAAGTTTTAACAAAATTATCTAATCCACTAAATGGCATGTTTGTTCACAGTTAATAAGAGGTGAATATACAAAAAAGGGCTCAACCTTTTTATAGTTGAGCCCTTAAAAATACAGTGATTTTTGTTACCTTATATACTTGAAGCCTTTCCCTAGGTAATGCCCCGATGAACCTAGCATCTCTTCAATTCGAAGCAACTGATTATATTTGGCAATCCTATCGGAACGAGAAGCTGATCCCGTTTTTATTTGTCCGGTATTAAGTGCAACAGCCAAATGCGCAATGGTTGTATCCTCAGTTTCGCCTGAACGATGGCTCATAACAGAAGTCATTGAATTAATATCGGCCATTCGAACAGCATTGATTGTCTCAGTTAAAGTCCCAATTTGGTTCACTTTAATAAGAATACTATTGGCAGCATTTTCTTTAATCCCCCTAGCCAAACGATTAACATTTGTTACAAACAGATCATCCCCAACAATCTGAATTTTATCACCTAAGGTTTTATTCATCAACTTCCAACCATCCCAATCGTCCTCATCCATACCATCCTCAATTGAAACAATTGGATACTTATCAACCCAACTCTTCCAGTAATCAACCATTTGCGATGGGGTTAACTTGTCTCCCGTTGATTTGTGCAGATGGTAAACATTCTCTTCGGGTAAAAAGAACTCGGATGAAGCTGGATCAAGGGCTATAAAAACATCAACGCCTGGCTTATAGCCAGCATTCTCGATAGCCTTAAGCATTACAGTAATTGCCTCTTCATTCGACTTAAGGTTTGGGGCAAATCCGCCCTCATCACCAACATTAGTTGAGTATCCCTGTTTTTTTAGAACAGCTTTTAGATTATGAAAAACCTCAGTGCCCATCCTAAGGGCTTCTGAAAAACTAGGAGCTCCGATAGGCATAATCATAAATTCCTGAAAATCTATACTGTTATCAGCATGCGAACCTCCATTTAGGATATTCATCATTGGAATGGGAAGAGTACATGCATTTACACCACCAACATAACGATAAAGAGGTTGCTGTGTAACCTGAGCAGCTGCATGCGCAACAGCCAATGATACACCAAGGATTGCGTTCGCTCCAAGGTTAGCCTTATTCTCTGAACCATCAAGAGAAATCATCGCCTCGTCAATTTGCTGCTGCTCCAACACATGCATTCCAATAATTTCTTCTGCAATTGTGCTATTAACATTCTCTACAGCTCTTAAAACGCTCATTCCAAGATATCGTTTCTTATCACCATCTCTTAGTTCAACTGCCTCGTGAACACCGGTTGACGCTCCGCTTGGTACAGCAGCGCGACCGAAGAAGCCGCTATCTGTTATTACATCTACTTCGACTGTTGGATTTCCTCTTGAATCGAGGATTTGACGAGCATGTACATTTACAATTTGTCCCATTTTATAATTTTTTTGATTAAAATACACTTGTGAATTTAGGTAAAAAAAAAGGGATTAAGCAAATTAAGCCAATCCCCTTCTATAGAGTAGTACTATTTAGAGATTGCTATTCTGCATCCTCTTTCTTTTCGTCCGTATCTTTCTCGCCTTTGGCTTCAGTCGATTTAGGAGATTCAACAGTTTCACTCTTAACCTCTTTTACTTTTTCAACTGCTTCTTTTTTCTTTTCCTTAACCTCTGCGTCGGGGCTTTTTACTTCAGCAGTAACGTCATCAATAACTTTAGGCTCATCAGTTTTACCTGCTTTACCTCTACGTGTGCGTTTTGCTTGCGGTTTTTCCGATTTAGTTTCGGATACGTAAGTTGTATTGTAGTCAACTAGCTCAATGATGCACATCTCAGCATTATCGCCAAGACGAGTACCCGTTTTAAGAATACGCGTATATCCACCTGGTCTATCGCCTACTTTTACAGCTACATCACGGAAAAGCTCTGCAACTATTGCCTTATCTTTTAAATGAGAAAACACTACTCTTCTTGAGTGAGTGGTGTCACTTTTACTCTTAGTAATTAGCGGCTCCACATAAATCCTTAGTGCTTTAGCTTTAGCAACTGTAGTGTTTATGCGCTTATGCTTAATTAGCGAACCCGCCATATTTGAAAGCATTGACTTACGGTGTGAAGATGTCCTGCTTAAGTGATTAAATTTCTTATTGTGTCGCATCGTAATTATTCCTTGTCAAGTTTGTACTTTGTTGTATCCATACTGAAAGTTAAATTCATACCTTCCAGAAGGTCTTCAAGTTCGGTGAGCGATTTCTTTCCAAAGTTTCTGAACTTCAACAAATCGTTCTTATTAAACTTAACCAAGTCTCCTAATGAATCAACATCGGCAGCTTTGAGGCAGTTAAGCGCTCTAACCGATAGGTCGAGATCAACCAACTTGGTTTTAAGCAACTGGCGCATGTGGAGAACCTCTTCGTCGAACTCGTCATGTGCGTACTTATCATCCGAGTCAAGAGTAATCTTTTCGTCGGAGAAAAGCATGAAGTGATGAATCAAAATTTTAGCTGCTTCCTTAAGGGCATCCTTAGGATGAATACTTCCATCAGTAAGAATTTCGAAGATCAACTTCTCATAGTCGGTCTTTTGCTCAACTCTGAAGTTTTCTATCTCATACTTTACATTTTTAATAGGTGTATGGATTGAGTCAATAGGAATAATGCCAAACTCCACATCTTCTTCCTTATTTTCTTCAGCGGGAACATAGCCTCTACCCTTGCGGACAGTAACTTGAATGTCAAATTTAACATCTGGCTCCATCCTGCAGATCACAAAATCAGGGTTAAGCACTTTGAATCCGGTTAGGAAATTCGAAAGGAATCCTGCCTTAAACTCATTCTGTCCTGCTATTGAAATTGAAGCCTTTTCTTCCTCAATATCCTCTACAATTCTTTCGAATCGAATTTGTTTGAGGTTGAGAATAATCTCAGGTAGGTCCTCCACAACTCCAGGTATAACTGAAAATTCGTGGTCGACACCTGATATCTTGATGGAAGTGATAGCAAACCCTTCAAGTGACGATAGTAAAATTCGCCTTAAAGAGTTACCCACTGTAATTCCATAGCCTGGCTCAAGTGGACGAAACTCAAATCTACCAAAAGTTTCAGTAGAGTCGAGCATAATTACCTTATCGGGTTTTTGAAATGCCAGAATTGCCATTCGGTTTATATTTTACTTGGAGTATAGTTCAACAATAAGCTGTTCCTTAATATTCTCAGGAATATCGGAACGCTCCGGATTATTTAAATATTTGCCTGCAAACTGTTCTTTGTCCCACTCCAGCCACGAGTATTTGGTGTGCCTTTCGGAGATTAAAGACTCAGTTATAGTCTCAAGTGATTTTGATTTTTCTCTAACGCCAACTAAATCACCTCCCTTTAATGAATACGATGGGATATTAACCACGCTACCATTAACGGTAATATGCCTATGGCTAACAAGTTGACGAGCAGCTGAACGTGTTGGAGCAATCCCCAAACGGAACACGACATTATCGAGCCTTGTCTCTAGCAACTGGAGAAGTATTTCGCCAGTTACTCCTTTCATACGCTCAGCCTTTTTAAACGTATTAAAAAACTGCTTCTCAAGAAGCCCATAGGTAAACTTAGCTTTTTGTTTCTCAAGTAACTGAGTACCGTACTCCGATACTTTTTTACGCCTTTTAGTTTGCCCATGCATTCCTGGGGGATAATTCTTCTTTTCTAGAACCTTATCGGGCCCAAAAATAGGCTCCCCTAACTTCCTTGCAATTCTAGTGGTTGGTCCAGTATATCTTGCCATTCCTCTTTAGTTTTATTATTCTGTGAAAACACCTCGGCAATTACACTCTCCTCCGCTTAGGAGGGCGACAGCCGTTGTGTGGTAATGGGGTTACATCAACTATCTCAGTTACTTCAATGCCAGCAGAATGGATTGTTCGTATTGCTGATTCACGTCCTGAACCGGGTCCTTTAACGTAAACTTTCACCTTACGTAGACCTAGATCGAATGCTACTTTTGCACAATCACCAGCAGCAGTTTGAGCTGCATAAGGGGTATTCTTTTTCGAACCTCTAAATCCCATCTTGCCAGAAGATGACCATGAAATCACCTGTCCTGTACCATTAGTAAGAGTAACGATAATATTATTGAATGAAGAATGAATATGAGCCATTCCCTGTGCTTCAACCTTTACAACTCTCTTTTTTGCTGATCCTGTTTTCTTTGCCATAATCTATAATCTATTTAGTAGCTTTCTTCTTGTTGGCAACGGTTTTCTTTCTGCCCTTACGGGTTCTCGCATTGTTCTTGGTACTCTGACCCCTTACAGGCAATCCAATACGATGACGAATACCTCTATAGCACCCAATATCCATCAAGCGCTTTATATTCAGTTGAACCGATGAACGAAGTTCACCTTCAACTTTATGGTTTTCATTAAGAACACTACGAATTTTATTGATATCGTCGTCGTTCCATTCGCTTACTTTGGCGTTTATGTCAACACCTGCGCCTTCAAGAATTTTGCGCGCACTGCTTCGCCCAATACCAAATATATAGGTAAGAGCTACTTCGCCTCGCTTGTTCTTGGGTAAATCAACACCTACTATACGTGCCATATTATTTCCTTAAAAAAATTAGGGTACAAAGTTAATAAATTATCCTTGGCGTTGTTTAAACTTCGGATTTTTTTTGTTAATCACGTACAAACGCCCTTTGCGCTTTACAATTATACAATCGTCACTGCGCTTTTTAACTGATGTTCTTACTTTCATCGTTACTTATTATTATCAATTAACTATTTATAACGGAAAGTTATGCGACCCTTGGTCAAGTCATAAGGTGACATTTCAACCTTAACCTTATCACCTGGCAGAATTTTGATATAATGCATACGCATTTTACCTGAAATATGGGCAGTAATTACATGTCCATTTTCTAACTCTACCCTAAACATTGCATTTGATAGGGCTTCAATAATAATTCCGTCTCTCTCTATGGCAGATTGTTTGGCCATATTACAACTTAAGTTTTATTTTAATTCATAGAACTCCTCAATGTACTTGAAGGTTGATAGCACATTGGCTTTCTCCTTCTGTACAACTACCGTGAGCTCAAAATGAGCCGAGGGTTTTCTATCGTATGTTCTAATAGTCCATCCATCGTCCTCTTGGTAGATATTCTTTGTTCCAAGGTTTATCATTGGTTCAATGCAAATTGCCATTCCTGATCGCAACTTAGGTCCTTTCCCTTTATTCCCATAATTTGGGACTTCGGGTCTCTCGTGCATTTCTTTGCCAATTCCGTGTCCAACTAACTCACGAACAACCGAAAATCCATTAGACTCGGCATGTCTCTGAACTGCGTGCGATATATCGCCTACCCTATTGCCATCAATAGCCATCTCAATTCCCTTATAAAGACTCTCCTCAGTTACCTTTAAAAGTTTTTTTACAGGGTCAGAGATTGGTGGAACAGCAAAACTATAAGCAGAATCGCCATAAAGACCTTTATACTTTGTTCCGCAGTCAACAGAAACAATATCACCTTCTTTAAGTTCGTACTTAGACGGAATTCCATGAACAACCTCGCTATTTATAGAAATACAGAGAGTATTGGGATATCCATTGAATCCTAAAAACCCTGGAACAGCCCCATGATCTCTTATGAACTGTTCTGCTATGCTATCGAGTTCAAGGGTTGAGACTCCTGGTTTAATATTCTTCCCTACCTCAGCCAGAGTGCGCGATACTAAATCGGCATTCTGTTTAAGGATATCAATCTCTTCTTCCGTCTTTATATTATGCATTACCAAAAGAACTTATGCTGGAACATTACATTCCAGACTTTCCTTTAATCCTTCCTGTTTTCATCAATCCATCATAGTGTCTCATCAGCAAGTGACTCTCAATTTGCTGGAGAGTATCAAGTACAACACCTACTAAAATAAGTAATGAAGTACCTCCAAAAAACTGGGCAAATTGATTGTTAACACCCAATATTCTGGCAAATGCTGGTAGAATAGCAATTAATGCAAGAAAAATGGAACCTGGGAGTGTAATTTTCGACATGATATTATCGAGAAATTCAACTGTTTTACGTCCTGGTTTTACCCCTGGGATAAAGCCTCCATTCTTCTTCATATCCTCAGCCATTTGGTTAGGATTGATGGTAACAGCAGTGTAAAAATACGTAAAAGCAATGATGAGCAAGGCAAACGTAAAGTTATACCAAAAACCGGTAAAATCTGAAAAAGCAGCCGCAATACCAGTAGTAGCACTTGTGTCAAAACTTGCAAGCATCATTGGGAGAAACATTAGTGCCTGTGCAAAAATGATAGGCATTACACCAGCAGAGTTAACCTTTAAAGGTATGTACTGGCGAACACCACCATACTGCTTGTTGCCAACTATCCTCTTAGCATACTGAACAGGAATCCTTCGGGTTCCCTGAACTAGCAGTATTGAGAACATGAAAACAACGAACAATATAACCATTTCTACAAGGAACATAACAAGTCCTCCGGCCATTTCCTCTGCTCTTTGAAAAAACTCAGCCGCTAAAGCAAAGGGTAGTCGTGCAATTATACCAATCATAATGATCAGTGAAATACCGTTTCCAATTCCCTTATCAGTAATTTTTTCACCAAGCCACATGATGAACATTGTACCTGCAATAAGGATAATTGTTGAGGAGATTGTAAAGTACACTCCTGTAAGAGCAAATGCGCTTGTTGGTAGTTGTGCATGAAGGTTAGCAAGATAAGCAGGCGCCTGAAGAACAAGAATAATTACCGTAAGATAACGGGTTATCTGGTTAATCTTTCTGCGTCCGCTCTCTCCCTCTTTCTGCAACCGCTGAAAGTAAGGAAGTGCAATACCTAGCAACTGTACAACAATTGAGGCCGAGATGTAAGGCATGATACCAAGGGCAAAAATAGATGCATTACTAAATGCTCCTCCCGAGAACATGTCCAAAAGGCCCATTATACCATCTGATGTCTGGCTTTTAAGGGCTGTCAACTCAGCGGGGTTAATACCTGGAAGTACAACAAAACTTCCTAAACGATAAATCAGTAGAATACCCAAAGTATAAAAGATCCGATTTCTCAAATCTTCTATCTTAAAGATATTCTTTAGGGTTTCAAAAAAAGATTTCATCAAATTATAGTTTTACGGCTGTTCCCTGCACTGCTTCAATTGCTTCTACTGCTTTTTTCGAGAAGGCATGAGCCTTAACCTCTACCTTGGATGTTAATGTTCCATTACCAAGAATCTTAACTAGGTCGTTCTTCGAAAGATACCCAGCATCGATTAAAGTTTGTGCGTCAATTGAAGTAATTCCACGCTTGTCTGCCAGTGTTTGTAAAACATCAATATTGATTGCTTTATACTCTTTGCGAAACGGATTTTTAAATCCAAATTTGGGAAGTCGTCGTTGCATAGGCATCTGTCCCCCTTCAAATCCGAATTTTTTGGAGTACCCTGAGCGCGATTTGGCGCCCTTGTGCCCCTTAGTTGATGTTCCACCATATCCAGATCCTTGTCCACGGCCAATTCTCTTGTCCTTATGGGTCGATCCGCTGGCGGGTTTTAGGTTGTGAAGTTCCATATCTTAATCACCGTTATAAAGGTTTCTAATCGCTATTGTTCTATACGAACAAGGTGTTTAACTTTCTCTACCATACCAAGAACATCGGGTGTTCCCTCACGCTCTACAGTGTGGTTAATTCTTCGAAGGCCAAGGGTATCTAATGTTGCCCTTTGACGTTTGTTCGAGCCTATTCTGCTCTTAACTTGTGTAATTTTTATCTTTGCCATATCTCCGAATTCTATCCGTTAAACACTTTGTTAAGATCTACTCCTCTTATGGCAGCAACCGCATACGCATCGCGTAACTCTAGCAAGGCTGAAATAGTGGCTTTCACAAGATTATGTGGGTTTGATGACCCCTTAGATTTTGCGAGCACGTCGGTAATCCCAACGCTCTCTAGTACTGCTCTCATCGCACCACCTGCTTTAACGCCTGTTCCGTGTGATGCTGGCTTAAGAAAAACTCTTGCACCACCATATCTTGCAACTTGCTCGTGAGGGATAGTTCCCTTGTAAATAGGTACTTTCACTAAGTTCTTCTTTGCATCCTCAATTCCTTTTGAAATAGCGGAGGTTATTTCACCCGCTTTCCCCAAACCGAAACCAACAATGCCATTCTCGTCACCAACTATAACGATGGCTGAGAAACTGAATGTTCTACCACCCTTGGTTACCTTGGTTACTCTTTGTATTGAAACTAACCTATCTTTTAATTCAAGATCGGCTGTTTTCACTTTTCTCATACTTGTATTTGTAGACATCGCTTACTAGAATTTAAGACCCCCTTCTCTTGCAGCATCAGCTAACTCTTTAACGCGTCCGTGGTAAAGATATCCATTACGATCGAAAACTACAGTCGTAATACCTTTGTCCATTGCGTTTTTAGCCGCTAACTTGCCAACAAGGCGGGCTTGTTCGGTTTTAGTAATTTTTGCTTGTTCAGCAATTTCTTTCACTCGTGAGGAAGCAGATGCTAGGGTAACGGCGTTTACGTCGTCGATAACCTGCACGCTAATCTGCTTGTTGCTCCTGAATACGGAAAGTCTTGGTTTTTCTGGAGTACCAGAAATTCTCTTCCGTAATCTCATTTTTATCTTGAGCCTTCTCTGTTGTTTCTTTAGAGCCATATTACATTAACGTTTAACAGATTATACACTAGCTGACTTACCAGACTTCCTGCGGACCTCTTCTCCGACAAAGCGGATACCCTTACCCTTGTACGGTTCTGGTTTACGTAACGAGCGAATTTTTGCAGCCACTGCTCCTAAAAGTTGCTTATCAGCACTTTTAAGCGTAATAATTGGGTTGCTCCTACGCTCGGTTTTAGTTTCAACTGATACTTCTTTAGGTAGTAGGAAATGAATATCGTGAGAAAAGCCAAGGCTCATTTCAAGCACTTGTCCTTTTGCCTCGGCTTTAAAGCCAACGCCAACTAACTCCTGTTGCACACTCCATCCTTCAGAAACACCAACAACCATGTTATTGATTAAAGCGCGGTATAAACCGTGCATTGACCGATGCCGTTTCTGCTCAGTTGGCCTGGTGAGGACAAGTTCCTCTCCCTCAATCTTTACGGTTATATCAGGATCGATAGCCTGAGATAACTCGCCTAGAGGGCCTTTCACGCTTACCACGTTATCTGAGCCAACGGAAACCGTTACTCCCTTGGGTAAGTTTACAGGTTTTTTTCCAATTCTAGACATTTCAATTTGTCATTAATAGATTTAGTATACATAGCAGAGCACTTCTCCGCCAATTTTTTGGCCTCGTGCTTCTTTATCGCTTAATACTCCCCTTGAAGTTGAAAGGATTGCAATGCCAAGGCCGTTTAGTACACGTGGTAGTTCGTCTACCCCAACATACTTTCTAAGACCAGGTCGGCTAACACGTTCGATGTGCTTTATCGCATTCGTCTTACTCTCTGGATGATACTTAAGCGCAATTTTAATAATACCCTGTTTATCGTCATCTTCAAATTTGTAATTTAGGATATACCCTTTATCAAATAAAACTTTGGTAATCTCCTTCTTAACATTTGAAGCAGGTATCTCAACGATCCGATGTTTCGCCATAATGGCGTTTCTAACTCGGGTTAAAAAATCTGCAATTGGGTCAGTAACCATTTGATTTTTGTATTTATTTGTTTACCAACTAGCTTTTCTAATACCTGGAATAAGCCCGTTTGAAGCTAATTCCCTAAAAGTAATACGGCTGATACCGAATTGACGCATATAGCCTCTAGGTCTGCCCGTTACAGAGCAACGATTGCGCTGACGAACCGGACTAGCATTTCGAGGAAGTTTTTGTAGTGCAACCCAATCCCCCTCCTCTTTAAGCTTAGCACGCTTGTCGGCATACTTCTCTGCAAGTTTTACTCTCTTAACCTCTCTGGCCTTCATTGATTCTTTTGCCATTGCCTAGTTTTTTTTAACATTTTTAAAAGGAATACCAAATTCTTTAAGCAAAGCATATGCCTCTTCATCGGTATTCGAAGAAGTTACAAAGGTAATCTCAACACCTAAGATCTTATTTATCTTGTCGATATCAATCTCGGGAAAGATAATATGCTCTTGAATTCCAAGGCTATAATTACCTCTACCATCAAACTTGTTGTTCACACCTTTAAAATCGCGGATACGAGGTAATGAAACGCTAATAAGCCTTTCTAAAAATTCGTACATGCGCTCACGGCGAAGGGTAACCTTAACGCCAATGGGCATTTTTTTGCGAAGTTTAAAATTTGAGATATCCTTGCGAGATACTGTTTGCACAGCTTTTTGCCCTGCAATTGTACTAAGTTCTTCTTGTGCTGTTTCAATAAGTTTCTTGTCGGCAACTGCCTGACCAACGCCCTGATTAAGCACTATTTTCTGCAGCCTAGGAACTTGCATCACACTTTTGTAACCAAAATCTTTGGTCAACTTTTGGATGATCTCATCCTTATATTTCCTCTTGAGGTTTGGTACGTATTCCATTACTTAATCTCCTCCCCTGATTTTTTAGAGTAACGAACTAACTTATCTTTCTCATTCCTTCTGCGACCTATACGGGTTGGTTTTCCGCTTGAGGGATCTACCAGCATAAGGTTTGAGATATGTATGGGGGCTTCCTTTTTAATGATCCCCCCTTGAGGACTCTGGGCATTTGGCTTAGTGTGTCTGGACATGATGTTCACGCCTTCAACAATGGCTCGCTCTTTGCTTACCAATACCTCAAGCACTTTGCCTTGCTTGCCTTTGTATTCGCCTGAATTAACGAATACAGTATCCCCTTTCTTTATGTGAAGTTTCTTATTCATCGTACTAACGATTTTAACTATTTACAAAACCTCGGGGGCAAGAGAAACGATCTTCATATACTTTTCACGAAGTTCTCTAGCTACGGGGCCGAATATACGGGTTCCACGAATTTCACCCTGAGTGTTTAATAATACACATGCGTTATCGTCGAAACGAATGTAGCTACCATCAACTCTTCTGAGTTCCTTTTTGGTTCTCACTATAACAGCCTTGGTAACGGTTCCTTTCTTGACTTCGCCGCTAGGCATAGCGCTCTTAACGGTAACAACTATCTTATCGCCAATTCGGGCATAACGCTTCCCTGTGCCACCGAGCACGCGAATACAAAGCACTTCCTTTGCACCACTATTGTCGGCTACTAAAAGTCTACTTTCTTGCTGTATCATGACTATTTGGCTCTTTCAATGATTTCTACTAACCTCCAGCACTTGGTTTTACTCAAGGGCCTGGTCTCCATTATCCGAACGGTATCCCCAACATTGCAAGTATTTTGCTCATCGTGGGCATAGAACTTGGTGGTTCTATTTATAAACTTGCCGTAAACCGGGTGCTTAACCTTACGCTTAACGGCTACAACGATAGACTTTTCCATCCCGTTGCTAACCACTAACCCAGTTCTTTCTTTTCTTAAATTACGATTATTTTCCATTTTTGAAAGATGGCTTTACTGTTTCTGACTAGTACGCTCGGTGAGAATTGTCCTCATCCTTGCAATAGTTCCACGCATCTCTTTAATCTTTAAAGGATTATCAAGTGGTGATATGGCATGATTTATTCTCAGCTTTAGCAGTTGAGTTTGATAGGTGTCGATTCGCTCTACAATTTCCTTATCAGTTAGTTCTCTTATCTCTGTCGCTTTCATATCTCAACTAATTTGCTGTTTCACTATAATCACGGCGTACAATAAACTTTGTGGTAACAGGAAGTTTTTGAGCAGCTAAGCGCAACGCTTCCTTTGCAACCTCATAGGGTACACCCTCGGCTTCAATAATAATTCGACCTGGGGTAACAGGGGCAACAAATCCCTCGGGAGCACCTTTACCTTTACCCATACGAACTTCTGCGGGTTTTTTGGTAATGGGTTTATCGGGGAAAATGCGGATCCAAATCTGACCTTCACGTTTCATGTAACGTGTCACGGCCTGACGAGCAGCTTCGATCTGGCGTCCAGTAATCCATTTGGTTTCCAATGATTTGATACCAAAAGATCCGAAAGCCAGCTCATTTCCTCGCTGCGCATTGCCTTTCATGCGTCCTTTTTGCTGCCTCCTAAACTTAGTTTTCTTTGGCTGTAACATTTGCTAATTATCGTTTAATGCGATTAATTACTTCCTTTTCCTACGTGCGCCTCCACGGGGTGGTCTTGAATGCCCTCGAGAAGTGTCTCCTCCAGTTGTACTCTTACCAAGATTTGGTGAAAGATCACGTTTACCATAAACCTCACCATGGCATATCCAAACCTTTATGCCTATCAATCCTACTTTAGTAAGAGCTTCACCTAATGCGTAGTCAATATCTGCACGAAAGGTATGGAGCGGAATTCTACCCTCTTTAAACGTCTCGTTTCGAGCCATTTCAGCTCCTCCTAAACGTCCAGAGATTTGCACTTTAATACCCTCTGCTCCCATTCTCATGGCAGTAGCAATTGCCATTTTTATCGCTCTGCGGAAGGAGATACGTCCTTCAAGCTGACGAGCAATATTGTTTGCTACTATTGTTGCATCAGTTTCGGGTCGCTTAATCTCAAAGATATTAATCTGTATCTCTTTATTGGTGATATTCTTAAGTTCTTCCTTAAGTTTATCTACCTCTTGCCCACCTTTACCAATGATGATACCAGGTCGCGCTGTATGAACAGTAACGGTGATTAGCTTTAGTGTACGCTCAATCACAATCTTTGATACGCTAGCTTTTGCAAGCCTAGCATTAAGATACTCACGAATTTTGCTGTCTTCCTGCAACTTCTGGGCATATTGGTTTCCACCATACCAGTTAGAATCCCATCCTCTGATGATGCCTAACCTGTTTGAAATTGGATTAACTTTTTGTCCCATTTAGCTCTGAGTATTTTGAGTTTCGTTAATAACTGCGCTGTCTAGAACAACGGTCACGTGGTTAGAACGTTTCCTTATTCTATGTGCACGCCCTTGTGGAGCTGTTCTTATACGCTTAAGCATACGCCCTTCATCAACAAAAATTTCTTTTACAAAAAGATTTGCATCCTCAATACGAACGCCATCATTCTTGGCTTGCCAATTTGAGAGAGCGGATAAAAGCAATTTATGTACTCTTACTGCTCCATCATTTGGAGTATACTTAAGGATATCTAGGGCGGTATTAACTTGCTTTCCACGAATCAAATCAACAACCAAGCGCATTTTACGAGGTGAGGTAGGGCAGTTACGCAGTATAGCGTAAGCTTTGCTCTTCTTCTCCTCCTTTATTTTTTCTGCTTTAACACGTTTTCTTGCACCCATTATTTCTTGGATTAAGATCTATTTACTATTTCTTCCTATTCCCAGCATGGCCACGGAATGTACGGGTTGGGGCAAATTCTCCTAACTTATGCCCTACCATATTTTCTGTTACATATACAGGGATAAACTTATTCCCATTATGAACAGCAATGGTGTGACCAACAAAGTCAGGAGATACCATAGATGCTCTTGACCAAGTTTTCACAACATGCTTTTTGTTGGCAGCGTTCAAATCGAGAATGCGTTTATCCAACTTATACTCTATATATGGACCTTTTTTTAATGAACGACTCATAGTTCAACTTTTATCAGATTACTTTTTCCTTCGTTCAACAATAAACTTATTCGACAGCTTTTTCTTAGAGCGTGTCTTATACCCTATTGCAGGTATACCTTTACGTGAGCGAGGATGTCCTCCAGCCGAACGTCCTTCACCTCCACCCATTGGGTGATCAACGGGATTCATAACCACACCACGTACCCTTGACCTACGGCCAAGCCAACGTGAGCGGCCAGCTTTACCCGAACGGGTAAGCGCATGGTCGGAATTAGAAACAGCACCAACTGTTGCTTTACAGCTAGTAATTACCATTCTAATTTCACCGCTAGGTAGTTTAAGTACAGCATACTTTCCCTCTCTAGAAAGCAACTGAGCATATGATCCTGCACTACGTGCCATTATACCTCCTTGCCCTGGTGTTAGCTCAATGTTATGAACTATTGTTCCAAGGGGTATTTCCGATAGGTACAATGTGTTGCCCACTTCAGGCAAAACTCCTTTACCCGACATAATTGTCTGTCCTACCTTGAGGCCAGCAGGTGCAATGATATAGCGTTTCTCGCCATCTTCATATACAACTAGAGCAATGCGAGCAGTACGATTGGGATCGTACTCAATGGTTTTCACAACAGCAGCTACTCCATCGCGATTGCGCGCAAAGTCAATTAACCTGTAACGACGCTTATGCCCTCCACCTAAATTACGCATAGTCATTTTACCGGAGTTATTACGTCCGCCTGACTTTGTAATGGGGGCTAGCAACGATTTTTCAGGTGTAGTAGTTGTAATATCATCAAATACACCTATAATTTTATGTCTTTGACCTGGGGTAACAGGTTTTAGTTTTCTTACAGCCATTTTATTTAAATGTTGCTAAAAAAATCAATCTGTTCACCTTCTTTAAGCGTTACGATTGCTTTTTTAAAATTTGTGGTACGTCCTGCAATTACACCTGTCTTAGTGTAACGCGATTTACGTTTTCCTCCGTAACGCATTGTATTCACATCCTTTACGGTTACACCGTAAAATTCCTCAACGGCTTGTTTCACCTGTAACCGACTAGCATTAATCTCAACGATAAAGCCGTAGCAATTTAACTTCTCGCTAAGCTTTTCCATCTTCTCAGTTACCACTGGTTTTAAAATAATATTCATGGTTACAGTGTTTAAGCTATTTTAAACATCTTGTTCAAAACATCAATTGAACTTTCAACTAGCACAAGAGTTCCTGCGTTCATAATCTCATAGGTATTTATACCCGAGGCAGTTATTACTCTTTGTTTCTGTAAATTCCTAGTGGACAACAATATATTCTTATTTGGCTCACTCAGAACAAAAACTGACTTTTTGTCGGCTAAATTCAAGTTCTTACAGATGTTCACAATCTCATTAGTTTTGGGAGTTTCTAAGCTAAAATCTTCCAGAACAAGGATTGAGTTATTCTTGGCTTTATATGCAAGAGCACTCTTACGCGCTAACTGCTTTAACTTTTTGTTAAGTTTAAAGCTATAGTCACGAGGCATTGGCCCAAATACTCTTCCTCCACCACGGAATATGGGTGACTTTATGGAACCAGCTCTTGCTGTTCCTGTACCCTTCTGCTTTTTAATTTTCCTTGTACTTCCAGACACCTCACTACGCTGTTTTGACTTGTGAGTGCCTTGTCTTTGGTTGGCAAGATATTGCTTAACGTCAAGGTAAATAGCGTGATCGTTTGGTTGGATACCAAAAATCTCATCATTGAGATCAACCTTTCTCCCAGTATCCTTTCCTGTTGTATTAAGTACGCTGATTTCCATTACTTCTCAATGATTAAATATGAACCTTTAGGGCCTGGTATTGAACCCTTTACAATAAGCAGATTGTTCTCAGGGATAACCTTAATAAGGCGAAGGTTAATAACCTTTACAGCCTCACCACCCATTCTTCCGGCCATGGGTTTACCCTTAAACACTCTGCTGGGATAAGAACCAGGACCCAATGAACCAGGAGCACGTAAACGGCTACTCTGACCATGTGTTTGGGCTGATCCACTATACCCATAACGTTTTACAACGCCCTGAAATCCTTTACCTTTTGTAATTCCTGTTACATCAATCCATCTATCCTCAAGAAAGATTTCTGATGTTATCGTATCCCCTAACTGGTACTCTTTCTTCCAATCCTTAATCTCCACTACTTTACGCTTAGGAGATGTTTTGGCCTTTTGGAAGTGACCAGCCATAGGCTTACTAGTATGCTTTTCCTTTTTATCGTCAAAGGCAAGTTGTAGCGACGAATAACCATCTGTCTCTACAGTTTTTACCTGTGTAACAACGCATGGACCAGCTTCAATAACAGTGCATGGTATATTTTTACCATCCTCACTGAAAACGGAGGTCATTCCGATTTTTCTTCCAATTAATCCTGGCATCGCAATTACTAATTAATTTATCACACTCATACTTTAATTTCTACTTCGACTCCACTAGGCAATTCGAGCTTCATAAGCGCATCGATTGTTTTAGGTGTGGAGCTGTAGATGTCGAGTAGTCTCTTGAAAGAGCTTAACTGAAACTGCTCTCTCGACTTCTTGTTCACAAACGTGGCACGGTTCACAGTGAAGATTCGCTTATGCGTAGGCAATGGAATTGGACCATTAACTACTGCACCTGTTGTTTTAACAGTTTTTACAATCTTCTCCGCCGATTTATCCACTAGGTTGTGATCGTAAGACTTCAGTTTAATTCTGATCTTTTGGCTCATTTTACAACAAATAGTAAATGATTAATCGTCTTCGTTAACTATTTTACCACTGGACAGTTCTACAACTTCCTTCGCAATGTGGGCAGGAACCTCAGCATAGTGAGAAAACTCCATTGATGAGGTAGCCCTTCCGGAAGTGAGTGTCCGTAGTACGGTTACATATCCAAATTGTTCAGACAATGGAACCTTAGCTTTAATTACGCGAGCAACGCCTTTAGAGTCCATGTTTGTAACTTGACCCCTTCGCTTGTTAAGATCACCGATTACATCGCCCATATACTCCTCGGGGGTAACAACCTCCATGGCCATAATGGGTTCAAGTAAAACTGGTTTTGCTTTGGGGGCCGCATGGCGAAAACCCTGGCGAGCCGCAATTTCAAATGAAAGAGCATCCGAGTCAACTGCGTGGAATGAACCATCTTTTAGCGTTACCTTAAGGTTAGTTAAGGAAAACCCTGCAAGAACACCATTCTTCATAGCTAACCCAAATCCTTTTTGTACAGATGGAATATACTCTTTAGGGATATTTCCTCCTTTAATCTCATCAACAAATTGAAGCCCAGTAACACCTTCGTCAGCAGGGCCAATTGAAAAGATGATATCAGCAAATTTACCCCTACCACCTGTTTGCTTTTTGAACACTTCACGGTGTTCAGCAAGTTGGGTGATAGCTTCTTTATAAGCTACCTGAGGAGCACCTTGGTTGATGTCAACCTTGAACTCTCTCCTCAATCTATCAACAATAATCTCAAGGTGTAGCTCGCCCATACCGCTAATTACGGTTTGGCCGCTATCCTCGTCAGTATGAACCTGGAATGTAGGATCCTCTTCTGAAAGCTTGTTTAATGCAACCCCAAGCTTATCGAGGTCCTGTTGGGTTTTGGGTTCAACCGCAAGCCCAATTACAGGTTCGGGGAAGGTCATTGATTCAAGTATAATCGGTTGTTTTTCAACACAAACAGTGTCGCCTGTTCTAAGATCTTTAAAACCTACAGCAGCACAAATGTCTCCAGCACCACAAAATTCAATAGAATTCTGCTTATTAGAGTGCATTTGGTAAAGACGGCTAATACGTTCTTTTTTGCCGCTTCGCATATTAAAGATATAGCTACCACTATCTAATTGTCCTGAGTAAACCCTAATAAAAGCAAGTCGCCCAACAAATGGGTCAGTGGCAATTTTAAATGCCAACCCACAGAAAGGTGCACTTGAATCGGGTTCACGAACTATCTCTTTGCCTGAATCAGGATCTGTTCCATGCACAGCCCCAACATCAAGGGGACTTGGCATAAAACCAGTAATGGCATCCAGCAAACGCTGAATACCTTTATTCTTAAATGAAGCACCACAAAGCACAGGAACAATTGATAGATTAATTGTTGCTATGCGAATGGTTTCAAGAATTTCTTCTTTTGTAATGGAATCAGGATTGTCGAAAAAGCGTTCTAAAATATCATCATTAAACTCGGCTACAGCCTCGATGAGTTTTTCACGCCATTCGTTAACTTCGTCAACCATCTCTGAGGGTACTTCCTCATAACGATACTCGGTAGTCTTAGTTTTAGCATCCTCATACCAAATAATTGCCCTATTCTCAATTAAATCAACTACACCCTTAAAATTATCTTCTGCTCCAATAGGTAGTTGAATAGGAATTGGCTTTGCGCCAAGCATTTCTTTTATCTGTTGAACTACGGACAGGAAATCAGCTCCTGTTCTGTCCATTTTATTTACGAAAGCCAATCGAGGAACTCGATATTTATCGGCCTGACGCCAAACAGTTTCGCTTTGCGGCTCAACTCCACCTACAGCACAAAAAACTGCAACAGCTCCGTCGAGTACCCTTAGCGAGCGTTCCACTTCTACAGTAAAGTCAACGTGACCAGGAGTATCGATAATATTGATTTGATATTGATGATCGTTGTAGTTCCAAAATGTTGTTGTTGCTGCGGATGTAATGGTAATTCCCCTCTCTTGCTCCTGAACCATCCAGTCCATAGTAGCAGCACCGTCATGCGTTTCTCCTAACTTATGCGTTTTACCCGTGTAGTATAATATACGCTCGGATGTTGTTGTCTTACCAGCATCAATATGGGCCATAATCCCAATATTGCGGGTAAATTTTAAATCTCTGCTCATCAAATATCTTTCTCTATGTATATTGTAGGTTATAAAACTTTACTAAAAACGGAAATGTGCGAAAGCCTTATTTGCTTCTGCCATACGGTGCATATCCTCTTTACGCTTAAATGCTGCACCCTCCTCATTGTATGCAGCCATAATTTCAGCTGCTAACTTATCACTCATCCCTTTATTACCTGAACGTTTACGCGAGTATGAAATCATATTCTTCATTGATAAAGAAATCTTGCGATCACCACGAACTTCCATCGGTACTTGGAAAGTTGCACCACCTACTCTACGGCTTTTAACCTCTACCTGAGGGGTAATGTTCTCAATGGCCTTCTTCCATATCTCGAGAGGGCTCTTCTCTGCATCCTTCATCTTTTCTTCAACGATTTTAAGTGCATCGTAAAAGATGTTAAATGCGATACTCTTCTTCCCGCTAAACATCATGTGATTCACAAAACGTGTAACTTCAACGTCTTTGAATTTGGGATCGGGTAAAAGTATCCTCTTCTTCGGTTTTGTTTTTCTCATTTCTTAAAGAAACAATTTAGTTGTTAATTAACTTTTTTTCTTAGGCCTTTTGGTACCGTACTTGGAGCGGCGCTGTGTGCGACCTTCAACTCCAGACGCATCAAGGGCACCCCTAACTAGGTGATAGCGAACACCAGGCAAGTCTTTAACTCTACCTCCACGGATAAGCACAATTGAGTGCTCCTGCAGATTGTGTCCTTCACCGGGGATGTAAGCGTTAACCTCGTTTCCATTGGTAAGCCTTACCCTGGCAACCTTCCTCATCGCTGAGTTAGGTTTCTTTGGGGTTGTGGTGTACACACGTACACACACACCACGACGCTGAGGACAAGAATTAAGAGCTGGAGATTTACTCTGCTCTACAATTTTTTTCCTCCCCTTTCTCACTAATTGTTGAATAGTAGGCATATATATCTTGATTAAATTAAATAAGATTCTCGGTAAAATCGGGTTGCAAAGGTATTCTTTTTTATTAAATACCAAAACATTTAACGCCATTTTTATTGTTAGCTAGCGTTTTACTACCCTAAAAATGCGGGCGCAAATTTAAGGATCTCATTCTACAATTCCAAAGGTTTGGAACATTAATTATATGGTTTATCAATAATTTTTCTTTATTCAACTTGCTCATGGGCAAACCAAATTTACATTCGTAAATAAATTGATTCTATTTGAAGTAAACCGTTGCGAATGTTTGTTTAAAAAAAAAAATTAGTATTTTTGGGAACTTTTTATATTAAAAGGATTAAATCAGCATAGTACTTGCTGACAATTAAAATATTGTTAAACTTCAGAAAAAGCATGTAGAATGAAAACTTACCAGTCAGATCAAATAAGAAACATTGCCCTACTAGGCAATACCGGTTCAGGAAAAACTATCCTAGCCGAAACCATGATGTTTGAAGGAAAAGTTATTGACCGCAAGGGTACTATAGAAGCAAAGAATACTGTATCTGACCACACCGAAATTGAACAGCAGAATGAGCGTTCCATATTCTCTACAGTACTTTACACAGAGTTTAACGAAAATAAGTTAAACATCATTGATACTCCTGGTTCCGATGATTTTGTTGGTGCTGTTATTTCCTCTATGCATCCTGTTGATTTAGGCCTAATGGTTATTAATGCACAACACGGCGTAGAGGTTGGAACGGAAATTTTTGCACGCCATGCCGAAAAACTTGGCAAATCCATGGTTTTTGCCATCAACCAACTTGACCATGATAAGGCAAACTTTGATCAAACCATTGAATCGCTTAAGGTAAGTTTTGGTTCAAAAGTAGCTATAGTTCAATACCCAGTAAATGCTGGCCCAGATTTTAACGCCATTATTGATGTACTTGTAATGAAAATGTACAAGTTTAAGGGTGACACCGGAGAACGCGAGATTCTCGATATCCCTGCAGAGGAAATGGATAAAGCTAAGGAACTACAAAACACGCTTATTGAAACTTCTGCTGAGAATGACGAGAAATTAATGGAAAAATTCTTTGATCAAGGCACACTCTCGGAAGATGAAATGCGAGAAGGAATTAGAGAAGGTTTGCTATTGCGAGGAATGTTCCCCGTTTTTTGTGTTTCGGGCAAACGCAGCATCGGCGTCAAAAGACTAATGGAATTCATTATTAATGTATGCCCAAGTCCCGATAAATATCCAGCATCCAAAACTAAAGATGGTAAGGAAATTAGCTGTAGCTCTTCAGAACCCGCCTCGCTATTCGTATTCAAAACAGCGGTTGAATCTCATATTGGAGAGGTAAACTATTTTAAAGTGATGTCGGGCAAGGTTACTGAAGGGATGGACATGGTGAACACTACCAATGATGGAAAAGAGCGTATATCGCAACTTTTTGTTGTTGCTGGTAAGAAGCGTGAAAAGGTAACTGAACTGATTGCGGGTGATATTGGAGCAGCAGTGAAACTTAAAAACACTAAAACAAACCACACCCTAAGCGCACCTGGTAAAAACATCGACTTTGAATCACTTGTATTCCCAAATGCAAAATTTAGAACTGCAATTAAGGCAAAAAATGAGGCGGACACTGAAAAACTTGGCGAATATCTGAATAGAGCACACCAAGAGGATCCTACTATTAACATTGAATACTCAAAAGAGCTTAGACAAATTATTTTATCTGGGCAAGGTGAACATCACCTTAATATACTTAGGTGGCAGTTACTTAATCTATACAAAATTGATGTAGATTTCCTTCCACCACGCATACCTTATCGCGAAACCATTACTAAAATTGCACAAGCTGACTACCGCCATAGGAAACAAAGTGGGGGAGCAGGTCAATTTGGAGAAGTACATATGGTGATTGAGCCATACGTGGAAGGTGCACCCGACCCAGTTAAGTTTAAGATTAATGGCCGCGAGATAAATATTAGCGTTAGAGGGAAAGACGAGATAAAACTTGATTGGGGCGGTAAACTTATTTTCTACAACTGTATTGTTGGCGGATCCATCGATGCCCGGTTTTTACCCGCAATTCTTAAAGGTATAATGGAAAGAATAGAGCAAGGCCCCCTTACCGGATCCTATGCTCGTGATATCAGAGTATCCGTATACGACGGTAAAATGCACCCCGTTGACTCAAACGAAATCTCTTTTAAACTTGCAGGGCGCAACGCTTTCCGAACTGCGTTTAAAAATGCAGGGCCAAAAATTATGGAACCGGTTTATGAGGTAGAAGTTCTTGTACCTGCAGATAAGATGGGAGATGTTATGAGCGATCTTCAGAATAGAAGGTCTATTATACTTGGGATGGACAGCGTTAAAGGATTTGAAAAAATTAATGCAAGAGTGCCCCTGGCCGAACTCAACAAGTACTCTACCGCACTATCATCGTTAACTAGCGGAAGGGCAACTTATAGCATGAAGTTTATAGACTACGAACAGGTTCCTGCAGATATACAAGAAAAACTACTCAAGGCATACGAAGAGGAATCGGAAGAAGAATAAATATTATTCAAACAGAGATAAAAAAACTCCTGCTGATGTAGGAGTTTTTTATTTCGATAAATCGAAACACACTCTTTGTGAAGAAATTAAATAGATATAGAACAGAAAAGCCATAAAAACACTGAAACATCTAACTATTTGTTTTATATTTAAAAGAAAAAAATCATCATGGAAAACCTCTTTTTACACTACATGCACGAAAGGGTGCGCCGCGAAGAAGAGCAAACCGTGCTAGACCCTGGACCGGTTATCACTATATCAAGGGATTATGGTTGTTACGGAAACGAAGTGGCCGACCTCTTAACCAAAAAAATTAATGCAATACAAGCAGCTAAAAAGAAACCTAAATGGGTGCTTATAAGCCACCAAGTGCTCCACGATGCTGCCGAATCGCTAAAAGCAAAACCAGATGAAATAGTGCACATCTTTGGTGCCAAAGAAAAATCAGTTTTTCGCGATTTAGTATCAATCTTCACAAAAGACAAATACCTAAGTGACATACAGATAAAACGTACAATAGCCCAAATAGTCCGTTCCTACTCAGTTCAAGGGAATACTGTTATAGTTGGTAGGGCAGGTTGTGTTTTAGCAAAACACATTAAGCGATCGGTACATGTTAAACTCATGGCACCAATCGACTGGCGTGCGGAAACCATTAAGAAAAGGTTTGACATTTCAATCTCCGATGCAATGGAAAAAGTTAAAGAAACCGATAAGCGTCGTGAGACATTTATGGAATTCTTTAGGGGAAATAAACCTGATAGCGAACTCTTTGATTTACTCCTAAACAGGTCAACCGTTGATACTGAGGATATAGTTGACCTAATCCTAAAACTAGCTAAGGTTAGGGATGTAATATAACCGAATTTACCCTATATTCGCACCCCGAATGAAACATTTGCACTACAGTAAGTGTTGTGTAAATTCTATACTAATATTATAAATACTAAAGCATGAAGATAGCAGAAATTCATACGCCTAAAGGCGTAATGAAGGTTAAGTTTTACGAAAATGATGCACCTAAGACTGTTGCAAATTTCATTAAACTTGCCGATGAAGGATTTTACAATGGACTAGCCTTTCATAGAGTTATTCCAAATTTTGTAATCCAAGGTGGATGTCCTCTTTCAAAAGACATGAACGACAGCAGGGTTGGTACAGGCGGCCCAGGTTACTCTATTGATTGTGAACTTAACGGCGACAACCAATACCACGACAAGGGCGTTCTTTCTATGGCTCATGCAGGAAAAAACACGGGTGGATCACAGTTCTTTGTCTGCCACAGCCGAGATAATACAAGCCATTTAGACGGAGTTCACACTTGTTTTGGGAAGGTTTACGAAGGGGTTGAAGTGATTGACGAAATAAAACAAGGTGATGCTATTGAGAAAATAGTTATCGTTAATGAGTAGCTATAGATAAAGAAGCAATAACTAAAAAAGGGAGAGCTTAAAACTAAGCTCTCCCTTTTTTTAAAACAAAATTTTAACATAATAAACCATTAACTATACAGATAGCGCTTAATGCTTCGCTTAGGAGTTTTGATAAAGTCTTCGGCTTGAATTACTACCTGTGAAATATTCATATAAGCGGGCAGCTGATCGTTTGCCTCTTTTTTATACTCGTCAAATAGTTTTTGTAGAGTCTCTTTATCAACCTTATTTTGCTGTACATATTCCTGATCGGGATATATAAGGGCTACCAGCTTATCATCTCGCTGAACAACCACGGTTTCGGCTACTCCAAACCTGTTATTTAGTACCGATTCAATCTCCTCGGGATAAATATTCACACCACTTGAACCAAGCAGCATACTCTTTATTCTGCCCTTAATAAAAATGTTTCCTTTTTTATCAATCAGGCCCAAATCGCCTGTATGTAGCCATCCTTCATCATCCAAAACTTCTTTGGTTGCCTCCTCGTTCTTGTAGTAACCATACATTACGTTATCACCCTTAACCATAATCTCACCAGCAATTCGCTCAGGATTAGGTGAATCAATTTTTATCTCAAGCGTATCAACAACTCTACCCGAAGCCCCTATGGGCGTTTCTTTCCAATTAACGTAACTAATTAGCGGGCCACACTCCGTCATCCCATAACCCACCGTAAACGGAAACTTCATCTTTGCGAAGAAAATTTCGGTCTCCTGATTAAATGCTGCACCACCCAGCACTAGTTCCCTAAAATTCCCTCCAAAAGCGGTCTCAAGTTTCACCCTAATCTTCTTAAGGATTATACTATTAATAACAGGTATCTTAAGTAAGATTTTCATGGAACGTTTTGATACAATGGGCAGCACTTGCTTCTTATAAATTTTTTCAATTACAAGTGGAACCGATAGTATTAACGAAGGTCTAACCTCGCCAAATGCTTGCAATACTATTTGTGGCGAAGGTGTTTTAGTTAGTATGGTAATATGACACCCTAGAGTAAAGGGGAATAGAAATTCAAAAGCACATCCAAAGGTATGCGCAAGCGGAAGAAACGACACAATCCTATCACCGGGATTCAATGGCATATTTTCTTGTGCATAACGTATGTTAGCAGCAAGGCTATTATGAGGAATCATAACCCCTTTTGCAAATCCAGTTGTTCCCGACGTATAACTTATTACGGCTAACTTCTCATTTGAAATTTGAGGAAGTTTGAAGTCTTCGGGGCTAGAACCAACTGAATCAATTACCTTTTCGATTCCTGACTTCTCAAACGCTTCAACTAAAATAGATGAGCGCTGCGCTTGTAATGTAAACCCATTAATTTTTAACGAGCCTATAATCTGGGGCATCTTTTCAAACTCCATTGTTTCAAAGAGCTGTTGCTCGGCAAAAAGCAGCATAGAGTCTGAATGGTTTACAATCTCGTGAATGTCACCAGGTTTAAAATCGGGAAGAATTGGCACAATTACTGCTCCATATGATACTACCGATAGGTATATTATCCCCCATCGTGCAGAGTTTTTGCCCACAAGGGCAATTTTATCGCCCTCCTTTACGCCTGCCAACTTGTAAAAATTATGAAGCCTACTGATGTAGTACGCAACCTCAGCATAGGTAAAGGTGTCGCCCTTATAATCGGATAGGGCCTTAAAATTCCAGTTTTTCCGGATACTATCCTCGAAATACTGGGATACAGTTTCTTTAAGCATATTGTTTTTGTTTTTGTCCCACTCAAAAGTACAAAACATTTTAGAGGATTATGCTTTGTATCAGACCAAACAAATTTGAGACAGCAATGTTCTCTTGACTATCTGAGAGTTACAGAAGAATTAGTTTTTGATAAAAAGAGGATAATAACCAAGAAAAAACAAAATGGAGCAGACTATGATAAAAATAAATACTATCGGTAAAGATGTAGAAATCCCTTATATACCCCACCTTTATACCTACGGCCGTCCCAACCAATAGCCTCAATAACATAGAAGTAGACACCTTCATCTACATCCTTTCCATCCCCATTAATCTTTCCGTTCCATCCCTCCCACTCTTTTGGGTTACCCGAGAACTTGTAAACCTTATTTCCCCAGCGGGATAAGATTGTAATCTGGAAGGACTTAATTGATTTTACGTTAGTTTCAATTTCTTTTATGGTAAAGAAATCATTCATACCGTCGTTGTTGGGAGTAAAAACATTGGGTATTGATTCTGGTTTGATAAATGATGTATCAACCTCAACGGCTAGCAATATGGTATCCATACAAACCGCATGGCTAGTAGTTTTTTTAGACACATGCTCAACTCCAAATAAACCCGGCACCATGTATTCTTTTGGAGGAAACGACTCTATCCGCTCATCAAAAATCGATTTATCACGCCATACAATACTATCGGCTCCTTTTTTAAACAGAAGTTCATCGTTGATGATATTCCAGAAAAGCGAATCGGCATTCTCGGCAGTGCTTTCAAGTTTCATTTCAAGCAGGGCTTCTCCATTGGGTTCTGGCTCATTCTGCATATCCCAAACGGGCAAATTATCGATGCTTGTATTGAAGTAGATGTCGAGCCCTACCTTTGTGGCAATAGCAGGAATTGTGTCTGATTCAACTACCATATCGCCCCTACCAAACGGATTGGTTACCGTTAAGCGGTAAGCAGCATCGAACAGGGGACCATGTTTTTTACCGTTATGCTCATTTTCAAACTCAATATCAATGTAAGGAATACCTACAGCCGTTGGAGTAACCTCTACCGATGGATTAAGCGATTCGAAAACATGGTTGCTGAAATAATTTTTGTTTGGTAGGGCTACCTTTTCATGATGGGAATCACTGGACAAATCAAAATAGGTAAACTTTGAGTTAATATCGTAAGAGTTTGGTGATGTTGAAAGGAAAAGTTCAAGTGCTTGACAAGTGTTACTACTAAGGGTAAGCGAGCTTAGCTTAACATCGTCAACCATTACCCAGACAACATAAAACTCTGTACTGTCATCAGCCGTTCTATTAATCTCAACCTTGTACCCACCTGGTTCAATATTGAGAAGCAATGAGTCAGCTTGCCCAGTTATTAATTGAAACCTATCGCTAGTAGGGTTAACATTACTATCGTATTTATACCATTGATACGTTGATGCCGATGAATCTGAGAACTGCGCTCTTAACCATGGGTCATTATCAACAAAAAAAACATAGATTAAATCTTGAGTGCCGGTTGAATACTCCGTAAGCCCTGCCCAATCGCTATCTGGTGCATAAACCTGCGAAAATGCATCACCACTCCATAGGGATACAATCAACAATACAATCAAACTAGTTACTAGACTTTTAGGCATTGAAATATCTGTTTTAAAACGGACTACAATAATAGCTCTTTTTAGGCAGACCCCCGATTAAACCGAATAAAAAAATAACGCAATAAGCGCTGTAAAATTGTATAGTATTGATAATGGCAAAGCCAACATACACAGGCCAATATTTTTTTACACCATAAAAACATGGCTAATCTATCTAATTTCAGGTTTTGTCAAAGGGTGGCATCTATTTTGATTAAGGAATAACGTTTAATTATAAACTTTCTGTTTTATTGTCTATTTTTACTGTTACTTTTGAGCATCTAGCTTCTATACCAAAATCATCAGCATGAAAAAAAGTATTTACCTTTTCATTATAGGCACTTTATTAGGGTTAACACTAACTGCACAAACACCAGAAATTGGCCAATTGGCTCCAGAAATTGCCCTAGAAACACCGGATGGCGATACCATAAAACTCTCCGACTTACGAGGGAAAGTGGTACTCATCGATTTTTGGGCATCGTGGTGCGCACCTTGCCGAAGAGAAAACCCTAACCTGGTTGAAACATACCAACGCTTTAAGGATACAGAGTTTAAGAATGGCGACGGTTTTGTTATACTTAGCGTTTCGCTAGATTTTAAGCGCGAACAATGGATAAAAACTATTGAAGATGACAAGTTAGACTGGCCATACAATATTAGCGATTTAAAAGGTTGGAAAAGCGCAGCCGCCAAGGAGTATGGCATTAGAATGATTCCTGCCAGTTTTTTAGTTAATGGTGATGGGATAATAATTGAAGAGAACCTAAGGGGCGACAGACTTGAATCGGCCCTAAAAAAGCATAGGGTTTGGAAACTTTGGCGCTGAATAGCAAGGCAGTTGCAATAATGCCTTGTTTTTAAAACTATATCCATAAAAATAAAGTATACCATGAAGGTCGTAAAGGTTTTGCGGAAAACGCTAAAAATTTTTCTAATCGCTTTGGCAAGCCTAGTGCTTCTTATCATCATCCTACTTACCATTGCCAAGTTAAGTGAGAATCGGATTTCGCGCTTGGTGCTTAACGAGGTTAGCGAGATGATAGATGCACCCGTTACGGTTGATAACGTTTCGCTTTTACTCCTACGCAAATTCCCCTATGCAACCGTAGAGTTTCATGGTTTTAAAATGGGGGTAAACAAGAGCGGAACTATTAACTCCCTAAATATTTTTGAAAACGATACCCTAATTAGCATCAGAGAACTATTCGTTTCCATTAAATCGAAACCATTGCTAAAAAGCAAGATTGAGATTGAAAAAATTGAGATAGAGGGCTTTACTTTTAACTACAATGTCGATTCGACCGGAGTGAGTAATATCGATTTCCTTTTAGCAACAGATACAACCCAAATTGACGATGAGGATACATCAGCAACAGTGCTTGATATTCTTTTAAGCAATCTCACTGTACGTGACGTTACAGTTAACTATAACGATGAACAGCTTAAGGCTAAGGCCAAACTACATATTCCCGAAATGGACATAACTGGTCGAGTGCTCAACGAATATTATGCCGGGAGCATTAAGGGAAAAGCACTGGCAACAAACATCAGCTTTGACGATACAAACGTTTACCTAATGGACAAAATATCCATTGATTTCTCATTAGCTTACGACGACGGAAAGGTAGATGTCGAATCGGTGTATCTGCAAACCGACGGGGCAACCCTTACCGCCAAGGGAGAAGCAATACTTGCCGACTCAATTTTTGTTGACATGACCCTTGCGCTATCAGAGGTTAACCTAAAAGAGCTAAGTAAGTACGCAACCAACGAAATGCTTAACGAATTTGGCCTGGTTAGCATCGATGGGCAAATGCAGCTTGATGCAAAAATCACCGGCTACGTTTATGATACTTTGGTGATGCCTCAGGTACAGGCCAGCATGTCGCTCAAAAGAGGCACGATAAAAACCACTGACTACCCTGAAATTAAGCATATATCATTTAATGGAAACATAAATGCACTTGATCCCAATAATTTCGCAACTATTTCAGCTCAGTTTAATGATTTTAGAGTAGCTACCAACAAAAGCCACATCGATTTATCGTTTACAGCATCAAATCTCGATAAACCAACCTACAACGTAAAAACGAGCGGACACGTTAACTTTGATGAGTTTAGTAGCCTAATTCCCGACAGCACAGTTGAGTACCTTACAGGTAGCATGGCATTTAACCTGTCAACTAGCGGAACACTTCCCGATAACCTTGGCATGGAAAACGCTGACTACTTTCTTGAGCGCACCAGGCTTGAGGTTAAAGTTAGCAACCTTTCAACAGCGCTCGACTCAATTGATGAGGTTAAAAATTTAAACTTCAACTTTGCCTATCTTCCCAGTAAACAAATTAGCATAAGCAACCTTTCGCTTGAAGCGCCAGGATATGGTGTTGCACTGCAAAACTCATCGCTATCGGGTAAAATTCTTGGTTTTGTTCGCGATATGGATAACATGGGCGTTGATCTTGACTCATATTTCATCCAAATGGGAAACAATACCATCGAAGGAAAGACCTACGTTAAAGGACTGGAAAACGTAACATTTAAAACCGACACAAAGGCAAACATCGATTTTGATGAACTTCGACCCTTTATTCCTGACTCACTAGTAGAAAACATTTCAGGAAAAGCAATGGTTAGCCTCAAATCGTACGGAAAAGTTCATCTCGATTCCATTGAAGATAAAATAATGCACATTGCCTTTGAGCAAAGTTCTATAAGCGCACAAATGAGAGACTTTAGCTTTGAAATGTTCGACGATACGCTTGTGAAGGTCAATAACCTATCGCTCGATTTTGCCATGGCCAATGACACCATGCGCATCGACAACCTATACGGGAATGCTCATGGAATTGAATTTTGGATGGATTCCACCGAAATTTGGAATGTTTACAAAGCATTTTTGCTTGAGCAAAAGGACCTTAAAGTTATTGTTAACACCCATATCCGTGCAAGCGATATCGACTACGCCCAATTTGCCCCACTGCTCGAAACCGACTCAACCCAGGTAAGTATTCCTGAAGAAGAACCAATGTACATTCCGCAGTACATTGCCCGAGGCACCTTAAGCGCGAATAGCGTAAAGTATGATAATATGGTACTAAGCGATATCTCGGCTAAGTTTAGGGTTGATGACAGCCTATACATTGCCGATGATATCAAATTTAATGCTTTTGGTGGCAATATGGTAACCTCTGTTCTTTATGATATGCGCTATGCTGGTAAAGAAAAGGTAGAGTTCAAGAACACCATCAACGGAATGGATATACGCCAACTTCTTATAGATGCCAACGATTTTGGACAAACCTATTTTACGCATGAAAACATTGAAGGCATACTAACAAGTTCTGTTAACGGGCGTTTATTCGTAACTGGCGACTCTATTCATTATGATAAAATAACTATGCTGGGGAACTTTAAGCTTGAAAATGGAGGTATTTACGAGTTCGAACCCGCAATGGAACTCTCTAAGTTCACCAACCTTCGCGAGCTCGATAGAATTGTCTTTAGAACCATGGTAAGCAGTATTTTTATTTACGACAATAAAGTATTCTTCCCAAAAACCGACATTGTGAGTAGCGCCATCGACATGGCTGCTTATGGAATGCAAAGTTTTGGCAAAGATTATGAGTACCACCTCAACGTCCATTTGAGCGATGTATTGCTAGGTAAATCTCAAAAACTGCTTAAAAAGCAGGGCATGGAAAGCGATATTTTTGAGGGCGAGGATAAGTCGAAAAGATCTGGATTATTCCTTGTATCGTACGACAAAGAAGGGGAAACAAAGAATGGTTTCGACACCAAATCGTTGCAAAGATATATGAAAACGGTAATTAGGGTACACGAGAGAGGGCTTAACCTAATATTTAACCCTTTACTGCAGAACTATAGTACAGATATTGACAGGAAAGAGGGAAAAAGGGATTGAGATTAAAACACTGCCATGAAGAATAAGCATACCATAATTGCTTTGCTATTATCATTAATTTTGGTTATATTAATTGCGTATCAACTGGGGAATAGGTTTATTTGGAAGCAATCAAACTCTGATATTCAAGCTGAACTGAAGCAAAATGATTTAGATATCGTTTTTGGGTCAGACACAGCCAAGTTATCCATTTATATGTACAGCAGTTATGCTTGCACCTACTGCAAAAAGTTTTTCGATGAGGTTTTGCCCAAACTAAAACCAGAGTATATAGATAACGGGGAAGTGAATATTATTGTGCGATTGGTAGACCATGCCACAAACCCTACTATTGCAAATGCCAATAAAATTGCAATTTGTATTAATAGGTATGGCTATTACGAAAAATTGCACGAACTTTTTGTTGCCAACTTCAAAGTTGTATCAACCAGCGAGTTTGAATCTATGATTGATGAGTTTACCCTTGCCGACGATTTGGTTGCCGAATGCTATTTTGGTGGTGAAGCAGAGGATTACCTAAATGAAACGAGAAACCAGTTTGATCAATTGAGATTTAAGGGAACTCCTACCTTTGTAATTAAAACCAGTGTGTTTGGTGGTTTCGTGGACTACGAACAGTTCTCAGAAGTCATTAATCATTATCTTTTAAACAATTAGAACTATTGCTAATCAAATAAAACCAAACTAACTATGAAGAAAAAAATTTATTTGCTTCCCCTCGCCCTTTTTAGCGCCCTCATTCTAATTACATGGGGATGCGAAAAAGATGAGGATGAGGATGTGTGCGTTTTGTTTGCACTTACAGCAAAAATAAGCTGTGAGGATGCTACTATGTGCTGCCCAACTGATGGGGGAAACTGTTACATTATTAATCCAGAGGGTGCTGACTTTTATTGTGACATTAAAAATGCTACCCCCAGCGACCCTGATGGCTGCGACGCTGCTGAGGCTGCTTACATCGCTAAATACTGCTCAAAGGGTATAAGCAAAACTGAAGAAGCAACAGTCAAGAAAGAGCTTCGTCAACAATTTAATAAACTAATGAAGGAAGCGCGAACCCATTCAGTGTGCAACTAATTCCACTCTATGTTACGCTTAACAACAGCAAATGGAAGTTCCATTTGCTGTTGTTTGGTTTAAAAAGTTATCCACAATAGTTAAGATAATCTTTTAGTTTCGGTTATTGACTTTAACTTTGCAAATATTAACAAAAAAATACCCAAACAAATTCAAGTGCAGTACCTAAACGAGTTAAGCGAAGTTCAGAGAGAGGCAGTAACCACGGTTAATGGGCCAGCCCTAATAATTGCCGGAGCAGGTTCAGGAAAAACACGCGTACTTACCTACCGTATAGCGCATTTGCTAAAGCAAGGCGTACCCCCTTGGAGCATACTGGCCCTAACCTTTACCAACAAGGCGGCCAAAGAGATGAAGGAACGAATTGCCAAGGTTGTTGGCGACAAAACCGCAAGGCAGCTGTGGATGGGAACCTTTCACTCAGTTTTTATGCGCATACTAAGGGCCGAAAGCAATAAGTTAGGTTACCCAAACACCTTTACCATTTATGATACTGCCGATACCAAGAGCTTGCTCAACTCAATTATTAAGGAGTTAAATCTCGATACCCAAACCTATAAGGTAAACGAAGTTTACGGACGTATATCATCGGCAAAAAACGACCTAATTACCCCTCAGGTTTATGCAAACAGCCCGCAGCTGGTATCGTACGACAGGCAAACCCGAAAGCCCGAAATAGCCCAAATATACTCCATCTACATGCAGCGTTGCTTTAAAGCAGCTGCAATGGACTTTGATGACCTGCTGCTAAACACCAATATTCTTTTCAGGGATTTCCCTGAGGTATTGGCAAAATACCAGGATAAGTTTAAGTATATTTTGGTTGATGAGTATCAGGATACAAACCATAGCCAATATCTTATCATTAAAAGACTTGCAGCTAACCACCAAAATGTTTGTGTAGTTGGCGATGATGCGCAGAGCATCTACTCGTTTCGTGGGGCAAAAATTGAGAATATCTTTAATTTCCGCAACGATTACCCTAACTACAATCTGTTTAAACTAGAGCAGAATTACCGGTCAACCCAAGCAATTGTTAATGCGGCCAACAGCGTTATTGCAAAAAACCGAAAGCAAATCCAAAAGGTATCGTTCTCAGCAAACGATGTGGGCGAAAAGTTGAAACTAATAAAGGCCTACACCGATCAGGAGGAAGGATTTATGGTAGCTTCTTCCATATTAGAAATTATCCATAGGGAGAATGCACGGCACGAAGATTTTGCTATTCTCTATCGTACCAATGCGCAGTCGCGAATTTTCGAAGAGGCCTTGCGTAAAAGAAATATCCCTTACAGGGTTTATGGTAGCCAGTCGTTTTATCAACGAAAAGAAATAAGGGATACCATTGCATACTTTAGGCTTACGGTAAACCCGAGCGATGATGAAGCGCTGAAAAGGATAATCAACTTTCCAACCCGGGGAATAGGTAAAACTACCCTGGAGCGACTTGAATTAACGGCAAATCAAAAGCAACAGAGTATTTGGGTTACCATTGAGCAACTAAACTCAGATAATTCAGGGCTTAAACCTGCTGCAATAAACAGGGTAGCCCAATTCTATAATCTTATAAAGCAATTCGGAACCATTGCATACACTACTGATGCATACGAAGCTGCTAAAACAATAATAATTAATACCGGAATGCTAAAGGAGTTTAAGGTTGACAGCTCCATTGAGGGTATAACCCGATTGCAAAATATTGAGGGGCTTCTTAACAGCATTAAGGAGTTTATTGATTCGCGGAGAGAGGAAGGCGAAACAGAACTGGTTGCCCTAGCCGAATACCTTGAAAATGTTTCACTGCTTACCGATGCGGATAACGACAAGCCCGAGGATAAAAACAAAGTATCGATAATGACCATGCATTCGGCCAAAGGACTTGAGTTCGATTATGTTTTTCTTGCTGGAATTGAGGAGGAACTCTTCCCATCGCGCATGTCAACCGGATCGCCCGAAGAATTGGAAGAAGAGCGGCGTCTATTTTATGTTGCCATAACCCGTGCCGCCAAGCTGGCAACCATATCGCATGCGCAGGTAAGGTACAAATGGGGTAACTTAACATCCAGTATACCAAGCCGCTTTATTGCTGAAATTGACCCTGAATGGATTGACGACGAAACCATTAGTGCCGACCCAATTAACACCATTACTGCGCAAAGAGGGCTACAAACCAACCCATCAAAATTTGGCAAATTTGCCACTACAAAACCGGAGAAGGATATGTATAAAAACAGACGATTGACAAGACTAACAACGCCAAACACCAATGGGAAACCCGAAAATACTGAGAACGCTGAAATAGGAAGGCTAAAAGAGGGAACGAAGGTTTATCATGATAGATTTGGGAAAGGTATAGTGATGGCCATTGAGGAAGAAGGACAGAATGCAATGGCTATTGTAAACTTTGATACTGCTGGACAGAAAAATCTATTACTGAAATATGCTAAACTAAGAATTCTTGGTTAGCCTATTTACCCATAGGTAGCCATTCTACTTTATAAAATCATTTTACACGCTAAAAATAAATAGCTAATACGAGTTTGCTATATTTGCTCTAAGCAAAATTTAGGTTAATAAATTAAACAAAAGCATGCCCAAAATACTTGTTATTGATGATGAGAGAGCCATCAGGAATTCACTAAAAGAAATTCTTGAGTACGAGAAGCACGAGGTTGAACTAGCAGAGGACGGGCCAACAGGAATCGAAATGGCTTCGGAAAACAGTTTCGATGTTGTACTATGCGATATTAAAATGCCCCGAATGGATGGCCTTGAGGTACTTGAAAATCTTCAGGATAGAAATCCAGAACTTCCTGTAATAATGATATCGGGACATGGAAATATTGATACAGCTGTGGAAGCCATAAAGAAGGGAGCCTTCGATTTTATTGAGAAACCACTCGACCTAAACAGAATACTCATAACCATCCGGAACGCAACCGATAAAAACACTCTGATTAAAGAAACCAAAATACTTAAAAAGAAGGTTAGCAAAACCTACGATATTATTGGCGAGTCGCAAGCAATTGTTAAAGTAAAGGAGATGATTGACCGGGTTGCCCCTACCGATGCACGGGTACTTGTTACCGGATCTAACGGGACAGGAAAAGAGCTTGTGGCCCGATGGTTACATGAAAAAAGCAGCCGTGCCACTATGCCTTTTGTTGAGGTTAACTGCGCTGCTATACCGTCAGAACTCATCGAAAGTGAACTTTTCGGACACGAGAAAGGAGCATTCACATCGGCCATAAAACAGCGTAAGGGCAAGTTTGAGCAAGCTCATGAAGGAACCCTTTTCCTTGATGAAATTGGGGATATGAGTCTTAGTGCCCAATCAAAAGTGCTTAGAGCCTTACAAGAAAATAAGATTAGCCGAGTGGGCAGCGACAAGGACATTAACGTTAATGTACGCATTGTGGCCGCCACCAACAAAAACCTACAGAAAGAGATTGATGCCGGAAATTTTAGGGAAGACCTTTTCCACCGCCTAAGCGTAATTTTAATTCATGTACCATCCCTAAGCGAGAGGGTTGAGGATATCCCGCTATTGGCAAATCATTTTATTGAACTCATTTGCGAAGAATACGGAATGCCAGCTAAACACATAACCGATAAGGCCATTAATGCACTTATGGATTTTAACTGGACAGGTAATATCCGTGAATTTCGAAATGTGATTGAAAGGTTAATAATCCTTTGCGACAAAGAGATTACTGAAGGCGATGTAAAAGCTTTTGCCCAGCCAATTATTAAGTAGAACTAACTCTTGAAGAAAAAGCAAGCAAGCGAATTAACGTAAGGCCCTTCGCTTTGCTCCTCAATAAGTTTTATGTCAATTTGATCAACAAAAATATCGGCAAGACTCAATAGCGGAAAACGTTGAAAACCCTTATAATCCGTACTGAAGTAAACCACCTCATGGTAAAAGAAGTTAGGCCAAGCGGATATATACATATCCGCCATAAGATTAAGTATGGTTTTGGCATCGCGCATTACACAGAGTTTAGAATCATATAACAAGTTATGCTATTTTTTTTCGGCTTGCAATAGTTGCCTTACCTTATTTGGGTGATCCTAATCATAAAATGGTTACAACCTCCAACTTGATTAAAGATTTTTGAAGCAATTACTTTATACACAAAACCAAATGGCTGGCAAATTTAGTTTAGACCTACTCCCCTCCTCCTACTCCAATAATCTGATAATTTGATAGGTCAAGGCTTCTAGGGCTATCGGATAAAACATCCTTAACCAGCATTTGTGTACTTGCTCCAGAGTTATCATTAAACATCATCTCCATAACTGTGCCCATACCATAAGCCCAACCACCAGATGCTAAAGCCTGAAAACCTTGCATTTGACCATAGGCTTTTGATAGGTTCACCTTACTATCCTTTGTAATCCAAAGGTTAATAGTCCCCTCCTCGTTTTTATATACGTACTCATCGCACTTATGTCCAGCAATGCTCTTCGATTTGCCCGTAGGCACATACATGGGATGAACTAAATCTTCGGAATATTCCTCATTTACCTCCTCGGCTGCAATATCCATAGGCTCATTCTGTACATCGGCAGAATCGCGTGGCATGGCCATAGCCATTCCGCTTCGTTCACCATTCTCTTCGCTAAGGATAAGCATTGCATAGTTCTTCATATCAAAAATCATAGTTCCCTTTTCTGGCTTACCCGTTTCGGGATTTGCCTTTTCAAAAATAAGGGCAAAGTTTTTATCCTCTGGACTAAAAAGGGTTGTGTATCTCATATTATCCTTATTACTAACAGAATCGATGGTGACAATATCCATCACCATACTCGAAGTAAAACTATAGTTCTGATCGTACGCTACGTTGTTAAGCCCCATGGCTTGCATCATTTTTCGCTCCATAAAATTCGGCCCCTTTTTCTTAGGCCGTGCTGGCTCGGACTGCTGGGACTGCTGCTCCTGTTCTTTCTCCTCCTCCTTACCCCTTATTGCCTCAATGGCCTTATTGCGCAAAAGACCTTTTAGCTGAGCCTCGGCAATGCTTGGCACAAATACGATAAGCGCACCAAATGCTAGCGCGTAAATAATTTTTTTCATGGCAATTAACTGTTTAGGGTTACTAATATATTTTCACAGTACTCTAACTATCTATATACAAGTTAGCTCAAATGCTATAACAAACTCAATTGAAATTAGTTTATTTGTGCTACTTCCCCATATCATCCAAATCAATAACCGTTGATAGGTATGAAGCAAAAACACCAAGTCCCCCTTCGATATTTGAGTATAAGTGGCTTGATTCGGCAAATGGATTATCCTCAAAATCCTCTGCATTATCAAGCGATTTATGGAAGCGGTAGTAGTGCTTATCAACAGATAAAGCATAAAGACTAATTTTAAAATTATTATAGTGACTTTCACCCCAAACACTATAATCAATTTTAAATGGAATGCTTTCGCCATCGTACCCTAAATCGCTATAAAGCTCTCTGGTAGAGAAATGCACATAACTTACAGTGTCAACCCCATTGAAATACTGATCAAAGTTGTACTGAAATAAAGCATAAAAATTCGGCCTACTTGCCTCATCCACAATTTTGCCTGAAAGGATTATTCGAATTTCACCCCACTGAGTTAACCCTAAAGTATCAAGTTTAACCTCTGTAAGGATGGGAGCATAATCTGGAACAGTAGTTGAAGCCTTTACTTCATTAAACCCTGGTGCCGAAACGCTCAAATGGTAGGTTTTTCCCATTACAACATCATACGCAGTTGGTGGGATAACGTACATTCCTAATTCTTCAATAAATGGTATTTCAACTGTTTGGGTGTTCTCTGAATTTTTAAGTACAACCATTGCATTTTTCACCTCAACCGGTTTATTATCATAATAATTACCGGTAATGGGTAAGTTATAATTAATTGGTGTGGATTGCCAAACCATTACCTTAATTGACTCATTAGGTGTAATAAACGACTGAACTACAAGTTTGGGTTCAATACTTGGTAGGTTAAAATTATCAACATCATCAATACAGGATACAATACCTATAAACATGATTAAAACTCCGACTATTCTATTTTTCATGTCTCCTATTTTTAGAATTTAATTGACCAAGAAACCGATGGAATTAGCTGAAACAGGCTTAGCTGCTTTAGCTTTGTTGTTGAGGTTTCAACACCAGTATGTTGATTGTAATCGTATTCGTTAGCGATATAGTAAATAAACGGATTTCTCCGGTTATACAAGTTGTAAACGCTTACTTCCCATGTTCGCTCGTACTTTTGGAATTTTTTATGAAACTGAACACCCACATCAAGTCTGTGATAGGGTGCCATGCGGTAACTATTCTTCTCTCCATAATCTTGTACTTGATTGTTCCATTGATAACCAGGGTTTACTGGATAATGCTCTTGCACAGTGTATAAAGCCAGGGGTAATGTTATGGCATTACCAGTACCATAAACCCATGTTCCAGAAAGCGTTATCCCCTTACTTAACTCGTAAACAGCAACCAGCGAAACATCATGTCGCCTATCGTACCTTGCCCAAAAAGGGTTCCCGTTGTTCACCTCATCAAACTGAAGTTGAGTCCATGATAGGGTATAACCAATCCAACCCGTTAGCCTACCCGATTTCCGATGAGCAAGGAACTCAACCCCATAGGACCATCCTACTCCGCTAGTTATGTTATCCTCCCATTTTACCTCACTGGCATTTTCTGGATCATCAATCATCAGGAAACTAGCTCCCTCGCGATAGGTTATCACATTTTTTGACTCTTTGTAGTATCCCTCAAGCGACAATGTGGTAGATAGTTCGTGGAGATCCTTAGCCAACCCAAGCGCTGCTTGCCAGTTTTTCTGTGCAGGCGCATCGGTTGTAGCAGGTACCCATAAATCGGTTGGTAAGCCAATGCCAGTACTAGATAACAGATGTATATACTGATTCATTTGGGCATAAGAGGCTTTTAGCGACATGGTTTTGCTTAAGTAATAGCTCCCTGTAATCCGAGGTTCAAGGCTTAAGTTTGAATCATCTTTATAGAGATGATGTGAGAGTCTAAGGCCAGTATTCACAATGCCTCGGTCGCTTATTTTGGTCTCACCCTCAACGTAAACGCCCGACTCGGCAGTGTTAATTGTTTGAACCTCGCTTATGTGCTCATCAATATAATCATCCTTAACCACAACCGCACTGGGATTAAAACTGTGCCAAACAGAGCTTACACCATACCTAACGGTAAGCATTGAAAGTGGTTGCCACGAAAAATCGTACTTAAACCCTAGATCGCGAATTCCCGAACGGTACGACAGCTCAAAACTATTTCCATCGTACTTATCAAATTCATAAATTTTGAACCTATAGTTGCTAAAAATCAGCGATAGGTTTGAGAATATATTATGGCTTAAAACGCTATTCCACCTTAGGGTCGTGGTGGCGTTATCCCAAAACAGGCCAGCTTCAAAAATATCCTTATCATCTTTTTCGCGTCCAGAAAATTTATCCTTACCAAAGTATCCGCTGAGGTAAATCCTGTTCTTGCTATTTATCTCCCAATTTGCCTTGGCTGTTAAATCGTAAAAAAAGAGGCCAAGCTTCATATCACTAGGCATAAATGGCCTGGTCAAGATATCGTAGTATGTTCGGCGACCCGAAACCAGAAAAGAAGATTTGCCCTTTACAATTGGGCCCTCGAGCACCAAGCGCGAAGAAAGAATCCCAATACCAGCTTCACCCGATATTTTCTCCTTATTCCCATCCTTCATAACAATCTCAAGCACCGACGAGAGCCGTCCTCCATACCTAGCAGGAAAACCTCCCTTTGTGAGCTCTATGCTCTTAATGGCATCGCCATTGAAAAGAGAGAAAAATCCGAACAAATGGTATGCATTATAAACCGTGGCGTCGTCGAGGATAATCAGGTTCTGATCGGGTCCTCCACCTCGGACGTAAAGCCCGCTAGTGCCCTCGCTGCCCTTTTGCACACCCGGCATTAGCTGAATTACTTTAAGGATATCCTTCTCGCCAAGCAGAGCGGGAATTGACTTTATCTGCTTTAGAGGTATCTCCATTACGCTCATCTGCGAACTCCGGCTTGATTGTTTGGGAAGGTTGGCTCTAATCTCAATTTCTTCCAGTTCAATACTCGGATCGAGTTCTACATTTAGCTCGATATTCTTATCTAGCAAAACTTGAAAACTACGAACCTGGTAGCCAACAAACGAAAAGATAATTTCCTGCTCCGCTGCTGGGAGCGTTAATGAGTAAAACCCATAGCTGTTTGATACAGTACCAATAGTTGTTCCTGGCACGTAGATGTTCACCCCCGGCATGGATTCACGACTTCCTTTCTCGTAAACAAAACCGCTAACCGTAAACCGGGATTGGGACTTTAAGGTAATAGAAAATGATGCCACAAGTAGAATAAGCAGCAGATACTGCCGAGGCAAATAAAATCTTGATTTCATAGGTTAATTAGGTAGGTGTTTGGAATATTGTAAATGTAAATATAACCTACATTTGCTGATAATATTATCATACAAAAAAATATTTAGCGAATTATTTGCATGACTCAGGTAAAAGGAATTGTCTTTACATTGAGAAAAGGCAGTTTAACAAAAAGCATAGTAAATTTGTTAACTTACGCACCTTTACAAAACAATAATACCCTATAAAAGTATAATGAAGTCCTCTATTAAATTCACACCCGAGAGCTGGGAGCATTTTGTTACACAGAATGATGCAGTGTTACTATACCTGTACAATACGGGTTGTGATATCTGCAATACGCTTCGCCCAAAAGTAAAAGACTTAGTTGAGCAGAATTTTCCAAAAATTAAGTTGGTTATCATTAACGCTAGCGATAACTTGGAGTTTGCAGCACAAATCCGGATGCTAAGCGTACCGGGTATTATTCTTTATATGGAAGGGAAAGAGATGTTTCGTGCAAATGGGTTAATTGCACTATCGGACTTTGAGCAGAAAATTAGGCGACCCTACGAAATGATGTTTGAGTAAAAAAACAGATCATAAAAAAAGCCTCTGAGAGGCTTTTTTATGTGGTAGGGTTCAAACTAAAATTTATAGATAAACCCAATTGAAGAGTTAAGGAAGTATTCCTGGATGCTGTATCCACTATTAGCCCTAAAATTAACGTTTGTATAGTCATTACTATAAGTGATAAACGAGAAGATTGAAGGCATTAGCAGAGTTGCCCCCCATTTCTCACTTAACGCATAGGATAAACCAGGAAGGATATTAATTCCAACTGAGTTGTAACCATCCTTTGATGTTCCATTAGAAAATTTCCCGCTATGAAAATTTAAAGGTAATTCGCCTTGGGCAAAAATGGTGATTTTCTCGAACTTAATTGCAGAGTATCTTACAAATGGCCTTAAAGAGAACGTATTGCTTACATCCTTTCCATCAACACCATCGGCTTTTGTTGAACTAGTTGAAAAGCCAATAGCACCACCCACTGTAAAATTGCTGTTAACAACGTACCCAAACTGAGGCGCGAGCGAAAATCCAGAGGCTTTATCACCATCATCATTAGTACTTGAGAACCGCAGAGAGCCCCCAACCCACATTTTTGAATTCTGGCCTACAGCCATAACTGACAATGCGATTAATAGTATCGCAATTAAAGGTAGTTTTTTCATCTTTTGAATATTTATTTAGTTAGTGATTAAGTGCATTTTCCTTCATTATTTTATTAGTCCTTAATAAAAGAGGTGACCCTTAGGGTCAATCAAATACAATAATAATCTTATTCATGCCACAAAACCCATTAAACCGTGAATAATGTCCTAGGAACAAGAATACTGTTACATTAGTTCAATTCCACCTCAAAAACTTTAGGCCAATTCTTCCCGGTTACAAACAATCTGCTCCCTTTACTATCCCATGCTATACCGTTAAACACATCAATATCTTTATGCTTATCCTTCTCACTTAAAAGTTCAGAAAAGTTGACTACTGCATCAACCCTGCCACTAGTGGGATCAATTACTACAATTTTGTTGGTTAAATAAATATTGGCATAAATTTTACCCTTTATCAGTTCCAGCTCATTAAGCTGGTTTACCAGCCCCAAATTATCGAATACCTCAACTCGTTTAATTTCGGTGAACGATTTGGGCTCGAGAAAGTACAAAACGTTTGAGCCATCGCTCATAACAAGCATATTATCCATGGTGGTTAACCCCCACCCCTGGGTAGGATAATCGAAAGTTCGGATTAAATTAAAGGTTTCAGGATTGTAAACAAAGCCTTTGCGCGAGGTCCAGGTAATTTGATAAATCTCGCCATCGTAAATTGTTGTTCCCTCACCAAAGTATCTCGTATCGAGGTTTACGCTTTGCAATACCTTCCCTGTCTTAATATCAACCCTTCTAAGACTCGACAATCCTCTTTGACCTGTGCTCTCAATAAAATATCCATTGTGATAAAAAAGTCCCTGAGTGTATGCTTCAATATCGTGAGGATAAGTATTAACAACCCTATACGATAACTTTAGGGGTTCTATATTACTCTTTAGTTTTACACCTACCGACGCAGTTTGCCTTTGTCCTTTACGCCAAGCTGTTACCCTGAGTTGCCTTGTACCTAATGAGAATGACTGGGTGGCTAAACTATACTCAAGGCTTGTTAATTCACCAACACGCTCGTTGTCAACATAAAGCACTATAGAGTCAGGACTTATCGAGTCGCTCTTTAGCTTTAAGCTAATTTGAATCTCATCGCCCAAATCAAAAAGTTGTCCGTTAGTTGGCTTAGTAATACCGATTAACTGCAGACTTACGTCTTGCTTAGGTACTCTCTGTGTTTCTGGCGATTTGCGATGGTCACAAGCCAGCATAGCCAATAGCATGAGACCTGAAAGAAAAAATAAAACCCTGTTCATTTCAATGATTTAATTACTTATTGAATAACGGTTTCCAATAAGGTTTACGCTTTAAACTCGATATAACTTTTTGCTCCTTTACCCTATTTTTCTCCTCGGGAAAAAACTCTTGCCAAATATTACTCCAACCCACAAAACCACCAATATTTCTGTCGTCGATAAAAACATCGGCCTCAATTTTTCTCGATACTTCAGCATCGAATTGCTCCTCGGGATAATTGGCATTAACGGCATAGAACTCTACTCCATTTGCACGACAAAACTCAATGGCCTCATCAAGCTCTTTTCCCTTTCGAACCGTCCATAGAATTAGCAACATTCCCTTTTGCTGCATTGCCTTTAGGGTTTCAAAGGCAAATAGCATTGGTTTGCCAATATCTGGAAATTTGTTCTCAACAATGGTTCCATCAAAATCAACTGCAACTTTAAGCATAGCATAACCTTATAATGTACAAATATAGTAATTTGAGGTTATTAGAATACCAGGATTGGGGTAAAGTAAAACTAAGTTAAAATTAAGAGCAGCTATTTAATCAGGAGCTGAATCTAAAGACACCTCATTGACCAATATCACCATTTTTAGAACTCGTAAACCTAAAAAGGGCTCTTAATTCTTCTATATTTGTGCGAATAGCACATAGCAATAATTCATTTTTAGTATGAACATCTTTCGAGTAAACGAACAAGAGGATACTCCAGAAGTCTTAATCGACAGAGATTCTGGTACGGTTAGTTTTACGGGTAAACTATTGCCCGAAGATTCTTTAGCATTTTTCTCACCCATCGAAGAGCAATTAAAAAACTACATCTCTCAACCCAATCAAATAACCACAGTTAACCTTCGGCTTGAGTACATGAACTCCTCCTCACAGAAAAGAGTGCTTGGCCTACTTGCCACCCTTCAAAATCTAACTAACAGTGGACTAGAAGTTTACATTAACTGGTATTACCCCGAGGATGATGAGGATTTACTGGACGAAGGGAGAGATCTATCACAAATGCTTGAAAAACCATTAAACATAATCCCCTATTAACCAAAAAAACCAAACTATATCTCCATGCTAAACAAGGCCTTACAAAAAATCGTAATTATAATTTTAGTGTTTTGCTCTAATGCACTACAAGCCCAATTTCAGGCTGAACTTCCCGAAGCATTGAAGATAGAAATTGAAGAACAAATAATAAAAGCCAACGAGTTTGAAAATTCGGAAGATTACAATCAGGCAGCTTTCCATCTGAATAAAGTTGCTACCATCTATTGGGTTAACGGATTTCCCAACAAGGCCATACCACTATTTAAGAAAACCATAGTACTAAACGAAAAGATTGGCAACGAAAATGCCATAAGAATGCTCAACAGCAATATTGGTATGATCTATACAGATGAGGAAAATTACTCAAAGGCCCTTGAGTACTTCAATAAATCATTATGTATTGCAAGGCAGATGAACCGAAAACCCGATATTGCAGCATCACTGCTAAACATTGCCAATGTACAATCGGAGATAAAGGAATATGCCAATGCAGCAAAAACTTTAGAGGAGGCACATACACTAGCCCGCGAGCTAAACGACGAAAAGATGCTCCGCAACTGCTACTCCTTACTTGCTGATGTTTACGAAAAAAAAGGCAATTCCGATAAATCGACCGAATACTTTGCGCTTTACACTACCATAACCAGGAAAATTCAGCGCGAAGAGATGCGCAAGCATGATAACCAAGCCCGCAAAATTATTGAGGATGCCAAGAGCAAGGTTACAGAAATTGAGCATGCAAAGGATCAAACCGAAAAGGAATTGCTCGATAAGCAGCAAGCCCTAAAAGATACCGAAGAGAGCCTGGAACAAACTGAGCAGATATCGAAAGATCGCAAAATGCAGATTGACTTGCTTAACAAGGAGAAAGAACTAAAAGATGCTATAATAAAAAATCAAAAATTAGTACGAAATATTTTCCTGTTCATCATCTTTGTTGTGCTGGCCTTTGCACTACTCTTCTTCTACAACCTGAAAATAAAGAAAAAAGCCAACCAAAAGTTAAAAACGCAAAACATTGAAATTGCCAAGCAGAGCCAGCTAATTGAGCAGGTAAATCAAGATCTGGAAGGAGCTTTCAATAAGATTGAAAAACAAAACCGCGATATTACTAGCAGTATAAACTACGCTCAACGCATTCAAGAGGCAATGCTGCCTTCGGTAGAAAACCTTTCGCCTCTTAAAAACGATTCATTTATACTATTTAAGCCTCGCAACATTGTTAGTGGCGATTTTTACTGGTTTACTGGATACGGGTCTCCCAAAACACTCGATGAAGAAAATAACAAAACCTTTATCAAACTTCACAACTTACCTAAGGACGAGAAAGGGTTCCTTATCTCGGCTATTGATTGCACCGGACATGGTATACCCGGCGCATTTATGAGTATGATTGGCTTTAATCTGCTCGAAACCATTGTCCGGAGTGGGATTGTTGTGCCTAACGAAATACTTAAGCATTTACATAATGCGGTTAGGTATCTACTTAAGCAGGATACTACCGACAATAGAGATGGCATGGACATGGCCATTTGCAGTATTATTGATAACGGTAAAAAGTTACTTTATGCCGGAGCAAAAAACCCGCTAATCTCGATATCAAATGGGGAATTGAACTATATTAGAGGCGATTCTGTTCCAGTGGGAGGAATGCAGAAAGAGGACCAGAGAGAATTTTCATTACACACAATTAACGTGGATAGTCCAACATCATTCTATATCTTCTCCGACGGAATTACAGATCAATTTGGTGGTCCGAACGAACAAAAGTTTGGCACAAGAAGGTTTAAAGAGTTCCTGCTGGAAATACATAAATTACCCATGCCTGAGCAAAAAGAAAAACTTGAGCAACGGTTGGGCGAATGGATGAAGAGCTACCAGAAGCAAATTGACGATATAATTGTTGTAGGCTTTAAAATTGACGGCGCAAAATTTGAACTCTAAAACATTTCAACTATATTTAAAGTGCTACACAATTCCGCAATCTATCAAAATAAGATAATCCACATATAAAATACAAACAATGAGAATTGTTACGCTCACTTTACTCTTTATAGCTATTCTGCAATTTCATCTTTTAGGGCAGGAACAATTAAAGCATGAAGCAAAACTTTTTACCGACAGCACCGGTCAGGTTTTTACTAGGGTTGATGCCCCAGCATATCTTTTTATCTCACCTGCCAACTCGGCAGAAAGACTCATCCTTATCCCAAGTAACGATAAATTGGCAAACCCCATGGAATGGGACGGTCACGGTTCCCACTATATTGTTTATAAAGATTTGAAGCAAAATACGAATATTCGCTTTAGGGTAATTGCCGATGGAGTACCACCTAAAAGCGAACCATTATTTACAAAGGGACTGCTTTTTAGCTACAACAACACCTACTTCTCTGAGGTTGGTTCTGAGATGGCCATTACAGCAACTGATAATATGACTGGAGTTGAAAACTCTTACATCTCAATGGATGGAAATCCATTTCAGGAGGCTAGTAACCCCATAATTTTTAACAACGAGGGTGAATTTGAGGTTAAGGCCTACTCTGTGGATAACGTAGGTAATGCTGAAAACATAAAAGACTATAGAATTATAACCTCCAGTAGCGCGTCCATTCATCTAAACAGCATATATTTTGGCGTGGGCAGCACCACGCTTATTCCCGAGGCAGTTAATGAATTGAGTAAGTTGGCAAGCCTTTTACAAATCTATAAGGATATACACCTTGAGATTAGAGCACACACAGATAGTAGAGGAAAAGCAAACTTCAACCTCACCCTTTCCGAAGGAAGAGCACAATCGGTTATTAAGTTCTTAAAATCAAAAGGAGTTGAGGAGGAGAGACTAACAGCAAAAGGCTATGGCGAAACTCTGCTAATTAACGAATGTTCCGATGGAGTAACCTGCTCCGAGGAAAAACACAAAGAAAACCGAAGGGTCGAACTTATTGTCAAAAAGAGTTTCCCCTAACAAAATAACACACTAGTAAGGAATGAAATATTTCATACAATCACTAATACTTACTCTTGCGCTAACAATGGTATCGGCATTTACCATTGCGCAAGAAGTTGACACATTTCATACCGATTCTATCGGTCAGCTATTCGTAAACCCAAAAACGCCCATACACCTTTACCTTTCAACATCGCCCGATGGCAAAGATGCAGTTAGACTGAAGAGCCAACAGCCCGAAGGAGAGCCTTTGTACTGGGACGGGCACGGCCCTCAATACCTTACACACTTAAACCTTTACCTTGGCCGTAAAATAAGATTCGATTTATTTGCCGATGGTCTCCCACCCAAAACTTCGCCTAATTTTGATGTAAAGCAAGGATACCAAAAGGGTAACACAATATACGTCTCTGGAACTACGATAATTGAGTTCACATCAACTGATGCCCATTCTGGTATTGACAAATTGATGTACTCTGTTAATGGTAACGAATTTGCCCAATATGCTCAACCCATAGTTCTTGATAATGAAGGACAATACACACTAAAATTTTACGCCACAGATAATGTTGGCAATAAAGAGGATGAGGGCGAAAGGACAATTATGGTTGATACAACCCCACCAGTAACTGACCTGAAATTTATTGGTCCTGAGCACAATAGCGTTGTCGCATCGGCAACAAAGTTTGAACTAACTGCTACTGACTTAAATGGCGTAAAGGAAACGTATTACTCTATAGATGATGATACACAAAAACAATACAAGACTCCAATTGCCTTGGCCAAACTCTCCGAAGGAGAGCATTCCATAATCTGGTACTCAATTGATATGGTAGGCAATACTGAAGAAAATCAGCAATTAGATTTCTTTGTAGATAAAACGCCCCCAATGGTTTTTGAGGAGTTAGTAGGAAACACCTACATGGTGGCAGGTAAAGAATACTCATCGGGGCGAACCCAGCTACGTATTGTTGCCGTTGACAATAAGGCTGGTGTTAAGGAGATTCACTACTCAATAAACAACCAACCCTTTAAACTATACGAAAAGCCAGTTTACCTATCGGAAATTAGCGGTGCGGCTATAGTGAAATCGTTCGCAATTGACAATGTTGGCAACAAGGGAGTTAGTGACACAGAGGGGCAGCAATTCTCAATGCCCAAGGTTGATATTACAGGACCAAACATAAAGTACACGCTAAAGGGACCAAGGTTAACACTAAGGGATAGTTTATGGCTAAGCCCAAAAACAAAAATAGGCATAACAGCAACCGATGATGGTTCGGGTTTAAACCGAATTGAGTATAAAATTAATGAGAATGCTCCTGGAGAATATACCGATGAATTCTACATTGACCAATCAGGCGCATATACTATTGTCGCAACCGCATGGGATAATGTAGAGAATCTCAATATCAGCAACCTTGAACTGCGTATTGATGCCAATGCGCCAGAATTATTGTGCAACTTCTCAGTAAAACCCCACAGATTTATTGATGAAGGTGAAGAACGGGTTCCCGTTTATAGCAATGGTGTTCTAGTTTACCTTGGAGCCACCGATGATATTGTTGGTGTTGACAGGATTATGGTTTCCATTAACGGTTCACGAGAAAAAGCATACACCCAACCGCTAAGCGGTTTTAAAGTCAACCAAACTCACACCATAAAGTTAAGGGCAATTGATAGATTAGGTAATGAAAAAGAAACAACCATTCAGTTTAGAGTTGAATAGTGGTTATTAGTTTTATGCCTATCTATACCCGAATTCCTCAAAGTATGAATTCCCTCTACCTAAACACCGCAACTGCTCTGCTGTAGATTCCCTGCACATAGGCAATGGCCAACCCAAAGTTGGTAACCGGGATGCCTGCTTCAATGGCTGGCAAAAGTCTTGAATGCAATTGCTTTCGGGTTATCATGCAGCCTCCACATTGAATTATCAAAGCATAATCGGTCATGGGGCGTTCCAGTTTATCGAGGCCAGCCACAAAATCAAACTCTAGCACTTTTCCCGTAAATTTACGAATCCAACTCGGAATTTTCACACGCCCAATATCATCGCACGATACGTGGTGCGTGCAGCTCTCCAGCATCAAAACTCTATCCCCATCCTTTAGCTCTGCTATTTTAGGTGTCCCTTTTATGTAGCTGTCAAAATCGCCCTTAAACCGAGCCAGAAGAATACTAAAACTTGTTAGTGGCACATCGGCGGGAATTATGGAATCTGCCAACGAAAAGATTTGACTATCTGTTACTGCAATGGCTGGTTTAATACCTGTTTTACGCAAAAAACCTTCCACTTCATTCTCCTTTAGCACAATGGCCACAGCATCATTATCAAGGGCATCGCGAATGGCCTGTACCTGAGGAAGAATTAACCGCCCTGCCGGTGCTGCATTATCAATAGGCGTAATGAACAATACAATATCACCTTTGCCAATAATTCCGCCCAAAAGTTTTGGCGTTTGCAAAGATGAATCAGGAATAGTTAACCTAATAGTGTCCACCAATTGTTTAAAGCCATCCCCTGTAGCAATACTTATCTCAACAATACTAGGCTTTAGCGGTAGTGCTTGTAAAGATGTTTTTACCTCTTTGTTTAGCGGTGCCAAATCGCTTTTATTGTGAACAATAATATATGGTATGCTATGCCTACTAAACTGGGCGACCAGCTGGTTCTCAAAATCGCCCCAAAGGCTGTTGGCGATTACCAATATGGCTAAATTGATATGGCTTATGGTCTCAACCGTTTTCTCTATTCGCTTGGCTCCCAAATCACCAGTATCGTCAATCCCCGCAGTATCAATTATAATAACTGGCCCAAAATCGAGTATCTCCAGCGATTTTTTAACAGGATCGGTAGTAGTACCGGGATGCTCCGAAACAATGGCCACAGACTGACCCGTAAGCATGTTGACCAGCGAACTCTTACCGTTATTTCGTCTTCCGTATATACCAATATGGGGCTTTGACTCTCTTCCTAAACTCATTGCTACAATTTTGCCTACAAAGGTAAAAGATTTAGCGGACTGAATTTTATCACTTAGATTTATTTAGTTTAAAGATTAATTGATATTATATTGCTTGTAAAAGATATATTATTGCTATTTTAGTTCGCCGAATTGCTTATAATTAGGGAATATGTAGATATTGAGCAATCGTTAATACTTGAATAAACCAGCGTTAACCATACATGATTGGGCAATAAGATGAAAGTATTCTTTTATGGCATAGTACAAGTTGCCACAAACACTATAACCACCTTTCGTAATTCGAAGTTGGCTCAAGTTCTATTAATTATTGTACTCATCAAAATCTTTATTTTTTACGGCTTGCTCAAAGGATTTATATACCCTCGTTACCTAAAGCCTAAATGGGACAGCAAAGAACATCGCAGCAACGATGTGATGAAAGACCTACTAAACAAACCTAAAACTTATACATATGATGGAATCTATTGATATGACGCTTGTGGACTGGTCGAGGCTTCAGTTTGCCATGACGGCAATTATTCACTGGCTGTTTATTCCGATTACTGTTGGAATAACATATATCATTGCCATTGCTCAAACCATACATGTTAAAACTGGCGACCCACACTGGGAAAAAGTGGCCAAGTTTTGGGCAAAACTATTTGGGATAAACTTTGCCATTGGGGTTGGTACTGGAATAATTTTGGGGCTTGAGTTTGGCACAAACTGGAGCAACTACTCGTGGATATCGGGCGATATTTTTGGTGCTCCCCTTGCTGCCGAAGGCATTATGGCTTTCTTCTTGGAATCGACCTTTATTGCCATAATGTTTTTTGGATGGGGCAAGGTTGGCAAAAAGACTCATCTAGTTTCAACCTATCTAGTTGCCTTTGGGGCAAGCCTATCGGCACTGTGGATTTTGGTTGCCAACGCATGGATGAACAACCCTGTAGGAATGGTATTTAACCCAGATACTGCTCGACACGAGATGGTCGATTTTTGGAGCATACTTCTATCTCCCAATGCCATAAATAAGTTTTTACACACCATCGGCTCGTGCTTTGTTATATCAGCATTCTTTGTTATTGCGGTTAGCGGCTGGTACCTGCTCAAAAAGCGAAATATCCTGTTGGCAAAGCGGAGCATTGTAATTGCTGGAGTTTTTGGTCTGCTCTCAAGCCTGTTTGTTGTGCTAACAGGTGATGGTTCGGCATACAACGTAGCTCAGCAACAGCCTGCAAAACTTGCTGCCATGGAAGGACTTTATGATGGTTCCGAGGGTGCTGGCCTTGTTGCCTTTGGCATACTAAATCCTGGCAAAAAGGTTGGCGATGATATAGACGATTTTATCATCAAAATTGAAATTCCTAAACTGCTATCGCTGCTTGGTTACAGAAGCCTTGATGCTTTTGTCCCTGGAGCAAACGATTTAGTGTATGGCAACGAGAAGTACAATATCATGTCGGCCTCTGAAAAGATGGAGAAAGGCAAGGTTGCACTTAACGCCCTTGCAGCATACAAAGAGGCGCATACCCAAGGAGATTTGGAGCAGATGGAATACTCGCTCTCTGAATTTGAGGAGAATTACTACTACATGGGATATGGGTATTTGCATAACCCCGAGAGTATTCTGCCAAATATCCCTTTTATTTTTTATAGTTTTCATGTTATGGTAATACTTGGCTTTGCCTTTATTGCCATAGTTGGTCTAATACTTTACCTAACCGTTAAGAATAAACTTGAAGAGCATAAATGGCTTATATGGATAGGTATTTGGAGTTTTCCGTTGGCCGTTGTTGCCTCAATGGCCGGATGGATAGTTGCCGAAGTTGGGCGCCAGCCATGGACAATTCAGGGATTTCTGCCCACAATGGTATCAACCTCAAGTATAAGTTCTAATGCGGTTATACTAACGTTCTGGATGTTCTTAATACTGCTTATGACACTTGTGGTGGCCGAGGTGAGAATTATGCGCCTTGCTATTCGAAAAGGGCCTGACAATAAAGTTGACAAAAAAAAGAAAGGAAACTCACATGATTAGCGCTTTATCACATCTACAGTTACAGCAGTATTGGTGGTTCATTATGTCGGTAGTGGGCTCAGGATTGGTGTTTCTCCTATTTGTTCAGGGAGGGCAAACACTAATTGATGTGCTGGGCAAAACCAAGGATGAGAAGAATATGATAATCAACTCCATTGGCCGTAAGTGGGAATTTACATTTACCACCTTGGTTGTGTTTGCCGCTGGTATGTTTGCATCATTCCCCCTCTTCTACTCCACCTCATTAGGTGGTGCCTATTATGCATGGATGATTTTTTTATTTTGCTTTATTATCCAAGCGGTTTCGTTTGAATTTAGACGCAAAAAAGGCAACCTTTTGGGTGAGAGAACATACGAGTGGTTTCTATACATTAATGGTTTTCTAGGCGCCTTCTTACTTGGAGCCGTTATTGCCACTTTCTTTACTGGTAGCGACTTTATTCGTAATGAGTATAACCTATCCACATGGCAAACTGAACTGTATGGCCTTGAAATACTATTCAACTTTACCAACGTATCTCTGGGCTTAGCAGTGCTTTTCCTCGCCCGTACTTTAGGGGCAATGTACATAATCAACAATGTTGATTACAGCCCAATTCGTGAGCGAGGTGTAAA
>JAQUJY010000137.1 GCA_028680705.1 Bacteroidales bacterium
CAAGTTTGGGTTTTTAGCACCGATGAGATGAATGCGAATGAGCAACAAACGGTTGTTGATTATGTAAAGTTAGGCTGAAATACTGTTCTGTTTCCTAACCTTCCGTATAGGGAAATGAATCAAAATCCCTGCAATATTATTAGGGATGCACTACAAATTACTCCCACTGGTCACGAAATTATTGATTCTCCGCTAATAGACATCCTTGGCTTTAGCGATGTTAAATGTGCAAATCCACAGATGGCTTATTCTGACGACTCGCTTGCCGATGCAGAAATAATTGCACGAACCCTAAAGGGCACAGCCTGTGGCTTTGAGAAAAGATTGGGCAAAGGCAAAGTTTTACACATCGGCACTTGGCTGGGTTTCGACACCGAAGGGCACAAACCAGTTTACGAAGCAATACTGAACAGGCTTGGCGGTAAGCTGAGGCAAACAACAACCAGTAACAACAATATTGCCATCAGACAAAGATTTACCGATGATAAAAAAGCCATCCTTTTTATTGGCAACTACTTCAACCAGGAGCAGCTAGGTAAGGTTCACTATACGCATCCTACAACGGGTGATTTAATCTCTATTCCTATCTCTGGAGATGAAATGCTGTGGCCAGCGCTTTATGCTGTTTTAAGTCCTATTTGTATGAACCTTGTAAAGGGGATTAGTATTCTTCACTCCACTTCCGATATACTTGAAGTTGATGTAGCCAAGAATCAGGTAAAACTAACCTTACAGGGCGATCGCGACCTTAAAGGGGAAATGGTGTTTGAAGGAGATAATATTTCTCAAATAAAATCAGTATTAATTGATGATGTGAGCGTTTCGCTTCACTACGCTTCTAGCCGACTTACTGTGAATTACAACCATATTCACAATCAAGAATTAACGTTAACGCTTAAAATTGGGTAAATGAATATTCAGAATTCCATAGGGTTATCCATAAATTTTTTAAACAGTGGACTAATTAGAAGTGTTGAGGCTGCCCCCATTAGGATTAGCGCCAAAGCTGCTTCGGTATTCTCACAATTTGGTGCAAATATCTACCTAAGAAAAAAATCTTCAACAATCGATTTTACAGCGCTTACGGGTCCTCAAAGCAATAGTAAGTTTATAATAAAAGACGATAAGTATTTTGCAAAGGGTGAATGGTCCGGACTTCAATATACCTGTACATTAAATCTGTCGCCAACAAGTTTTAGCTGGCAATGGAGCATTGAGATACTCAATAATTCCGATGAGGAGGTTGAACTCGACCTAATTTATGTTCAAGATGTTGGACTAAAGACACTGAGTAACGACTTGGTAAACGAATACTATATTAGTCAGTACATTGAAAGGCTTACTCTTAATCACAATAACTACGGCCCGGTTGTTGTTTGCCGCCAAAACCTGAAAGAGTCCAATGCTCATCCCTGGCTTATTATTGCTTGCCCCAACGGGGCAAAAAGTGCCAGCACCGATGGAATGCAATTCTACGGAAAAACATTTCGTGAAACTGATATCCCTGAAGGGTTGCTGGTCAATAAGCTTGGCGGAGAGTATGCAGGAGAATCATCGATAGTTGCCATTCAGCAAAAACCCTTCAGATTGGGTTCGGGATGCAAACATCAAAGTAGTTTTATTGCCAGCTACACGCCAAATCACACCGAGGCAACCTCAACAGACGATTTAAAAACCCTTCCCAAAATCTTTTCTGAGTTTGAAGGCAATCAACCCAAAATTAATCCAAACCAGAACTGGATAAGTCCTACAAAAAATCTTTTCAATGCATCCAAATTTTTACCCGTGGATGATTTAAACGATAAGGAAATAGTTAAATTCTTTGGCACAGAACGGCGTCACCCAGAAAAATCCAATAACAACCTACTCTCCTTCTTTAGCAACAATAATCATATTGTATTGCGCAAAAAGGAAGTGTTGGTCGACCGCCCGCACGGTCACATTATGCAGGCAAACCTAAGCCTAACGCCCAGCGAGAGCATAATGTCAACCAATGCCTTTGCATACGGTGTTTTCAATTCGCACTTAACCCAGGGAAACACCAATTTCAACGTCTTCCTGTCGGTGTGCTCCAGCCAGTTTAACACGGCAACCGAAACGGGGCAGCGTATTTTTGTATATATAGAAGGTCAATACTATCTACTTGGAGTGCCATCAGCATTTGAAATGGGGCTTAACCATTGCCGTTGGATATATAAATCTGGCGACCATATTTTTCAGATTCGCACGTGGACATCACCAACATCACCGCAGGTTAATATGGATTTTAGGGTGCTTAACGGGGTTGAAACGGACATACTTATTACCCACCATTTCGATGAGTTAAACGACTGGCATATTAAACCGAGCTCTTCATCAAGTGAATTTATTGCAAAGCCAATGGCTGATAGTGTGATTGCCGAAAAGTTCCCCAATGCCCAATTCAGAGTTGCCGTCCAAAGCAAAAAAGCCAATTTTAAGCCCCATAACGATAATGAGCAAAATGGGCTCTTCACCCTCGAGGTTAAAAAAACCTCCGAATTTTGTATGAGTTTTGTTGGCGAGGTGTGTGCACCTGCTAATCTTACCGCAATTAGCAATCCCGATAAACAGTGGCAATCCGATTGTAAAGAGTCACTTTTACTATGGAAAAACCTTAGCCTAAATCTCGATTTACAAGGCAAGCAAGATGACGTGGCAGCCATTCGAGAAATTATTCCCTGGTTTGGGCTAAATGCGCTTATCCACTACCTAACACCCTACGGACTTGAACAGTTTGGCGGCGCAGCCTGGGGCACTCGTGATGTTTCACAAGGTCCCATCGATCTTCTCCTAAATCTGGGTAAATATGCCGAAACCAAGGAAATACTGAAAATCATCTTTTCAAATCAGAACCCCGACGGAGGTTGGCCACAGTGGTGGATGTTCGATAGTTACACCAATATTCGAGCAAATGAAGCCCACGGCGATATTGCCTATTGGTGTTTACTAGGGCTTTGCAGCTATATTAAAACTTCAGGCGATTTTGATATTCTAAACGAGAAACTTCCCTACTTCTCCAAGGAGAATAAATCATCCTCAGAAAAAACTCCCCTTGCTGAACACGTTGACAGGTTAATTAAAATGGTTGTTGAATCGTTTATACCCGGAACAGCATTAGTCCCATTTGGTGGAGGCGATTGGAACGATTCGCTTCAGCCTGTTAACGAGGAGTTGGCACATAAAATGATTTCGAGTTGGACAGTGGAGATGAACTATCAAGCATTTATGCAAGTTCAACAAGTTTATGCGCTAACTAAAAAAACAGAAAAGGCTAAAGATTTAAAGGATATCTGCAACAGAATAAAATCCGATTTCAATAAGCATCTAATTAAAAATGGTGTGGTAGCTGGGTACGGCATAGTAGAGAGTGGAGGTTCCATAAGCGTACTTTTGCATCCAAGCGATAAAAAAACCTACATTAGCTACAGCGTTTTACCAATGAACCGTGGTATTATTAGTGGCATTTTCAATAAGGAGCAGGCAAATGCTCATCAAGATTTGGTGGAAAAACACCTGAAAGGACCCGATGGGGTTCGGCTAATGGATCGTCCTATTAAATACAAGGGTGGAGTCCCGGAAATCTTTCAGAGGGCTGAGACTAGCACTTTTTTTGGTCGCGAAATAGGATTAATGTATGTGCACGAGCACATTCGCTATGCCGAATCGCTTGCCATTATGGGGAAAGCCGAGGCATTTGTTAAAGCACTCCGACAGGCAATTCCCGTTGACTATAATACTATCGTTCCCTGCGGCGATGCTAGGCAATCGAATTGCTACTACAGCAGCTCCGATGTGGTTTTCAAAAGCCGATACGATGCCGATGAACGATACAGTGAGCTAAAAAAAGGCAATCTTACCGTTAAAGGAGGTTGGCGGGTTTACTCCAGTGGCCCAGGAATTTATATTGGACTTATTATTTCGAGACTGCTTGGTTTACGAGTTGAATTAGATAGTATAGTTATTGACCCGGTAATGCCAAAATCGTTTGATGACTTTACAGCCCAAATAAACTTCCTTGGCAAAAATTTAAAGCTAACCTACAACGTAAAAGGAAACGGGTATGGACCAAGTTCAATATTAATTAACGGCAAAAATATCAAGTTCGAAATAGAGGATAACCAGTATAGGCAAGGCGGGGCAACTATCTCTAAAGATGTTTTTGTAAATCAGCTAAATAGAAGTTCAAATGAGATAGCAATAAGCATTTAACAATTGATGTATGCTTAAATCAGTCCATTAGTTTACAACTAAAAACTCGTTTCAATATGATTAAAAAAATTTATACCATACTCTTACTTTCCCTGATTACTATTGCAGGGCTCGGTCAGCCTTTTATCAACGAAATTAATCGTTTTAAGGAGATTGATAAGGAAACCTCTCCTCCCCAAAACGCCACGCTCTTCATTGGCAGTTCCTCCTTTACTATGTGGTACGATGTTCAGGAGCAATTTCCAGAACACACCATTATCAACAGGGCTTTTGGTGGATCTACCCTTGAGGATCAGATTAGTTACTTTGAGGATGTGGTTCTGCCCTACAACCCTAAACAGATAGTAATCTACTGTGGCGAGAATGATTTTGCATCTAGTGACACCATTTCTGTTAAACTTGTAATTCAACGTTTTGAGGAACTTTACCGTCTAATCAAAATCAACCTACCCGGGGTAAAAGTCTCATACGTTTCTATGAAACCAAGCCCATCACGATGGCACCTAGCCAAAAAATTTATGGCAGGCAACGAAGCTATTAAAGAGTTGCTGGAATCGAAGCCTAACACCAGCTATATTAGTATTTGGGATGAAATGCTCCTCGATTCGGGATTGCCTGACCTATCCTTTTTCCTTGATGATATGCTCCACATGAACGCAAAGGGATACAAAATATGGCAGCAGATAATTCAGCCCCATCTCATACGTTAACGAGAATACCTTACGCTCGGCTTGTGCGACAACCAAAATTTGACCTAAGTACATCACTATTGCCCCGATTAATATCAAAATACAGTTTGCATAGTATTGAATCCCTCGCCATTCTCAACACTACATACTTTAAGCAAACTCTGTATACAAAAAAGAGCACAACACTGCAATACTCTAAAACCATTGCCTTTGACAAAAACTATTTTGAGAATAAAGAATAAAGGCTGACAAATGCCAGCCTTTACTATTCTATTCTAACTGTATCGCTAAATTCTACTAAAAGGCAAAACCTATTGCAAAGCCCACACGGGTACCAAAGCCATCAAAAATTTCTGTGCTAAATGAATCCTCATCACCAGAATCTACATCAATCTTACCAGAGCCATAATGTCCGCCAAAGAAAAGATCCATGGTAAAGCCTGACCC
>JAQUJY010000138.1 GCA_028680705.1 Bacteroidales bacterium
TTACTCAAGCATCAATAATGAAAAAAATAGCAATTATCGACTTAGGTACCAACACCTTTAACCTACTTATTGTATTGGTTGACGGAGATGGATCTTATCAAATTTATCATAGTGGAAAGTTGCCAGTAAAGTTGGGAGATGGTGGTATAAACCAAAAGGTAATTGCTCCACAGGCATACCAGAGGGGATTGAATGCAATAGGGGAACACTTAAAAACCATTCAGCAGCATGGTGTTTCAGAGATTTTTGCCTTTGCCACTTCGGCAACCCGAAATGCCGAGAACGGAACTTTGTTTATTGCTGACATAAGGAATTTGTATGGGATTGATGTAAAGGTTATTGGCGGAGAGGAAGAGGTTGAACTTATTTACCTAGGTATCAGACAAGCAGTAGAACTAAGCGATGAAAATGTTTTAATGCTTGATATTGGAGGGGGTAGCAACGAGATTATTATTGGGAATAAGCATAAATATTTTTGGGGGAAGAGTTATGATTTGGGTATATCGCGTCTATTGCAGCAGTTTAATCCATCAGATCCCATAAAAACTAATGAAATATTGGCTATTGAGCTGTTTTTAAAAGAACAACTTGCTGATTTGTCCGAAATTATTGACAAGTATAAGCCAGTAACATTAGTTGGTAGTTCTGGGTCGTTCGATACCTACCGAAGCATGCTTAGTGAGCAATCGATAATTAGCTCCAATGGGATGCCAAGCGTCGAAATTTCTCTTGACAAATACCTCAATCTGCATAAACAGTTGATATCGTCAACAACACAGGAGCGTAGCCAGATTCCGGGGATGGATCCTATGCGTGTTGATATGATTGTGCTGGCAACAATTTTCACACATTTTCTTGTGAAGTATTTTGGGATAAAACGTATGCTACAATCATCTTACGCACTTAAAGAGGGCGCCATTTGGCGAATAATTAACAGCTAAGCTCACTCCATTGATTGGGATGAGATAAAATTTGGTTATTAACTAAGAATCAGCTAATTTTGTATCGAAAATACCAACCAATTTTTATTGCACTTCACTTAGTGATTCTACCACCTTTGCTTTTACACAACTTTATAACATAAATTATTTACATGGATTATAACACCCAGCGAAAACATTTGGTTTTGCCTGAGTACGGTCGACATGTTCAACAGATGGTCGACCAGTTACTTGAGGTTGAGGATATCGACAATCGTAACCGTATGGCAAAATCAATTATAGCAGTAATGGGAAATATGAACCCCCATTTGCGCGACATCAATGATTTTAAGCATAAACTTTGGGATCATCTGCATGTCATGGCCAATTTTAACCTCGAGATTGAATCGCCATACCCAAAGCCAGAGGCTTCCGTGATATACGAAAAGCCTAAAAGTGTACCTTATCCTTCGCAACCCATCAAGTACAAGCATTATGGTAGATCTATTAGCATGATGATTGATGAGGCAATTGCAATGGAACCTGGCGAACAGAAAGAGGCATTAACAAGCCTGATTGTTAATCACATGAAAAAATCGTACTTGATTTGGAATAAGGATTCGGTTTCCGATGAGGATATCATTAGGGATATTAAGGAACTGAGTGATGGAAAACTTACGCTTCCTCCAGATTTCAAGTTCAACGAAGTTAGAGATAATAGTCCTGTGCATAAACCAAGAAAGAAATACCAGCCCCGTAAAAAATAGTTTTCCATGGCCACCTTCGAAATTGCCGGGGGATATACCCTAAAAGGCGAAATTACACCTCAGGGAGCAAAAAACGAAGCCTTACAAATTATTTGTGCTGTTTTGCTTACCCCCCAAGAGGTTACAATAAGCAATATACCTAATATCTGTGATGTAAATAAGCTCATTGAGCTTATCGAGAGCATGGGAGTTGAGGTAAATCGTCGTTCCTCCTCGGAGTGCTCGTTTAGGGCAAAGAGCGTAAATTTAGAATATCTGCAAACAGAAGAATTTAAAGATAAAGCAGCTGCCCTTAGGGGTTCAATAATGGTTGTTGGTCCCTTACTTGCACGATATGGAGTTGGGTATATTCCACAACCCGGAGGCGATAAAATTGGTCGCCGCAGACTCGATACCCACTTTGTTGGATTCCAAAAGTTGGGCGCTACGTTTACCTTTGACTCAAAGAAGAACTTTTACGAGGTAAAAGGAGAAAGGCTAAAGGGTAACTATATGCTTCTCGATGAGGCATCCGTTACCGGAACTGCCAATATAGTTATGGCTGCTGTGCTTGCCTCAGGTAAAACCACCATTTTTAATGCAGCTTGCGAACCCTATCTACAGCAGCTTTGTAAAATGCTTAACCGCATGGGTGCTAAGATTAGCGGTGTTGGCTCAAACCTGCTTACCATAGAAGGTGTGGAATCGCTTGGTGGAACCGAGCACACCATACTGCCCGATATGATTGAGGTTGGTTCGTTTATTGGTCTTGCGGCCATGACCCGTAGCGAGATTACCATAAAAAATGTTTCGTACGACGATTTAGGCATTATTCCAAATTCATTTCGTCGTCTCGGCATTAATTTCGAGCGTGTTGGTGATGATATTTTTATTCCCAAGCAAGAGGGTTATGAAATAGAGACCTTTATTGATGGTTCAATAATGACTATTGCCGATGCTCCATGGCCAGGTCTTACGCCCGACTTGCTTAGCATTTTCTTGGTAATTGCAACTCAGGCAAAAGGATCGGTGTTAATCCACCAAAAGATGTTCGAGAGTAGGCTGTTTTTTGTTGATAAACTAATTGATATGGGTGCGCAAATAATTCTTTGCGATCCGCATAGGGCAACGGTTATTGGACATAATCATAACATGCAGCTTAGGCCAACATCAATGGTATCACCCGATATCAGGGCAGGGGTTGCACTTCTTATAGCTGCGTTGTCGGCCAATGGAACAAGCGTTATCCATAATATAGAGCAAATTGACAGGGGTTATCAGGATATAGAGCATCGCCTTAATGCCATTGGTGCACATATAGTTAGGCGCGAATAGCAATGCTTAACACTCTGTCAAATAATTCAATACCTTTTTCTGTTTGCGCCAATTTGGCACAATATTAGCAATTGGCAAGCCATTTGTTTGCCCGTAGGGCAATTGGATAACTTTTATATTGAAGAATATGACTAAGAAAAAAAATAATAAGGAGGAAGTACACAGCACTGCTATGCCAAATGATGCTGATGAAATTCTCAATGAAACAGTTGAGCAGGAGGGGAATGGTAGCGAAGAAATTGAGGGTGAGAATGAAGAGGAAGAGGTAGCTAATCCTATGGAAGAACTTCAAAATCAGGTTGAAGAGGCAAAAGATAAATATATTAGGCTATCGGCTGAGTTTGATAATTACCGCAAGCGTACCCAGCGCGAAAAAATGGATTTGATAAGGTTTGGATCAGAGGATGCAATGAAGGCCATTCTGCCATTGGTTGACGATTTTGAAAGAGCAGTTAAGCACAGTGAGACTGCTACCGATGTTGAAGCCTTAAAGCAAGGACTGGTACTTATTCAAGTGAAATTTAAAGAGTTTTTAAAGGCTAATGGCGTGCAAGAAATTGAGGACATTGGCAATGAATTGGACACTGATGTGCACGAAGCAGTTTCCAAAACTCCCACTCCAAAGAAGGAGTTAAAAGGGAAAATTGTAGATGTGGTAGAGAAAGGGTATAAACTAAACGATAAGGTAATACGTTTCTCGAAAGTTGTAATAGGTGAGTAGCATATTTTAACATGTATTAATGGCAAAAAGAGATTACTACGAGGTTTTGGGCGTTTCAAAAAACGCGGGGAAGGATGAAATAAAAAAGGCCTATCGACAAATGGCCATTAAATATCACCCTGATAAAAACCCAGGCGACCATACCGCTGAAGATAAATTTAAAGAGGCAGCTGAAGCTTATGAAGTCATCAGTGATGATAATAAGCGTGCTCGCTACGATCAGTTTGGTCATGCAGGCATGAATGGTGGCTCTGGTGGTTTTGGTGGTGGTATGACTATGGATGATATCTTCTCACAGTTTGGCGATATTTTTGGAGGTCATTTTGGTGGGTTTGGCGGCTTTGGTGGAGGACGAGGTGGTTCACGTAGGGTGAATAAAGGTTCCGATTTAAGGGTAAAGGTTAAGTTAACCCTTAAGGAGATAGCCAATGGCGTAGAGAAAAAGATTAAGGTAAACAAGTATGTAGACTGTAAGGTTTGTTCTGGTACAGGCGCAGCAAATGGTTCAGCACATTCAACCTGTTCAACTTGTAGAGGTTCAGGTTATGTTAATAGGGTTACCAATACGCTACTTGGGCAAATGCAAACCACATCGCCATGCCCAACCTGTAATGGCGATGGCAAAATGATTACCGAAAAGTGTACTAGCTGCTCTGGCGAAGGTGTTGTTCGAGATGCTGAGGTTATTTCCCTTAAAATACCTGCAGGTGTTGCTGAGGGAATGCAGATGTCGGTTTCGGGTAAGGGTAATGCTGCCCGACGCGGTGGTATAAACGGCGATTTGCTTGTGCTAATTGAGGAAGAGAAGCATCCAGAATTAATACGTGATGGTAACGACTTAATATACAGTTTATATCTAAGTTTCCCCGATGCAACAATTGGCGCACCCATTGAAATACCCACTGTTGACGGTAAAGTGAAGATTAAGATCGAACCTGGAACTCAACCAGGAAAGGTTCTTAGGTTAAGAGGGAAAGGGTTACCCGATGTTAATGGATATGGAAGGGGCGACCTTCTGGTATCGATAAATGTGTGGGTGCCAAAGAAACTCTCCAAGGAGGAGAAAGCCATTATAGAGAAACTCGGAAAATCAAATGCTTTCACCCCAGCTCCAGACGCAGGCGACAAAAACTTTTTTGAGAGGATGAGGGGGTTTTTTGACTAGTATCTGATTGTTCAATATATTGATAAGCACGGATTTAGAGTAAAATCCGTGCTTTTTGTATGTCGGGTAGTTAGGATGCAAATACATGCTTGTCCCGAGTTAATAGGGACATTAGCGATTGGCAAGGATGTCCAGAGCGATTTGGAATTTGAAAGGACCCATCAGCAAACTTGACGTATTGACGAACAGGAATCTAATATAATGCTGAATTGAGAGGGGGGTAACCGAGCAATGGATTGGTGGGATACGTCCAAATGTAACCTCATACAGTAATTAGGCCATACGCAAGAAAAGTTTATCATCTTATCCCGAGATGTCACGCCATCTGTTGCAGAAGCGACAAACT
>JAQUJY010000139.1 GCA_028680705.1 Bacteroidales bacterium
TACAGCTTAACAGCGAATTACGGTTAACCATTGAGAAAACCGCCTAATACGAGAGACGTACGTTGGGTGGTGTGAGAGGACAGCAAAGATAGGAGTAATTACCTACCTTTGCTTCCTACTCGATTTTGCTCAATACACATAAGGATAGGATCACGAGCAGCCTATATAACCGCCCATGAAAGCGAGCTAATCCTATCCGGATCACAAGTAAGAAGAAACATTAAAGAGATACCTGCCGAACATGGCAGGTATTTTTTTTGCTCAATACACATAAGGATGGGATCACGAGCAGCCTATATAACCGCCCATGAAAGCGAGCTAATCCTATCCGGATCACCACATTACACTACAATTGCAACAAAAGCCTATCGGATTTGGTAGGCTTTTGCTTTTTGGGGGTTACTGCAGTTGTGTCCAATCGAAGTAGACCATCTCATTATTTTCTCCTATTATATTTTGATGAATTTGATTTGTTCTTGTTTCTTGCAGCAAAAAAATCTTTCCTCCTTTGTGTTTTCTCCCTCTCAAATACTTGCTTTTCCTTTGCTGTCATCGGATTGTCTGTTTGTGGAAAAGGGTTGTCCTTAATTTTTTCAATTTTTTGATCTATTAATTTCTCAATGTCCTTTATAAACATATTTTCTTCGGGTTCGCAAATGGATATAGAAACACCCTCATCTCCTGCTCTACCACATCTGCCAATTCTGTGAACATAAGTCTCAGCTATATTCGGAATATCATAATTGATAACATATTTTAATTTATCAATATCAATACCTCTTGCAGCAATATCGGTTGCTACCAATACCCTTATTTCTCCATCCTTAAACTGTTGCAGAACTTTCTGTCTTGCGTTTTGTGCTTTATCGCCATGTATGGCTGCTGCTTTAATTCTTTGCTTTTTTAAATTTCTGGTGATTTTGTCTGCACCATGTTTTGTTCTAGAAAACAGTAATACTTGATCAATTTTACGATCTTGAAGTATATGAATAAGCAAATCTATCTTAGTCGCTTTATTGGTATAATATAGATATTGTTTAATCGTATCGGCAGTTGAAGAAACCGCACTTACCTCTACCTTTATGGGATCCTTCAGGATTTTTTTTGAAAGATTAACAATCGTATTTGGCATTGTAGCCGAAAAGAACAACGACTGCCGTTTGGTTGGTAACTTGGCAATTATTTTTCGAATATCATGAATAAAACCCATATCAAGCATACGGTCAGCTTCGTCAAGCACAAAATATTCAACATTACTTAGTCTAACAAAACCCTGATCCATCAGGTCGAGAAGTCGTCCGGGTGTTGCAACAAGAATATCGACACCCCTACGAAGTGCATTGGTTTGTTGGCCCTGTTTTACGCCTCCAAAAATAACGGTATTTTTTAATCCAGTGTATTTTCCATAGGTCGCAAAACTCTCTGCAATTTGAATAGCTAACTCGCGTGTAGGAGTAATAATAAGTGCATTAATATTGCGTGGGCTGTTATGCTGTTGACGGTCGATAAAGAGGTGCTGCAGAATTGGAATGGCAAAAGCCGCTGTTTTACCTGTCCCAGTTTGAGCACTACCCAAAATATCATTTCTATTTAGTATGAGTGGTATTGCTTTTTCCTGTATCGATGTGGGAACAGAATAGTTTTCTTCTTTTAGTGCCTTTAGGATAGGCTCAATAATTTCTAGATCTTCAAATTTCATTATTCAAATTTATTAATCCCATTCTGTAATATTTAAATGAACCCTTATGGGATTATGTTATAAAGGCTCAAAGGTAATGTAATAGTTGCTGACAGGATCGTAAAAACAAATATATGATTGTCCGCTAACATACCTAAAGCAATAAAATTTATCTTACCTCATTGCGAGATGTATTCTTTACGACGAAGCAATCCATTGTTTTTCAACATATAAAGATTGCTTCAACTCTCAAAGAACGAGAGTTTGACTTTGTCAGCACTGCGTGGTTCGCAATAACGGTTGAACGTTTTGGTATAGATGCGGATAAACATGAAAATTTAATTTATTAAGAGCCAAAAGGCTCACACAACCAACAAGCCAAAGTCTTTCAATTTCTGAATTGGCTTAGAATACCAAAACAGCTCAAAATTATCAAAACGGGTTTCAAAATCGGTCTTTAGTTCTCCATAGTTGCGCAGCTTATCACAAAATGGAGAAAGACTTGGCAAGACATTTAAAAGCCATTCGCCTTTGTCTTTATCAACACTGATTTGAAACGAATCGCTCTTATGGTGAAAACTCAATTGAAGGGTCTGCCAACTCTTACCTTTCCTCGTTTTGGATTGCTCCTTCACCAATGGCATTCCGCCAAGCCACAAAACTTTAGCACTAGGTTGCACACTATAATAGGAATCCGTTGCTAAACAGGTTGCTATATAGTTACCCTTTATTTTAGTCTTCGGAATTTTAAATTCAAACCAATCTTGGAGAGGCAAATCAAAGCCAAGGCCATGCATAAAATTAAAGAGCGACTTCTTTAAACCAAAGCTGAATTGGCTATGGTCAATCCCCGTTTGGTCCGTAAAATCAACATCATTATTAGCAAAGATAATATTCTTTAAAATGGGGGTAATACCATAATAAGCTGGATTTAATCCCACAGGGCTATGTGCTGTTAAGGCAAACTGATGCCAAAATCCCGATTGAACAACCCCCTCTTCAAAAAGTTGGCGCACCATCTCCAGACTATCTACCGTTTCCTGAACGGTTTGGGTTGGAAAACCGTACATTAAATAGGAGTGCACCATAATATTGGCCTTAGTAAAATTACGGGTTACACGAGCTACCTGCTCAACGGTTACACCCTTATCAATTAATGCCAACAGCCTATCCGATGCCACCTCGAGCCCTCCGGAAACCGCTATACATCCCGATGCTTTTAATAGATAGCAAAGATCTTGGGTAAAGTTTTTCTCAAATCGAACATTTGTCCACCAGGTAAGGGTGAGCTTTCGTTTTAAAATCTCCAGGGCCAAAGCCTTCATCAATGCAGGAGGAGCAGCTTCATCAACAAAATGAAAACCCGTTTCGCCAGTTTGAGCAATCAAGGCTTCCATACGGTCTACCAGAGTTATGGCAGTGTTCGGTTCATAGAGTTGAATGTAATCAAGTGAGACATCGCAAAATGCACATTTCTTCCAGTAACAGCCATGAGCCATGGTGAGCTTGTTCCATCGTCCATCACTCCAAAGACTGTGCATAGGGTTGGCAATTTCAATCACCGAGATATACTCATCGAGCCTTAAATCTGAATAATCGGGTGTACCCACCTCAGTTTGCTTGTAATCTGGTTTGGTTGAATTGTTTTTGTAAACAACTCCCCCATTTTCCAAAAGAAGTGTACGCTTAAAAGTACCACTTGCAAAGGCTTTATTTGCACAAACGTGTTGCGCTAACAATTCAATGGGCAATTCACCATCATCTAAAGTGATGTAATCGAAAAACTCGAAAACTCTCGCATCCTTCAGGTCACGCAGTTCCGTAGTGGGAAATCCGCCACCCATTGCTACTTTAATATGAGGATACTTGGCTTTGATATGCTGAGCGCATCTAAATGCGCTATATAAGTTTCCTGGAAAGGGAACCGAAAAACAGACCAATTTAGGCTGTATTACCTTTAATTGCTTATCGAGAATTTGCAGGGTAATTGCATCAATATACTTGCTATCGGTTTGCAAATATTCATATAATTCATCAAAAGAATTGGCGCTTCGCCCCAAATGCTCCGCATATTTGCTAATACCAAAATTCTGATCAACACATTCCACAATAAAATCCGATAAATCTTCGAGGTATAGGGTGGCAATATGCTTTGCCTTATCCTGAATCCCCATGGAACCAAAAGCCCAATCCAAATCCTCAATATTCTCAAAGCGTGAGGCTTCAGGTAAAAAGTTTCTGGTGCAAATTTGACGGGCAAGGGTTGGGTTTTTGCTCTGTAGAAACTGAATAACGCTATCTAAAATCACTAAATAATCTGCTCTTAAGGCATAAATTCGCTGGCAATTTGCCGAAGTTATTCTGTTATTGTGGTAGGCTTCCGTAAATATATACTCAAAGTTCTTTTTTGTAAACAGTTCAAGAATAACCTCAATGCCCAAATCCATTTGATAGGCACTAATGTTTTGGGTATTCAAAAACCCCTTTAAGTAGGCTGTTGCAGGATAGGGCGTGTTTAGCTGCGTAAATGGCGGGGTAATAAGTAAAAGGTCTTTCAAAATCGGCTTTCAATGTTCAATGCATCAAAGATAGTGGAATTAATAGCTGTCTGCCTGTTCGGGTAGATATTTGTTTTAAAAATCTACTAAAATTCATTCGAGATTTATTTATATTCTTCATTATTGTTTATTCCATCCAGATTTAGACCATAGAATTAATTGAATTGTACTTTCCCTTGCTTTAGGTTTTATGCACGAATTGCAATTAATTTACCCCTTTTTACTAAAACACAATATCTACAATATAAAAGTGATGCTTATTTTTATTAGTTTTCAGAATATATTTTGTTTAACAAGTTTTTATATCCTATTTTTATTGTATTTCTAAACGGATACTATCCCTTTAATTATGTGACATAAATACTCGAAAAAAAACAATATTATGCATCCATTAATTAAAGCTATTCTTTTAGCAATTGGCATAGTAATACCTGTAATGTTTATTGCTTTGCGCTTGCTATTTAAAAATTCAGTACTGTTTAAAATCAGCCTAATTTGGGGAACCAACCTCCTACTTATTATGGTGATCACAAGACTTTCTGCCGCGTTTCCTGAGCATTTTTCGCAGTATTTAGCCATGCTTATTGACATTATTGTTACATTTTCTTGTTTTTATATAGTAGCTCATATCATAAAAAAGCCCTTGCACGATTCAATTAGTAGCGTTACTAAACTTTCAGAAGGGGAGTTGAATTTAAAACTATCTTCGGAGTTGCTTAATCGCAAAGATTGAGATGGTCTAGTTTGACTGGACAGATTTTAACTTAAACATAGTTTTTTTTCTTGCTTTTTATGAGATTAAACATACTAAATATTATTTTTCTTTTACAAATTATGCTGCTGCTTGATATACAGA
>JAQUJY010000049.1 GCA_028680705.1 Bacteroidales bacterium
GGCTATATAAGTTTAACCTAAAAACAGCGTTTGCTAGTAAACATAATCCTATACCTACTTGTTTACCTAGAGAAACAGCAACTATTCAAAGAATAAAAATCTTGTAAAAAAGGAATAGATAAATCGATGAATTGTATACTTTTTTAGGATAGGGGCAAGGTGACGAGTTATTACGGTACAATATCGTAAATATTAGCCTATACCAATAACTATTTTAATCACTCTGGGTTGTAATCGTAAAATTTATTTGTTTCTCGTGCTATAATCCCATTGGTTTACTTGATTTGCGTTTCATATTTTCGTAATTTACCAGTAACTACTTAACGATTTAGGGCTATGGATGATAAACTAATAGTAATTGCAAATGACTCTTATACCAGTGCATTGGTCCTCCAGAGTTTTCTTGAAGCCAATGGGATAAAGAGTTACCTGAAGAATGTTAACTTGGTACAGCCAAATGTATCCGATAATGTTAAGGTTTTGATAAGTGTTACGGATGCCGAGAAGGCCATAAAACTTTTATCGGCCTATAGAACACCAGGTAAAGGTGAAACCCAACCCCGTAAGATTTTGGTTCCCATCGATTTTACAGAGCATTCCAAGAATGCTGCTTTTTTTGCTTTAAGGCTTGCTCATGTTTACAAGTCAGAGGTTAAGTTGCTGCATGTTTTCAACTCTCCCATAGTGGATATGATACCATTTACTGATATGGCAAGTATTCAGATAGATATTGATATAAGCTATAGCGTTTTGCAGGAGGATGCTCGTAAGAAACTCATCAAATTTTTTAATGAGTATAAAGTGTATGCAAATGATAACGGCATGGGAGATTTGAAAATTGGCTTTGCTCTCCGCGAGGGCTTTGCCAACTATGGCATCATCGATATGTGCAAAAGGTATAAGCCAGGGTTGCTTGTAATGGGTACCAAAAGCGAGGGGTTTAGGAGTTCTGAACTAGTTGGAGGCGTTGCTGCCGATGTGGTAAGGGAAACAAACATCCCTTTACTTGTTATACCTGAAAAAGCCAGATTGAAAAATCTTAGTGAGGTTAAAAATGTGCTCTATGCAACTCGTTTCGACAATAGCGACTTTACAGCAATTCGCAAGCTGCTTACAATGCTGTCGGGATTTAACCTGAATGTAACCTGTGCCAATGTGTGCGATAATCCAGAAGATACTGTTATTAAAGCAAGAATGAGCGCTCTTGAGGATTACACCAAAAGAGTGGTTAAAAAGGCTAAGGTTGATTTTGAGTTAATCAAAGGTAAGAATGCTGCCGAAGCGTTTAAAGGGTATATCACTGGGAGAAATATCAACTTATTTGCCCTAACCATGCATAAGCGTGGGTTGCTCGAACGGCTTTTTAACCCATCGCTAACCCGTAAAATGCTTTCCGATGCTGATATTCCTTTGCTAATTTTTCCTGAGTAGGCTAGCAACTAAGGTTTCCCTGGGAAATTATTTACTGTTTTTACCTTTATATCAGGGAACGATTCCACCACCTGAACTGTAAAATCAGGGAAGTTTTCAACTATTTGCCATTCACCGCATTTGTTGGGAAAATTGTCGACAAACTTAACTTTTATGTCAGGGAAACTCTCTACAAATTTAATCTTTATGTCAGGAAACGAGGTTACGAACTTTACCTTGCCGTAAAGTTTAATATCGTTAAACTCACACGTAGGATAATCGACCTTATCGTTGTTTGTTGATAAGGGGAGTAAGGTTATTATGCTGATTAGTAATAAACGAAAAACCATACGCTGCTTTTTTATGCAAGGTATGGTTTTTCTATATATAAGTCAATACTTTGCTTAGTGCATATTGTGAAAAACGTTGGTTACATCGTCATCTTCTTCAAGTTTTTCAATCAGCTTTTCAACTTCAGTTTGGTCCTCCTCATTTAGTTCTTTGTTTTCGTTGGGAATTCTCTCGAAGGTAAAAGTTTTAATTTCAAATTTGTTGTCCTCAAGGTACTTTTGTATTGGACCAAAGCCTGAAAATTCAGCATAAATCATTATTGTTCCGTCATCCTCAAAAATTTCCTCAACACCAAAATCGATAAGTTCGAGTTCCAATTCTTCCAAGTCAACCCCTTCCTTAATTTCTATCTGAAACAGGCATTTTCTGTCGAATAGGTAATCGAGCATACCCGTTGTGCCAAGCGTTCCACCAAACTTAGTAAAATAGCTACGCACATTAGCAACGGTTCGGGTTGGGTTATCTGTTGCCGTTTCAACAACTATGGCCACACCATGCGGTCCTTTACCTTCGTAAACAACCTCTTTGTAATCCTTGGTGTCCTTATCGGTTGCTTTTTTAATGGCTCTTTCAACATTTTCCTTGGGTACATTCTCCGACTTGGCGTTCTGCATGGCCAGGCGCAACCTTGGGTTTGTATCAGGATCGGGGCCACCGGCTTTTGCTGCCAGCATAATTTCACGACCAATGCGAGTAAATACTCTTGCCATATTGCCCCAACGCTTAAGTTTGCGCGCTTTGCGGTATTCAAATGCTCTTCCCATTTTACTTTTTTTAGTGGCGCAAAAGTATCAAACAATATCAAACGGATAAATATTTTAGTAGATATTTTTGACGAAATTATCCACCTAATACCACTTCACTGTCATTTATATTAAAACTTCACTTTTTATTAAGCTATTCCCAATAACCTTTCCTTTGCTAAACGACATTGAATACCATTTATAAAAAATGTGCATTTGAGCAAACTGTAATTACAATCGATATAAGCATAACCAATCTTTTATGAACTTAGGGATATGTTTTTTATATTGATAAAATCGATATAACAAATATTGACCTTTTTTAACATTCGTTAACGCTGTATAGCCCATAAATTCTGCATATTTGTGCAATTAATCAGAACATATAATTCTTTTTTTAACGGAATAATTTAAAAAAAATGAGCGACACATCATCGGTAAACATCAAAGAGCTTAACGAACGCATAAGGCAAGAGAGCTCGTTTGTAGATATCATTAGCATGGAAATGAATAAGGTGATAGTTGGACAGAAGCATCTGGTTGAGTCATTGCTTATTGGCCTACTTGCTGATGGGCATATTCTGCTTGAGGGTGTTCCTGGTCTTGCTAAAACCTTGGCCATTAACACGCTGGCCAATACAATTGATGCAGGTTTTGCTCGGATACAGTTTACGCCCGACTTGCTTCCTGCCGACCTTATTGGAACAATGGTTTATAGCCAGAAGAAGGAAGAATTCCATGTTAAAAAAGGCCCCGTATTTACCAATTTTGTTCTTGCCGACGAGATTAACCGTGCACCAGCTAAAGTGCAAAGTGCCCTGCTTGAGGCTATGCAGGAGCGACAGGTAACCATTGGTGAGGAGACGTTCAAGTTGCCATCTCCGTTTCTTGTGATGGCTACGCAAAACCCAATTGAGCAGGAGGGAACCTACCCACTGCCCGAGGCGCAGGTTGACCGCTTTATGCTAAAAGTAAAGATTACCTATCCAAAGATAGAAGAGGAAAAACTTATTATTAGACAGAATGTGGCAGGTTCGTTCCCCAAGGCAGGCAAGGTGGTTAAATCGGAGGATATTGTAAAAGCACGTGAGGTTGTAAGGGACGTTTACATGGACGAGAAGATTGAGAAATATATTGTTGATATCGTTTTTGCAACACGTTTTCCTAAGGATTATGGCCTCACCAAGTTTGAGAATATGATTGCCTTTGGTGGCTCACCCAGAGCGAGTATAAATCTTTCGCTGGCTGCAAAAGCATACGCTTTCATTAAGCGTAGGGGTTATGTTATTCCTGAGGATGTTCGCTCGGTTTGCCACGATGTGCTACGCCACCGTATTGGCTTAACCTACGAGGCCGAGGCAGAGAATATTACCAGCGAGGATATTATAACTGAGATTTTAAATACCATAGAGGTGCCATAGGCCATGATTAGGATTGTCCTTTTTCGCATTAGCTTTTTGATGGTATTTATGTTGATAATGTTTTCTGTTAAAAGCCAGAACTATATCAACATGCACAAAGATGAAATAAGGACAAGAGTGGGGCAGGAGTTATCAGGTTTTGCATTTGCTAAAGAGATTTACAACTTCGATAGAAGTTTTATTAAGTATGAGAATACGTTTGAGGAGCAAACCTTAATATTTATGCTGAATGCAGATGGTTTTTGCACCTCAGTTTCGCGAATGTACAACACCTGGATGTTTAACAAGCTTAAGGAACAATTGGCAGAGGAATATGGTAAATCCAAAAACCTTAAGTGGACATATCGAAAGGAAAGAAATACATACGAAGTGGAATTGGTAAAGGGCGACTGGTTTACAACCGTGGTAACCCGTTTGAAAAAGGAATAGTTAATAGCTGTTTCGTAAATCAAGAAACTGTGGAAGCATCAGAACTACTTAAGCGAGTACGAAAAATTGAGATAAAAACCCGAGGGCTGTCCCGTCAAATTTTTGCGGGAGAGTACCATAGTGCTTTTAAGGGCAGAGGAATGGCCTTTAGCGAGGTGCGTGAGTATCAGTATGGCGATGATATCAGAAACATTGACTGGAACGTAACCGCCCGCTTTAACCAACCCTACATTAAGGTGTTTGAAGAGGAGCGAGAACTTACCGTAATGCTGCTTATTGATGTTAGTGGCTCGAGGATGTTTGGTACAACCAATCAGCTAAAAAAGAATCTTGCTACTGAGATATCCGCTGTGCTTGCATTTTCGGCAATTCAGAATAACGATAAGATTGGTGTTTTGATGTTTAGCGATAAGGTTGAGAAATTTATTCCACCCAAGAAAGGACGTACCCATATCCTACATATTATTCGTGAGCTGATACACTTTACGCCAACCAGCCATGGTACAGATATTTCGGAGGCATTGAGGTACCTTACCAACGCGCTTAAAAAACGCTGCACTGCCTTTGTTATAAGCGATTTTATGGATTCTGAAGTTGATAATCCAACTCCGCTATTTACCAATGCGCTTACCATTGCTAGCAATAAGCACGATGTAGTGGGTATCAGAATTTACGATAGGCGCGAGGTTGAGCTACCCTCGGTTGGCCTTTTAAAGCTAAAGGATGCCGAAACAGGACATTACCAGTGGATTGACACTTCGAGCAGTGAAGTGCGAAGGACTTATGCCAATTGGTGGGCCGAATCGGAGCAATTGCTAAAGCAAACCTTTTCGCGCTGCAAGGTCGATTCAGTAGCTATAAGCACTGATGAGGATTATGTTAAACCTCTTATAAAACTCTTTAAGCAACGAGCGTAAATGCAATTTATATAAACAATGAAAGTTTTTAATTTAAAACATACGGATAAATTGGTGCAAATTGGTTGGATACATCGAGGGTTGCGCAATACTTTCATAAGCACTTTGGGTTTCCTTGCCATTTCATTTGTATCATTTGCGCAGAAACCAACCCATAGTTTCCAGGCTAGCGTTTCAGCCGATAGTATTCTCATTGGCGATCAGGTAGAACTATCAATCAAGGCGCAAATACCTAACGGTTATAGGGTTCAGTTTCCAATATTTGCTGATACTCTAGTAACGGGTATTGAAGTGCTCCATGATGGTATTGTCGATACCATAAGAGTGGACAGCGAAAACATGGAGTACAACTATAGGCTCAAATTAACTTCGTTCGACGAGGGTTTTTATCGCATTCCACCATTCCAACTTCCTTTTTCAAATGGAGAAATAAGTGATACGGCCAAAACCTCACCCATATGGTTCTTGGTAAATGCAATTCCAGCAGATAGTACTGTTGTTGATATCTACGATATTAAGCTCCCCATATCAGAGCCAATTACCTTTGGCGAGTTGGCACCTTGGATTGGCGGCAGTTTGCTGCTTATTGGGCTAATTGCATTTGTTTTTTACTGTATATCGAGGCGAAGAAAGAATAAACCACTTTTCTTCCCCATTAAACCAGCTGAGCCTGCACACATTGTTGCGCTGCGTGAGCTGAATTTAATTAAGGAGAAAAAACTTTGGAGTACCGATAAGCATAAGCATTACCATACAGTGCTAACCAATATTATTAGACAATATATTGAGTCGAGGTATGGTCTATACGCCATGGAACAAACCACCGATGAGATAATTCAAAGTTTTCGGAACGAAAACATTATATCAAAAGAATTGCTTAATGAGCTATCGGATAATCTTTCACTCTCCGATTTGGTGAAATTTGCGCGATACACACCGCAAGCATCAGAAAATGAGGCTGGGTTAAATTTTGGGTTCAAACTTGTGAACCAAACAAAAATAGAAGAGCCTGTTGAAGTTGAGGTTAATGATGAGGATGAACCCAGTGGTGATGAAGAAGTGAAAAGCAAAAACGTTGTTGAACCTGAAAAATCTGGCGAGTAATGGAAGGAATCATATTTGCTCATCCAAAATTACTATATCTTTTGCTGATATTACCGGGGCTTATTGCATGGTACATTTTCAGACAGAAGGATGCAAAGCCAAGTCTTCAATTATCAACATTAAAGGGCTTAAGCAAGACGCCTGTATCCTTAAGGGTGTACCTAAGGCATTTGCCCTTTGCATTACGTATGGCTGCTCTAGCCTTGATAGTTGTAGTATTGGCTCGCCCTCAATCGTTTAATGTTACCCAAAATATCGAAAGTGAAGGGGTGGATATAATTATCGCACTCGATATATCATCGAGTATGCTTGCACGCGATTTTAAACCCGACAGAATTGAGGCAGCCAAAAACATTGGAATTCAATTTGTTGCGGGCAGAAGGTCCGATAGAATAGGACTTGTAATATTTGCTGGTGAGAGTTTTACCCTGTGTCCTCTAACTACAGATTATGCAACAGTTATAAATATGTTTAAGGATGTGAAACTTGGTTTGCTTGAGGATGGAACTGCAATTGGAGTTGGATTGGCTACGGGAATAACCCGATTAAAGGATAGTGATGCCAAGAGTAAGGTCGTTATTCTGCTAACCGATGGAGTAAATAATAAGGGAGAGATATCGCCTTTAATGGCTGCTGATATTGCTAAAACGTTTGGCATTAGGGTCTACCCCGTTGGTGTTGGCTCAATAGGCACGGCTCCTTATCCGGTTCAAACACCATTTGGCATAAGATACCAAGATGTAAAGGTTGAAATTGATGAGGATGTGCTAAAGCAAATTGCTTCAATAACTGGCGGAAGGTATTATAGGGCAACGGATAATGAGGCACTTGAAAAAGTTTACCAAGAGATAAATCAGCTTGAAAAAACTAAGATTGAGGTTATTGAAACAACCCGAAAAAAAGAAGAATTTGCTGTATATGCTTTTTGGGCTTTGGCTCTTTTAGGTCTCGATTTTGTTTTAAGGGCAACTCTGCTGAGAAGTATCCCTTAGGTTAATATTTTGTAAATAATTGAAATTAATAGTTGGCCATGTTTAGATTTGCTAACCCAGATTACTTATATGCATTGCTGTTAATTCCAGCATTTATTGGTCTTTATTTTGTGGCTATGCACATTAAAAGACGACGAATTTCGGAGTTTGGAAATACTGAACTCTTAAAGCAGCTTATGCCTGGGGTTTCAAAAAGTAGAGGGTGGATTAAATCCATTGTCTTCTTTGTTGCCTTTGCTTTTATGATTTTTGGTTTGGCTCGTCCCCAGTTTGGGTCAAAATTAACCGAGGCTAAGCGAAAAGGGATAGAGATAATTATTGCGCTCGATGTTTCTAATAGCATGCTTGCTCAGGATATTCAACCCAATAGGCTCGAAAGGGCAAAGCAAGCTATTTCACGCTTGGTGGACCAGCTATCAAATGATAGGGTTGGGCTAATAGTTTTTGCTGGCGATGCCTATGTTCAGCTGCCCGTTACTAACGATTATACCTCGGCAAAAATGTTTCTTACTTCCATTAGCCCAGGAATGGTTTCTAAGCAGGGTACTGCAATTGGTTCCGCAATTAATTTGGCGGTTAACTCATTTAGCCCCCAAAGCGAAACCAGTAAGGTAATTATTATTATTTCCGATGGCGAAAATCATGAGGATGACCCTATTGTGGCAGCTCAAAAGGCATTTTCAGAAAAAGGCATTGTTGTACATGCCATAGGAATTGGATCACCTAAGGGAGCCCCAATCCCCATGGGTGCGAGAAATAGTGATTTCCTTCGCGATAAGGATGATAATATAGTGGTAACCAGACTTGATGAGGAAACTCTTTCGAAAGTAGCCATTTCGGGCGGAGGTAAATATCTGCGGGCATCCAATACTCAAATTGGTTTACTTCCACTTTTTGAGGAGATAAACCGAATGGAGCGTACAGAACTTAAGGACAAAGTATTTTCTGAGTACGATGATCAGTTTCAGTACCTTTTTGGTATAGCATTGTTGCTGTTGATTATCGAGTTTTTTGTACTGGAGCGTAAAAACAAGCTGATTAAAAGGTTAAACCTTTTTGGTGAAAGCAATTAGTAATGATGAATACGATACTAAAATTGAATAAAATGATACGTGTGACCGCTTTGCTTTTTGGTTGCTTTATGGTGTTTGCTTTTAGCACATATGGTCAAAACGAGAAAAAAGTTGTTAGACAGGGTAACAAAGAGTTCGAAAGGGGAGAGTACCTCGATTCTGAAATATCGTACCGTTCTGCTTTAGAAGTCAACCCTTCGTCGTTTAAGGCCAACTTTAACCTTGGCGATGCCCTGTATAAACAGGATAAATGGGAGGACGCTGCCGTAACTTTTGATGAACTTGCCAATTCTCAAATTTCAGATTTAAGTAAGGCTGGTGTATATCATAATCTTGGAAATTCATATTTTAAAGAGCAAAAATTTGAGGAGAGTGTTGAGGCATACAAACAAGCGCTTAGGCTTAATCCTAACGATTTAGAGACAAAATATAACCTATCACAAGCACAGCGATTGCTTCAACAGCAGGACAATCAAGATAATCAGGATGATCAGGATGATCAAGATGGCGATAACGACCAGGACAAGCAGAATGATGAACAAAAGCAAGACGACAAGCAGGATAACCCCGAAGATAATCAGCAGGATAAATCTAAGGATGATCAGCAAGAGCAAAATCAACAACAAATATCGCCTGAGGATGCTCAAAGAATGCTAGATGCTATACAAGGCAGAGAGAAAGATATACAGGATAGGCTTAAAGAGGAGAAGGCTAAAGAGGCAAAAGTGAAGGTAGAAAAGAACTGGTAATATGCAAGTAAATGAATAAACTATTAGTAATACTAACATTAATAACAGCATCGTTAACATCTGTTGCCCAGGATGTTGAGTTTATATCAACAGCACCTAACGTTGTGGCTGAAGGCGAACAATTTAGGCTGGTATTTAAGCTCAATTCCAGACCCAAGAGTATTAATCCTCCCGCATTCGATAATTTCTATGTTCTAGCAGGACCAAGTACTTCTTCGAGTAGTAGTATACAGGTTGTGAATGGACAAATGACGCAAACATATGAGTATACATATACATACATTCTCGAGGCATCGAAAGAGGGTAAATTTACCATTCCCCCAGCAATAGCTAAGGTAAATAATAAGGAGTATGAATCTAATTCTTTAACCATTGAGGTGGTTAAGGGTTCATCTGGTACATATTCAGCGCAAAATCAGAGACAGAGTCAGAACCAAAATCAAACTCCTAGCCAACAAAAGGCAGAGGGTAGCGACAAGTCAAGCGATGTTTTTGTAAGTATTGATTTTGACAAAACTAACGTGTACCGTGGCGAACCAATTCTGGCTACAATAAGCATCTATACCCGTCAGGGTATTTCGGGTTTCGAGGATGTTAAGTTTCCTTCGTTTACAGGTTTTTGGAGTCAGGAAGTTGAAACAGCCAACGAGGTGCATTTTCAACGCGTAAATATTGATGGGCGGATTTACAACATGGGGGTGCTCAAAAAGTATCTGCTTTTTCCACAACGCTCTGGCGAGATCACCGTTGATCCATTTGAAATAGTTGTGCTTACTCAGGAAAAAAGTGGTAGAACCCAATCAATATTCGATGATTTTTTTGGGACCTATAAAACCATTAAGCAACGCTTAGTGAGTAAGCCTAAAACAATAAAAGTTAAAGACTTACCTTCGGCAGCACCTGCATCGTTTACTGGCGCGGTTGGTAACTATAATCTTGAGGCATCGTTGGATAAAGCACAGGTTAAAACTAACGAGGCGGTAAATCTAAAAATTCGTGTGGCTGGTTCGGGCAATCTTCGCCTTTTAGATACTCCAAAGTTTGACTTTCCTGCCGGATTTGAGGTTTTTGATACTAAGGTTTTAGACAGGATAAGCACAACTAAACAAGGGGCTACCGGATCGAAAACATTTGATATTGTTGCAATTCCAAGGGCTCCTGGTGATTTTGATTTAGGTGTTGTTGAGTTTTCATACTTCAATCCCCTCCAAAATAAGTATGTTACGCTAAAATCTAAGCCATTAACTTTGTTTGTTGATTCCGATGGGTCTGAGGCATCAAATGTCCCAATGGCTGGGTTTGGTCGTGAGGATATCCGTTTTATTGGACAAGATATTAGGTTTATTAAAACCGATAAGTATGTGCCTCAGAAAAGCATCGCCTTTTTAATTAGTGGTATAAAGTATAAACTAATTATTATTGTTCTACTTGGTTTATCTGTTGCTGCATACTGGTGGATACAGCGAAGGCGGTCACTTATGAGCAATATCGCTCTTGTTCGCACGCGAAAGGCAAAGAGGGTTTCAAAGCAAAGGCTTAAAATTGCTTTACAATTTCTTAAAGCAAATAATGCAGAGCAGTTTCACGATGAACTGTTAAGGGCTCTGTGGGGTTATATTTCCGATAAGCTAAGCATTCCTGTTGCAAATCTATCGAGCGACACCGCAAGAGTAACATTGCTTGAACGTGGAGTAAATACTATTGATATCGAAGAGTTTTTACGCATCGTCTCAATATGCGAGTATGCACGCTATGCGCCAAAAGGGGAGCAATCTCAAATGGCTAATCTGTATGATAGTTCCATTGAACTAATCTCTAAACTTGAAGCAGTACTTAACGGTAAGTAATGCATAGATTTAACGGATAAAAACATGACAATGAAACGGATAATATTGGCAATATTTACTTTAATGTTCACCTTTTGCTTGCAGGCAAGTGTTGCCCCCGATTCGGTTCTACAAAAGGCAAATTACGAGTATATTGAGGGTAATTTTGAAGAGGCGGCTACCCTTTACCAAACATTGGTTGATAGTGGATACAACAATCCTGAACTCTATTTCAATCTAGGTAATGCATACTTCAAACAGAATCAAATACCGCAAGCAATACTGAACTACGAGCGTGCATATCTCTTAAATTCATCCGATGAGGATATTGAGTTTAACCTTGAGTATGCTCGCACCTTTACAATAGACAGAATTGAGGCAGTCCCCGTTTTTTTTCTTACAAAATGGTATCGTTCCCTACGGGCAATGCTTACATCCAACGGCTGGGCGTGGGTCTCAATTGCTTTTGTTGCACTACTTCTGGTTGCCGGCTTAACTTTTCGATTTTCGTACAGGCCATGGATTAAACGAACAACCTTTTCGCTTGGTATCCTGTTTGTACTATGTGTAGTGCTAACCTCGACTTTTAGCGTACAGGAAAAAAACCGGTTTATACAAAGAGATAAGGCAATCGTATTTCAATCCGTGGTAACGGTAAAAAGTTCGCCAGGCGCCTCGAGCAAGGATATCTTTATAATCCATGGGGGGACAAAGGTTAGCATAACTAAAACCATTGGCGAGTGGGTTGAAATAAGAATTGACGACGGCAATAAAGGATGGATTCCCAGCGAAACGATAGAACTAATTTAACTTTTTAATAGAATTTTGTCGCTTTAACGGATGAAGGTACGTTACGTGCCCCGTCGATTCAGGGCGATTTCCATATCCACCCGATAAAGTTACTTTGAAACAGGATAGAAACCTATTCGGTCAGCCCTGGAGCATTCGATTTACCCTGTGTTAGCAAAAGTTGGGGTTTATTAGATTATCAATGAGCCAGGGTTTTGTCTACAATTGCCTTGTGCCCTAAAAACAGGGAAATTAATTTAACTAAATGCGCTTAGGTTTGTTTATTGACTAAACTAATAATTTACAGATTATGAGATTACTAATCTTTATTTCAATAATTGCATTTTCCTTTTCTTCTGTTAATGCTCAAACAAAAACATTGTACGATTTTACCGTTGAAACCATCAATGGAGAGACTTTCCCGCTTTCACAGCTTAAGGGTAAGAAAGTAATGGTTGTCAATACCGCATCAAAATGCGGCTTAACCCCACAGTACGAGCAATTGGAGGCGTTGTACAAAAGATACAAAGGAAAAAACTTTGTTATAATTGGTTTTCCTGCCAATAATTTCATGAATCAAGAACCAGGCTCAAATGCCGATATTATCGATTTTTGTACACAGAACTATGGCGTAACATTCCCCATGATGTCTAAAATATCGGTTAAGGGCGATGATATTCATCCACTTTATCAGTGGTTAACATCAAAAAAAGAAAATGGAGTTATTGACTCTAAGGTTTCGTGGAATTTTCAGAAATTTTTAATCGATGAGGAGGGTAGAGTGGTAAAATCTATACCACCTAAACAAAAACCCAATTCGGACGAGATAATTGAATGGATTACAAAGGAATAAGTTTTTTGTTTAAACTAAACTCAGGACGGTTTACTTTACCGTCCTTTTTTTACTTTAAACAGCTTAAATTATAACTTGCTGAATACTATTTTAACCTATCAATGTAACTTAGCTCTGGGAGCAAGCTGTTAATAATTCGGAAGAATATTTTAAGGTATCCCATGTGCAATTTAAGACGCAATCCTTTGGTTATTTTGATAATCTCCTCAGAACTAATCTAAAAGTAGCAGTATTTCTTTATAAAGATTTACTGTTTTTAGTATGAAATTACCAGCTAAGCGGAGGAAATAAACCAATAAAACCAGACTTTATTCTCACAAATAAAGGGTACTTGGCATATGTAGGTTTTTGGCTATTACCGCATTTCAATACTGTTTCGTTTTTTAGTATATTTGCCAACCAAATTCATATGATTTTTAAGGCACATAATAATATTCAACCATGTTCGAAAATTTAACGGAGAGACTTGAGAGATCGTTTAAGTTAATAAGGGGTGAAGGCAAAATTAGTGAGATTAACGTTGCCGAAACGCTTAAGGATGTTCGTAAGGCACTACTTGATGCCGACGTAAACTTTAAAATTGCAAAACAGTTTACTGATGAGGTAAAGCGCAAAGCGCTTGGGATGGATGTGTTAAACTCCCTTAAACCTGGTCAGCTTATTGTTAAGGTTGTGCGCGATGAACTTGCCCAACTGATGGGAGGGAAGGCAGAGGATATCAATCTGTCGTCAAAACCATCCACAGTGCTTATTGCAGGTTTGCAAGGATCAGGTAAAACAACCTTTTCGGGTAAGTTGGCTAATTACTTAAAAGCCAAAAAATCTAAAAGCCCATTATTGGTGGCTGCCGACGTGTACCGTCCTGCGGCTATCGATCAGCTGAAAATACTAGGTGAACAGATTGGCGTTCCTGTTTTTACCATCGAGGGAAGTAAAGATCCTGTAAGTATTGCAAAGGATGCGATAAAATTTGCAAAGCAGCAAAAGCACGATGTGGTTATTATCGACACCGCTGGCCGTTTAGCCGTAGACGAGGAGATGATGAAGGAGATGACAGCAATCAAAAAGGCTGTTAATCCCGATGAAATTCTCTTTGTTGTAGATTCAATGACAGGGCAGGATGCCGTAAATACGGCTAAAGAATTTAATGATAGGCTTAACTTTAATGGTGTTGTTCTTACCAAACTCGATGGGGATACCCGTGGTGGTGCTGCCCTTTCGATTAGAGCAATAGTAGAAAAACCTATTAAGTTTGTTAGCGCAGGCGAGAAGATGGATGCGCTTGATATTTTCCATCCCGATCGTATGGCCGATCGTATCTTGGGCATGGGTGATGTGGTTTCATTAGTTGAACGCGCTCAGGAGCAATATGATGTTGAAGAGGCTCGGAAACTCCAAAAGAAAATTGCTAAAAACCAGTTCAATTTTAACGATTTCCTTACTCAAATTGGTCAGGTTAAAAAGATGGGTAACATCAAAGATTTGGCCGGTATGATTCCAGGAATGGGTAAAATGATGAAAGATGTAGATATAGATGATGATGCTTTTAATAGCGTAGAGGCAATAATTTACTCTATGACGCCTGATGAGCGAGAAAACCCTGTTTTATTAAATGGAAGTAGGCGCAAACGAATTGCAAACGGAAGTGGAACAACAATACAGGATGTGAACAGGCTTGTTAAGCAGTTCGACGATATGCGAAAAATGATGAAGATGGTTTCGGGCGGTGGTGGAAAAAACCTAGGACGGATGATGGCAAATATGCCTAGAAGATAGTTACTTGGGATTTATACAAATAGTAAATCAATAAAAGTCAATAATATGGAACTTCTCGACGGTAAAAAGATAGCCGATAAGGTTAAGCAAGAAATTGCTCAAGAAGTTGAGCAAATAAAGGCGAGCGGTGGTAAACCCCCCAATTTGGTGGCCATACTGGTTGGTCATGATGGTGCCAGTGAAACCTATGTTGGGCATAAAGAGAAAGCCTCTGCACAGGTTGGTTTCAATAGCTCTGTTTTGCGGTTTGAGGATACAATTACTGAGGAAGACCTCTTAGCCGAAATCAATAAAATAAATAAGGATCCGGAAGTAGATGGTTTTATTGTCCAAATGCCTTTGCCTAAGCATATTTCCGAGCAGAAGGTTATTGAGGCCATTGATCCAAAGAAAGATGTGGATGGTTTTCACCCTGTGAATGTGGGACGTATGGTAATAGGCTTACCTTCTTACGTCTCGGCCACCCCCGATGGAATAATTGAACTATTCAAAAGGTACAACATTCAAACCGCAGGAAAGCACTGCGTTGTACTTGGGCGCAGCAATATTGTTGGAAGGCCCATAGCCAATTTACTTTCACAAAAAGGTCCTATGGGTGATTGCACTGTAACAATATGCCATAGTCGCTCCAAAGATATCCCATCGATTACCCGTACCGCTGATATCCTAATTGTAGCCATAGGCAAGGCCGGTTTTGTAACTGCCGACATGGTAAAGGAGGGTGCGGTTGTTGTTGATGTTGGTATTACAAGGATAAAATCCGATAAAACCAAATCTGGCTGGAAACTTCATGGTGATGTTAATTTTGATGAGGTTGCCCCAAAATGCAGCTATATAACACCTGTTCCGGGTGGGGTAGGGCCACTGACAATTGTCTCACTCTTAAAAAACACCCTAAAGGCCTCAAAGAGGGAGGTTTATGGGTAGGTAAACGATCAAAAAACAGCTAAAGAAACATCTTTAGCTGTTTTTTTATTAGTGTATTCCCAATGAAGACAGAAACATATCGTGCTTATGTGACATGAATTAGGGTGTAATAGACAAAAGAATTTCTATATTTGCGACTCGAATAAAAAATTATTTTTCTAATATATTAACTAATAATTAAAAACTATGTTTAAAGGACACCCAAAAGGTCTGATTGCCGCAGCTCTTGCCAATATGGGAGAACGCTTTGGTTTTTACATAATGATGGCGATACTTTCGCTATTTCTTATGTCGAAGTTTGGTTTGGATCCAACTCCAGCAACCTGGATTTATTCCATATTTTATGCGCTAATTTATCTTCTTGCATTAGTTGGAGGTCTTATAGCCGATAAGACAAAGAAGTATAAAGGAACCATACTAGCAGGTTTGATTCTAATGACTGTCGGCTATACAATAATTGCCATACCCACTCCCACACCTGTTCCAAATTTTGTGTTTTACCTTATACTAACATGCTTTGGTTTGTTTGCAATTGCGTTTGGTAATGGTTTGTTCAAAGGAAACCTGCAAGCTGTTGTTGGTCAAATGTACGACAACCCAAAGTACTCCGAAAAAAGGGATACTGGTTTTCAAATCTTCTATATGTTCATTAACGTAGGTGCACTTTTTGCGCCTCTTCTTGCTGTAGGAATTCGTAATTGGTGGGTACAATCTAATGGTTATGCTTATAATCCAGATTTACCGTCACTTTCACACCAGTTTCTTAAAGGAACAATTACACCCCAGGCAAGTGAGCGGTTTGCTCAATTATCATCAGAAGTAAGTGGTGTTGCACAAACCGACTTAACGGCTTTTGCAAATGATTATCTTAACGTATTCAACACAGGGTTTCATTATGCTTTTGGTGTTGCCATCATAGCCATGCTAATATCGGTAGTTATTTACATAGTAAATAAAAATAAACTACCCGATCCTGCTGAGAAAAAGGCTATTCAAGAGAAAGTTACTGAGGAACAACCTGTTGTAGTTGAAATGGATAAGGTCGAAGTTCGTCAAAGACTATACGCTTTATTCTCCGTATTTGCTGTGGTAGTTTTCTTCTGGTTCTCATTCCATCAAAATGGCGTTACTCTAACCCTTTTTGCGAAAGACTACACTGACCTGAGCATGATAAATATTAACTTAGGATTTACCTCCATACAAGGGGCGGAAATATTCCAATTCTTTAATCCCTTCTTCGTGGTATTCCTTACCCCAGTTATTATTGGCCTTTTTGGTTGGTTGAAAGCTAAAGGATTTGAGCCGTCAACACCTAAGAAAATTGCAATAGGTATGGGAATTGCTGCAACTGCATTTGGTATTATGACTATTGGCTCGATAGGTTTACCCACTTATAATGAGCTTACAGAAATGGGCGGATTATCTGATGCTGCAAGGGTTACACCTTTCCTCTTGATTGGAACCTATTTTATTCTTACAGTGGCGGAACTATTTATTAGCCCCCTAGGGCTATCGTTTGTTTCTAAAGTTGCTCCTCCGCAATATCAAGGTATAATGCAAGGTGCATGGTTGGGTGCTACTGCCTTGGGTAATCAGCTACTGATTGTTGGAACAATATTCTATCAAAGCATACCAATTTGGGCAACCTGGACCATATTCGTGTCAGCTTGTCTTATATCTATGTTCACAATGCTGTTTATGCTTAAATGGCTTGAGCGTGTTTCAGCATAAAACAAGTTCACTATGGTCATTTATCCATAGAGGATTGTTCTAAAATAAAACAGAGGGGGTGCCATTAATGGCACCCCTTTTTTAAAAGTAATATTTTTGATATGAGAAAAACGAGGAAAGACAGTTGGTTAAAAAACGCAAATGTACTTGAACTAATACCAGAGAAGTTGCAGGGTTTTGAGGTAAACGATTTGGGGTTGGTAACCATTCTTGTGCCACGCACTAAAAGCCAGTTTATGCTTCGCCTAATGACTCGACTAAACCGATCGCTAAACATCACCATTGAACTCGATGAGGTTGGTTCGGCAGTTTGGTTGGCAATTGATGGCAAAACGCAAACCAGCAATATATGCCTACAGTTAGAACGAAAATTTGGAGATGATTTTACCCAAGCACCAGAAAGGGTTGTGAGATTCCTTTCGGGATTATATCGAAATAAGCATATAGCCTTTAAAAGAAAAGAGGAGTAGTTTTGAATTTATGAGGTGCTAGGGCCAATAAGTATTTACGTAGATAAAACAGACTATGGGAAGAATGGATTATAGCGCCCGAATCCATAATTACTCATAGGGGAATATCCCCAACCCATTGCTGGACCATTTGTTACACCAAAAGATGCTCCAATACTAGCCCTCTCTGAGATTTTATAATCCATTCCAAGGGATAGGTGGCTGTAATCGCCAGTGCTTATGCCCGATTGAAAGGGAGATAGGTAAAGTTGGTTTTTGCCAAAAGACCCCATTCCATAAATGCTAAACTTGTCGCTCAGCTGATATTGTGCATAAGCAAAAGCTTCGGTTGGGTTTCCGGTAATTTGTTGTTGGGGCATTAACCCGCCTATATTGCTATTAAGAGTTGCTCCTCCCATGTTTGCGTACGAAAATTTTCCTCCGGCAACTATGTGTAACTTATTGGTAGCCATAAACGAAACTGTTGGGCTAATATAGGAAGACGATAGACCTCCTCCAAAAGTGGAGTAGCTTGTTCCGACCTCAAAATTGTATTTAGTATCACCAGGTTTAAAAGTCCTAGAGGGAGAGAAATCTGAAGTATCCGGTAACGTATTATAGGGATTGTAGAAATATGATGGATTGTATAAATAGTGCAAATCTCTTACAAGTTGAGCATTGGCTGAAAAACTGTAGAGAAATGCTATTGTAATTGCTAATAGTACATTAACCCTTTTCATAGCATACAATTATTTGTTTATACTAAACCCAAAAATAAGGAAAAAGTTGTAACTAACGTCGTAAAATTGCCATAAAAAGGGTTAATACTCATGCAAACCTTTAGAAAGATGGATAGTATCCTACTATAAACTCAATGTTGCTTTTTATGCAGATAAAACTCCTAAGGAGCAGGTGAATTCCATACAAGCTCAAAAAGCAAAGGTTTAGGGAAGGAGATTTTAACTAAGCACACAAAAAAACCGACAACTACGATAATGCTCTCATATATTAAGAACTATCGTAATTGTCGGTAAAATCAATGATTTACTAAAAATAAATCATCGCGGGTTATGTTTTGGAAAGAGGAATTTGATTAATTCTCAAACCAGGTATCGATTATCTCTTTATGGTCATGATACCATTTACGGGCAGATTCATCTTCTTTACCGGGTTTCGACTCGATGGCAAGCATTAAGCTACCCCACAACTCATCGTTCATTTTTACATTACCAAAAAATGCGGCCAATTCAGGACGTCTTTCTGACCAACCTTTTTGGGCAAAAATCGAAATAGTTTCAGTTTGTCCCATAGTACCTTTGGGGTCTTCTAGAAGTTTTAAGTTGTGACGAGCAAATTTGGAGTGAGGCTTCCAACCGGTTACTACTACCCACTCTTTTCTGTCGTAGGCTCTTTTTAATGAGGCTAACATGCCTGCTTCACTGGATGGAACCAGTTCGTAATCTAGGCCATATTCATCAATAAGTTTGGCTGTAATGCCCATAATACCAGCCCCTGGGTCGATACCAGTAATTACTCCTTTAAATTTATCTTTCACACTGTTAAGTTCATCAATGGAATTGATGGTAACGTACTCTGGTACTACAAGGGCCAGAACTCCCTCTTCATACACCACCCCAACTTTCTCCAATTGATTTCCGAATTTTTCCAAGTAGGCTTTATGGGTAATAGGTTCCCATACTTCCATAAAAACATCGGCATCACCTTTTGCTATTGCTGTAAATACTGGACCCACATCAGCATTAATTAAATCTACACTATAGCCTTTTTCTTCTAAAACTACCTTGCAAAGATGTGCGTTAGCAATACATTCAACCCAGTTTACCATTGCGATGGTAACCTCTTTATCGTTTTGTTTTTTCTGGCCTCCGCCGCAACTACTAAAAAGTAGTGCTACAGCCATAATTCCTGTTAATAAAATATTTCTTGTTTTCATAGTTATTTAGTTTTATTGTTTTTACCTAAGTTTTGTGTAATACGGTCTAGTATAATAGCTAAAAGTACCACTGCTAAGCCACTTTCAAATCCAAGTCCAATGCGTAACTGGCTAATACCTTGCAGAACAATAATTCCAAGTCCTTTGGCGCCAATCATACTGGCAATAACCACCATTGAAAGCGACATCATAATGGTTTGGTTAACCCCCGCCAAAATGGTGGGCATGGCCAATGGCAACTGAACCTTAAAAAGTAACTGCGAAGGAGTTGCCCCAAATGCACGCGTTGCTTCTACGCTATCCTCGGGCACTTGTTGAATACCTAATAGGGTGAGACGAACCACTGGAGGCATAGAGAAAATAATGGTAGCAAAAGCACCCGGTACTGTTCCTAAACCAAAAAAGAGTACGGCGGGAATTAAATAGACAAATGCAGGCATAGTCTGCATAAAATCAAGGATGGGTCTGATAATAATATTGGCTGTGTGGTTTTTGGCACTCCATATTCCCAATGGAATCCCTATCAATAATGCTATAAAGGCAGAGGCCAATACCAATGAAAGAGTCATCATGGTTGCCTCCCAAAATCCTATGTAATAGATGAACACCAATCCTAAGACGGTAAACACAGCATTTGATTTGCTCGTTTTCCAATAGGCTAAACCTGCAAACATTGCTATTACTACATAGTATGGTAACCACAGCCAAAACGATTCAATACTTCCAATAAAAGCGCTCATCCCATCGCTAATGCTATCGAGAACGCCAGAAAAATTGGCAGTTATCCAGTTAACACCTTTTTCTATGTAATCTCCTACTATCATAATTCAATGGCTTTTTGGATAATATCATCTATCTCTCCTCTGTCTTTGCCTGTTGATTCGGCAATTAAGGAGGTGAGAGAAACCAGCCCCATCAGATGATTGTCATCATTAATTACTGGTATTGGGTGATTTGTTTTTGTAATAAGGGGAAGCATATCATCCACAGTTGTGTCGGGAGTAACAACCATCACACTTTCATTGATAATACCTTCAATGGTGGTTTTCTTCTCTTTGATTACCTCTACCACATCAGAGATATTCACATACCCTAAAAATGTGCGGTTTGTTCGAACTACCGGCAATGTTTTTAATCCTGTTTCACGCATCATTCTTAACACGGTTTGGGGACCGTCTCTCTTCATCCGCACAATTTTAGGGTTACGGAACATAATACTGCTGGCAGTTATAATGGTGCTATGATCCACTTTTTCAACAAACGATTTTACATAATCGTTGGCAGGTTGAGTGATAATTTTTTCCGCTGTGCCTACCTGTACAATCTCTCCATCATTCATTATGGCAATGCGGTCTCCCAGTTTAAATGCCTCTTCTAGGTCATGGGTAATAAAGAGGATGGTTTTTTGCATCTTCTCTTGCAGCAATAGTAACTCATCTTGCATTTGCGAACGAATGAGTGGATCGAGGGCAGAAAAGGCCTCGTCCATAAGCAACACCTCGGGCGAGTTGGCTAGCCCGCGAGCTAACCCCACCCGTTGCTGCATACCTCCGGAGAGATCGCTTACTTTTTGATTTTCGTACCCTAAAAGGCCCACCAATTCAATGGTTTCCATGGCTTTTTCAATTCGCTCTTCCTTGTTCACCCCTTTAAGTTCCAACCCAAAAGCAACATTGCTTAATACCGTGCGGTGTGGGAGCAGGCCAAAGTGCTGAAACACCATGGCCAGCCCAGTACGACGAATCCCTAACAACTCTTTATCCGACATACTGGTAATCTCTTGATTATTTAAGAATATTTTACCTGCTGTAGGATTGATGAGCCTGTTAA
>JAQUJY010000050.1 GCA_028680705.1 Bacteroidales bacterium
ATCCCCTGGCTGTTCAACATTGTCGCCCTCAAAAACGCACAAGACCCGCTCAAATCAATCGGGCGGGTTTTGCTTTTCTTCTCTTTCCCTAGGCGAAGCCTAGAAGAATATTTGGACGGCGGCACAGCCGACCGCCTAACAGGGGGGGTATAGGAATAAATCCACAGATTAATCTAGAGAGGCTAAAAAACTCTTATATGCAACTACTTCACTTCAATAGTTCTATTCTCAATGCGGGTTTTTACAGAATCACTGGCGATACTCGTAACCTCACCCTTACAGTTGGTAAAGTAAACATAGTTCCCTCGGTCATAAAACCTATAAACCTTACAGCCATCGTGTTCAAACAGGTACTCCACCTTATACGTTGGGTTGCTTTGCGGTTTAAGCGTTTCGACTGGGATACCTGAGCGGCTCACAAAACAGGAGGTGAACATTATAAAGATTATCAGAAAAAGTAGAGCCTTTAACTTCATTTTTTTAAACTATTTGTTCAGCATGAGAATGCGATCAGCAACCCGCTCCATTAACCATAGCGGCGTTGAGGTTGCTCCGCAAATACCAACGGAATCAACACCCTTTAACCAATCTGCAACCAACTCGCTGGGCGAACTTATGAAATAAGAATGGGAATTAGCAGATTTGCAAACCTGATAAAGCATATTACCATTTGAGCTGTTTTTGCCACTAACAAAAATAATGACATCATACTTTTTGGCAAAGGACTTAAGCTCGGTTTTTCGATTAGCAACCTGTCCACAAATGGAGTTATACACCTTAAAACTAACGCTTTCACCATTGCTTAACACTGCCATTCTTCGTCTAATCTCTTGGGCAATTATTTTATACTCGTCAGCACTTTTGGTAGTTTGGGCAAACAGCTCAATGGGTTTTGCGAAATTTAACTTTTCAATTCCATCAATGCTTTCAACAACAATGGCATTCTCTTGGGTTTGCCCCACCAAGCCAAGCACTTCGGCATGTCCTTTTTTTCCAAAAATAACTACCTGCCCACTTACTTGCTGCATGCGTTCCCATCCCTCCCGAACCTTTACCTGTAGCTTTAGCACAACAGGACAGGATGCATCAATAATTTCAATACCTCTATCCAACGCTTTTCTATAGGTCTCAGGTGGTTCGCCGTGTGCTCTGAAAAGTACTTTTTTACCCTGCAGTTGGTCTAAATCAGCATGTGTTATGGTATTTAAACCCAGCGATTTTAGTCGCTCCACCTCCATGTTGTTATGAACAATTTCGCCCAAACAATATAGGACCTCATTATCCTTTAGTTCCTTTTCGGCCTGTGAAATGGCATTGACTACCCCAAAGCAAAAGCCCGAGCTTTTATCAATCTCAATATGTAATAGTTTCTCTTTTTCCATCGCTTGTTAAAGGGAAATTATCTACGACAATTTAGAAACAACCTCTTTGTAAATATTATCGAACCAAAGCATCTGCTCCTCAACCGTTAAATGTGAATTATCGAGCACAATGGCATCAACTGCTTGGCGTAAAGGGGCAACATCGCGGCTGCCGTCAATACGGTCGCGCTCCTCGATATTCATCAGCACCTCTTTAAGGGTAACCTTCTCACCCTTCCCTTCCATCTCCTTCAGTCTTCGCTGTGCACGGATTGTAGGATCGGCAGTCATAAATATTTTTAGTTCAGCCTTGGGAAACACCACGGTACCAATATCTCTACCATCCATCACAATCCCTTTCTGTTCGCCCATCTCTTGCTGCTGCTGTGTCATTTTACTTCGTACCATGGGAATGGCCGAAACGGGGCTTACCAGCCCCGAAACCTCAAGTGTACGTATTTGCTGCTCAATTACCTCCCCGTTAAGCGTAGTTAACCATCCATCACCAGATGCATCCTTTACAAAACCAACCTTTATATTTTTGAGAAGTTCAGCTAATCTAACCTCATCTATACCAGAGTTTGAAGCAATATCCTTGCGGATAGACGCTAAAGTAACCGCTCTGTACATGGCACCACTATCAATATAAATATAGTTTAGCCTTTTGGCTATGGCCTTGGCAAAAGTACTTTTCCCGCACGAGGAGTACCCGTCAACAGCAATTGTAATCAATGGTTTTTCCACAAAAACTAGGAGTATTATTACTAATAAACAAGGCCATTGAATGCCTTTAAAATACAGTACAAAGGTAATTTAAAAACAGGAAATTAACCTATAAATTCTTTTTCTTGAAAAAATCATCAAGGCCTGTGCTAATTGAAAAATGGTTTGAACCACCCGCCAAATGGTAAGTTGCCCTGCTATAGTTTATGTAGAACTTATTTATCTTTATTCCTACCCCCCAGCTAAAACCAACAGTAGCAGCACGATCCTCAATCTTCATCTCGTTGCGACGCTGAAAATTGTACCCTCCCCTTATATAGAAATTGGTAATGGGAACGAACTCAACCCCTAAGATTAAATGGCTAATTATCTCGTTACCCATCTTTTTGAGCATTGGTGTGTCCGAGGATTGCTCATCGCCAAAAAGAGAAAAGTTCTTATCTTCTCGTTCGTAAAAAAGGCTGGTTGTTTGAACCTGCTGAAAAGTACCCACCAGCCTAAACGGAGCATGCTTAAATTTTTGGCTTGCCCCAACCAATAGTTCAAAAGGCAAAGATTCCCAGGTGTCGGGAGTATAGGGCTTAAGCATAGTACCAATGTTTCTTGCAACAATTCCTGCTGATGAAAGCCCATTGCGACTTAGGAATGAAACCCCTACATCGGCAGCAATACCAAAAGAGGTGTACTGTTCTAGATGCGAATAAATGGGTTTTAGGTTTACACCAACACTGAACAAACTATCGATTGAGCGCGAATAGGTTAAATGAAGAGCCATGTCGTAGCCCGTAAAACTTCCAGTAATTTGCCCAACTACATCGGCCTCGATAAAATTGCCATAACCCACATGCTGCATACCGATACCAAAAGTGCCTACTCCCTCAAGATGCCTAGAGTATGTAACAAAGGCATACTTGATATCGGCATAATAGGACACATACGACAGTGATAACTGGTTATGAAGTTCGCTGGACAGCTGTGCTGGATTAAATAAAGCCACACCTTGGTCGGGCTCATCAAGAGCAACAACTTTACTCCCAAGCGCAGCGCTTCTTGGAGTTATTGTTAGATTTAAAAATCCGTAGGTGCTCTTGCCACCCACCTGAGCATACAGGCTAAAAACTGTCACCAAAAGTACAGTAAAAACAGCAAAAAATCTTTTCATCATCTTAAAACACGTTAAGCTAGCACCCACAAAAGTACATTATGAAAACTAAAAAACCTTTGGTTTAGTATAAGGACTAGATAATATTTTGATTTTTGCTTTTGCTAACATTAGGTTTACTTTGCGTAACATAAAGAATATTTAACATCCGTGTGGCAAAAATAAAGCTAACTTTGTAGTATTGTTAATACACACAAAACTTATTCGCCACTTGTGATTAGAGAGAGAGAAAAGGTACTTTTTATCGTAAATCCCAAATCGGGAAAAGGGGCGTTAAAAAACCTCGAGAAAAAGATTGAAAAATCGCTTGACAGCAAAAGATTTATTGCAGTCATTGAGTACACCCAATGGGTAAAACATGCCACCACTATTGCACGAGAATATGTTGATAAAGGTATAAAGAGAGTTGTGGCTATGGGTGGCGACGGAACGGTAAACGAAGTTGCATCGGCCCTAATGCATACCGATGCAATACTTGGTGTTATCCCCATAGGCTCGGGGAATGGATTTGCGCGCCATATGCGAATTCCTTTCCTTATTGAGAAAGCGATTAAGCTGATTAATTGCGATAAAATTGCGCTTATTGATGTGGGGATGGTAAACCAACAACCGTTTTTTTGCACTGCTGGTGTTGGATTCGATGCACAAGTAGGCAACTCATTTGCCAAAGGCAAAAAAAGAGGCTTTATAAATTATATTAGAACAGCAATTCTCGTGTTTTTGCACTACAAGGTAAAACGCTATAGAATAACCCTTAACAACCAAACTATTGAAAAAGCTGCCTTTTTAATAACAGTTGCCAACATAGCGCAATATGGCAACAATGCATATATTGCACCCAATGCAGATATAACCGATGGCATGCTAGACGTAACTATTATGTCGCCTTTTCCTAAATACATTTCCCCATCGATGGGGATGAGACTATTCGTAAAGCGGATTGGGAAAAGTAAGTTTGTTGAAGCCTTTAAGGTAAAAGAGATAACTATCGAACAGCTCGATTCCAATGTTATGCATTTCGACGGTGAACCAATTACTATGGAGTTACCACTAAACTTCAGCGTAGAACATCTAGCGCTAAAAGTATTTGTACCGTAAATTTCAACGCTCCATCGTTTAGGTGATGTAAGACTAAATAAGCAACTCCTTAAAATATTTTTTTTGTTCTTATCAAAACCCTATCAGGAATAAATAATAGCCTAAATCTTTCAATTCTCAAGCAGGAAATTCTCCGTATCCTTTTTCCTAAACAATCCTTTAAACATCCCCCTACGTAATTGGGATAGAAAAAGCCCAAGCACTACCACTAGAATACCCGCCATTTTCACAGGGGTTATCTCCTCGTCAAGAATAAAAAAAGCAAGAATAGCCGTTAGCACAGGAATAGCATTTGTAAAGATATTAGCCTTTGAAATACCTAGGTTTTTTATGGCATAGGTAAAAAATATAAAAGCAAAGGTAGAGGCAAACACTCCTAAGCTCAGCAACGGTTTTATTACATCCCAAGTGGGAACAACCTGAATAAACTGCTTGAAATCAAGCAAAAAGAAAAGGGGCAAAAAGAAGAATACTCCAATTAGGTTCTGATAGGCCACTATGGAGAAAACATTGTATCTGTCGGCCAACTTCTTAACAATTAGCGAGTAACCTAAAGCCGACACCACTGCCAATAGCATAAACGCAATGCCTATTGGATGTACATCCGACAGGTTAAGCCCTTTATGAAAAACCACTAAACCCACACCTACCACAGAAACAACAATGCCCAAAAAGTTCATTATCGATATCCGTTCATTAAGGTAGTAGTAGGCTCCAATGGGGCTAAACAAGGGTATGGTAGCAATAATTACCGCAGCTACCGTTGAGGGCATGTAGCTAACGCCATAGCTCTCGCCCAAAAAATATAGGAATGGCGATAAAAAACTCATCAGGATAAAGGTTTTGATGTCCTTCCTTTTAATCCTATTAAGCCTACCCAACGATGCGGTTACTGCAATTAGTAGAACGCTAGAAATAATTAGGCGCATTAGCACAAGCGAAATGGGCTTGTATGCAACCAAAACCTCTTTATACCATATAAATGAGAATGCCCAGAACACCATAGCCACAATAGCGCTAAGGTAAACACCTACTGTTTTCTTTAACATAAAAAAATTTGGTTAAAAACTTACTAATGTATTTGACTAGCCAAGCCCAAAAGGTTTGCTCAACAAGCTGCGAAACTATGCTAAAAATTCAAAATATCAATAAAAAAGCGTGTGCAGAGCAAAGATAAAACATAAGTTTAATTTACTTTTATAATAAAAATCAGCTAATATGGATGAGCTTATTCGGTTTAGGACACAAACTTCATCATAATCCTGAAGTATCGCAGGGAGAGGAACCCATAGGTTGGTTGTGGGTTTCTATAAAAAAACTACTTGGCGACAGTTGTCTGTAATTCCGAAGTAACTAAAACGATTAGAGAAGTATCATAGCACAGAACAAGAAAATCAGCAATTGGGGTAAGCCCAACTACAAGATTGGTGAGTTTTCACGTTTTTCAATAAAATAAATATCGATAATATTTTAACAGCCCATTGACAAAACATCCCCAACCTGCCTAGCCCAAAACTATACTTTCCCAATGAAGCCTTTGATTATGAGTAAAGGATACTTTATGCATTTGCCACTAAATATAACAGATAAAATATAGTAAACAGTAAATAATGGGATTTGCCATATATTCATTGAAACAGTTATATCCCCTCACTATATTTTATTACTTTTGCCAACGGATGAATTTAATTCGAAAAATACCAGAAAATATTAATTGCTTAAACTTTTGGGAGCATGAAAACCATTAAGCTGTGGGATAAAGAGTTCAGGATTAGCTATCCTGCAAGTTCAATTCAGAATGACATTGCAAAAATGGCCGAGATTATTAATAAGGACATGGAGCATGAAGAGAACCCACTATTTATCAGCGTCCTTAACGGATCGTTTATCTTCACAGCCGACATCGTTCGTCACTTCAACTTTCCTTGCGAGATAACATTCGTAAAACTTACATCTTATAAAGGTACCACATCCACCGGTACAGTTAATGAACTTATTGGGCTTACTGAAAACATTAAGGACAGAACGGTCATAATTCTTGAGGATATTGTGGATACTGGCATAACACTGGGCAAACTTATAGCCACTCTTAATTCGTATCAACCCAAAGAAGTTAGAGTAGCAACTCTACTCTACAAGCCCGGCTCTTACAAGGGAAAAACAAAGGTTAACTATATAGGCAAATCTATTCCTGACGACTTTATTGTTGGCTACGGACTAGATTACAATGGGATAGGCAGAAACTTGGCTGATATTTACACTCTACTATAACGCTATGATGTTTATTAAAAAAAAACAAAATGCTTAACATAGTTCTATTTGGCTCCCCAGGAGCAGGTAAAGGCACCCAGTCACAAAAGATTATCCAAAAGTACAATTTAATGCACCTGTCCACAGGCGACAACCTTCGAAATGCTATCGAAAGACAAACGCCAAGGGGTATAGAGGCAAAAAAGTACATGGATAGAGGAGAACTGGTTCCCGATGAGGTAGTAATTGGTATCATTGGTCGTAGGCTTGACGAATTTCGAGACAAAACCAACGGCTTTGTTTTCGATGGTTTTCCTCGGACCAAAATTCAAGCCCGCGAACTTGACGATATGCTAACCGAAAGGGGAACATCCATAACCCTAATGATGGCACTTGAGGTTGAGCATAGCGAATTGGTTAACAGGTTAACCAACAGGGGGAAATCTAGCGGACGTCCTGACGACCAGGGAATCGAAATCATAAAAAATCGAATAACAATCTATAACGAACGAACCAAAAACGTTATGGATTACTACAAAGCACAGCAAAAGTACTTTGGCATTGATGGAATGGGCACTGTCGACGAGATTTTCGATAGGATTAGCAATACCATAAACCAACAAATGCCAAAAGCTAAGTAGCACATAGTAGATTCTATTGTATCTAGCACCGCCCAAAAGCAATTGTTCATGGGGGTGCTATTGTATTTATTGGCTAGTTGTCTTAGTTCATAAATCAACAATCATATACCAATGTCGGTTAGTTAAGGCTATCGGCTTCCACTGCGCCGCAGTGGAAGTGGGCGGCATAATAATAGTAAGATACATCTTGCTAACTAAACAACATTGAATCATATACTATAATTTTCAGCTAAAAGAATCGAGAAATGAGAAATAGTGAACAGATTACCTACGGATTAATAATAACCATTGGAATATTTGCGATATCCACACTTATTGGGAGCAAATTACATTTAAACATTGCATTTATCCCCTATTCATTTGTAACGCATACCCTAATGCTGCTACTCTCAATTGGCATGATTTATAGTCTTAAAAAATATGTGAACTATAAAATTTCAATTCCAAAATTTAAAAAAATTTTAAGACCTATACTATTTGGCCTATTAGCAACAATAATTGTTAACATTTCAATGGCAATCATCACAGGAACAATGGATAACCAAGAGGCACACCCTGCATTAATGAATACAACCCCATTACAGATTTTTGTTTTTATATTTATTTATGCAAGTATTGCAGAAGAATTGCTGTTTCGTGGATTTCTGATGAATATTTTAAATCCGTTAAAAGCAAAAGGTATAAATATTCTAAAACGAAGAGTTAGCCTTCCGGTAATTATAAGCGCTTTTGCTTTTGGATTAGCCCACTTAATTTTAATTACTACTGGAGTTGGAGGACTGTTTATACTAAGAGTAGTAGTTTTTACAACAGTACTCGGATTGATAGCAGGATATTACCAAGAAAAGTATGACAATAATGCATTTGCAATAATTGTTCACATGGCAGGAAACACTTTCGCTGTAATTGGTCCGCTAATGATGAGTTTAAATTCCTAAGAACTAATTTTTTAATAGATTTTACCTAAATGAAACGAAGAGAATTTGAAAAACTAAAAACAGAAATCCAGCTATATGCTAAGAATGGAATTGATTTTCTCTCTTTCTTCTGAAAAACTATTATCATAAGTACCTTATCCCTAAAAGGTGTATTTATTGCTTGAATTTAGATTTAAAAAAAATAGTAAAACTGTAAGTTATCAATCGGATGAAGATTACTATATTTGAAGAATCTTTCCCATAGGGTCTTTAGCTCAACACCACATATAATAAATAGCAGATTGGGTGCAAAAGCAAAGCCTTATAAAACCGAAAGGCTCGTGCATAAAATGCACCACTTTTCACATAATGAAACCGTTATAAATGGCAACTTCCAATTTTGTTGATTACGTAAAAATATTTTGCCGCTCTGGTAAAGGCGGAGCAGGTAGCACCCACCTTCACAGGGAAAAATTTGTTCCCAAAGGCGGCCCCGATGGTGGTGATGGTGGTCGTGGAGGGCATGTTTACCTAAAGGGTAACGACCAACTTTGGACGCTTATTCATCTCAAGTATAAACGGCATATTTTTGCTGGTCACGGAGGTTCTGGCAGCAAAAGCCGAAGTACTGGTGCCGACGGGAAAGATGTAACCATTGAGGTGCCCCTTGGAACTGTCGCATTTAACGCCGAAACGGGTATAAAAATGTTTGAGATAACCGAGCACAATCAAACTAAAATATTACTGCAGGGCGGAAGAGGTGGTTTGGGCAACTGGCATTTTAAAAGCCCCACAATGCAAACCCCCAGATATGCACAACCCGGCGAAAAAGGAATTGAAGGCCAGATTACGCTTGAGCTTAAAATATTAGCCGATGTTGGATTGGTTGGGTTTCCGAATGCGGGTAAATCAACACTACTATCCACGGTAACCGCTGCAAAACCAAAAATCGCCGACTATCCCTTCACCACACTAGTCCCCAATATTGGCATCGTTCCCTATCGGGATCATCAATCATTTGTAATAGCAGATATACCCGGAATCATTGAGGGAGCCCACGAGGGAAAAGGATTGGGAATACGGTTTCTTAGGCATATAGAACGGAATTCGATGCTATTGTTCATGGTTCCTGTTGACACCAAATGCATTAAAGAGGAATACGAAACGCTACTGAATGAGTTAACCCAATTCAATCCTGAACTTTTGGATAAGCATCGACTACTGGCAATAACCAAGTCCGATTTGGCTGATGAGGAAATTAAGGATGCTTTAAAAAAGGAGTTACCCGACGTAAACTACATCTTTATTTCGGCAATTACTGGCGAGGGAATTACACAGCTTAAGGATATGCTCTGGGAAGAGCTTAACAAATAGCATCAACAAAAACGGAAATTGAGTACCATGCTTGATTGGCTAATACATCTCGACACACAAATCTTCCTGCTCCTTAATGGATTAAATTCGCCATTCTTCGATCCAATTATGATTTTCTTCTCGGGCAAGTTAACCTGGCTCCCATTGTATTTGCTGATAATTTTCTACATGTACAAACGCTTTGGCTGGCGATTGGTTTGGCCTTTAATGGGAATTTTGCTTGTTGTTGTATTGGCCGATCAAACCTCAGTACGCCTATTTAAGAATGTTTTCGAAAGATTGCGTCCGTGCCACAATCCAGATATTATGGATATGGTACACTTGGTGGCCAATCATTGTGGCGGGAAATTTGGATTTATTTCATCGCATGCGGCTAACACTTTTGGAATTGCCATATTTTTAACCCTGCTATTCAAAAAAAGATGGTTTACCCTATGGATTATAGTGTGGGCAACCGTTGTATCGTACAGCCGAATATACCTTGGCGTTCATTATCCAGGCGATGTGCTGGTTGGCGGACTAGTAGGAAGCCTATGCGGCTATGCAGTTTGGAGACTTTATCGATGGTTGAATACCACTTACGGCTTAGAACCAAAGCAAAATCAGTAAATAAACTCCCCTTTATCGCTCTTTATTACTAATTTATTGCCCTTATCGCGCTTGTGGCACGACCCAATAATACGAGCATCAACGCCAAACTCTTTAGCTATTGCCACAATGTCATCTGCAAATTCGGGGAAAACATATATCTCAAATCGATGCCCCATATTAAAAACTTTGTACATCTCCTCCCACGCTGTATTCGATTCATTTTGAATTATGTCGAAAAGCGGGGGAACAGGGAATAGGTTATCCTTTACCACCATGAGCTCATCAACAAAGTTCATCACCTTAGTTTGCGCTCCACCAGAACAATGAATCATACCATGAATTACAGAACGATAGTTCGATAGTACCTCTTTTAAAACAGGGGCATATGTTCTTGTGGGGCTCAGCACCAACTTGCCTGCGGTAACACCAACCTCGTCAATAGTATCGGTGAGTTTATAGCTGCCAGAATATATCAAATTCTTATCAACACGTGCATCGTAACTCTCAGGATATTTATCGGCCAAATATTTTGCAAACACATCATGGCGCGCCGAGGTTAGGCCATTGCTTCCCATTCCGCCATTATACTCATCCTCGTATTTAGCCTGACCATAGGAACTCAAACCAATAATAACATCACCATCGCGAATGTTTGCATTATCAATCACCTCCGACCGTTGTAAACGTGCTGTAACCGTTGAGTCGACAATAACGGTACGAACCAAATCGCCAACATCGGCTGTTTCGCCACCCGTTAGCTGAATGCCTACCCCAAGGTCTCTCATTCTCTGACAAAACTCTTCGGTACCCTTAATAATCTCTCCTATTACCTCTCCCGGTATAAGATTCTTATTCCTGCCAATGGTTGACGACAGGAGAATATTATCAGTAACCCCAACGCAAAGCAAATCATCAATATTCATAACTATAGCGTCCTGGGCTATGCCCCTCCAAACCGACAAATCGCCCGTTTCGCGCCAGTACATATATGCAAGAGATGATTTTGTTCCGGCACCATCGGCATGCATAACAACGCAATGGTTTTGGCTCCCTGTAAGTATATCGGGGACTATTTTACAGAATGCTTTAGGATAAAGACCTTTATCGAGGTTACTTATTGCAGCATGAACATCTTCCTTTGAGGCAGATACTCCTCTTTGTGAATATCGAAAATTATCGGACATTTTTGAAAATAGATATTACTTATGATTTATTCTTTTCTCTTATTTAACAGCAGACTCTTCTTGCTCTCGTTTAACCATTTGCTCTCCTCTGGGGTATCAACTAACCATATTTTCAGATTGGACTCCTCCTCATCATCAACAAAAAAAACAATTATATCCGCCTCATAATCGAACCGCATATCCATCCAAAGCCCAGTTCGCGTTAACTCTTCCTCCTCCCAAACAAAGCACACCCACAAATCTGCATCCTCAGCCTCGTCAACCGGAAAAATCATTACTGAAGCTTGCTCAGGGAAATCGGCCTGAAAGATTTTTTGACCGTAACCTGATAAACTGGCAAAACCCAGAAGAACTATCAAAGGGGCTAATCGTAGCATTCAGCAATAGAGTATCGAATTATTCTGCTTTATAATCGGTGCTCAACACCCTAAACTCCGTTCTTCGGTTAACTTGATGAACTGTTTCTTTTTGCTCCTCGGTACTTAACTTATCAATAAATTTCTGATCGAGTTTTGCTCCAATGCTAAGGAACGAAAACCGCACTTGTAGTTGCTCATCCACCACCTTTGGCTGTGATTGTGCATAACCCTTTGCGCGTAACCTTTCGGCTGGAATTCCTTTTTCGATCAAATAGTTTACAACCGACTGCGCTCTTTTCTGCGATAGGTCGTAGTTGTAATCTAGTGTACCCCGGCTATCGGTATGTGCACCTAACTCAATTATAATGGTTGGGTTCTCGTTCAACACCTCAACTAGCCTATCGAGAGCTGCCATTGATTCTGGTCTCAACTCCCAACGATCAAAGTCGTAAAAAATATTGGGCAACTCAATTGGGCGAGCCGTAGAGGTTAAGTTAATGGACATTTCAAAATCTGTGCTTTCAGCAACTCCTTTAGTCGTCTCCCTACCTCGACCATTTAGGTAACCTTCTTTTGACGCAACCAAAACATAATCGGTGTTAGCATTAAGCATAAATCGGAATGCCCCATCATCCCCAGTTTTAGCGTCAGCAATTAATCCATCACTACCAACAAGTTGAACATTGGCGCTGGCCAATAAACCTCCCGATTTGTCATCGCGAACCTCGCCAACTATGTTGTAGATAATCTCAGGTAAGTAGAACAGATAAATATTATCGCCACCCCTTGAACCTAAGTCTCTCCGCCTAGACGAGAAGTAACCAGCTTCACGTTCTTTTTCAAAAATAATTCCAAAATCATCTGATGATGAGTTAATGGGATATCGCATATTTTCAACCTCCCATCCATTTCCATCTTCTAAAGGTGTTGCACGGAAAATGTCTAAACCTCCCATTCCTGGGTGACCATCAGACGAGAAGTAAAGCGTTCCATCAGGATGAATGTACGGGAACATCTCATTCATTGAGGTATTAATATCAGGGCCAAGGTTAATGGGCTCACCCCAACTATCGCTTGGTGATGTTCTAGTAACTTTCCACAAATCATTTCCTCCGTAACCGCCAGGGATATTGCTGACAAAATAAAGTGTTAGCTCATCTTCCGATATGGATGGATGAGCGACAACCATACTATCAGCCGCAATGGGCACCGGCTCTGGCGACAACCACCCTTGCTCACTACGCTGGCTTAGCATTATTTCGCAGCCCAACTTATTGCGCTTACTAGTTCTACAACGTGTAAAATAAAGTTTATTAAAATCGGAGGTTAACGATGGTGTACCCTCATCGTCAGGTGTATTAATACTCTCATCCAGTGAACGAGGCTTACTCCAATTTCCGCGCTTATCTCGCTGCGAAATGTATATGTCTGTAAACTTATCGCCTGTCCCTTCATGCTTTTTTGAACCGGTAGCCTCTTCGCGTGATGTAGTAAGCAATAGTATGGTATAGTCTTCGGAGGCATAAGCAGGGCTAAAATCGCTCTGCTTACTATTAATTGCCCTCATATTTACAAGTTCATAACCTGCAGGAGATTCCAACCATTTTTTTGCTAGTTCACTCGATTCAACTCCCATATCGGCTAGGGGATCATTCGGTACTAATTCTTTATATTTTTGATATTGCTCAATGGCCTCGTCATACTTCTCGCCCATTTTTAGCATCTCTGCATAATAGAAAAAAACTTTCGGATCTGATGCATCGCGCATAATTGCTTTGGAGTACCAAATTTCTGCTTGTCTTGCATCACCCATTAGCCTGTAACATTCTGCAATACGCTGAAGATATACACCCATTTCTTCTTTGGGCACTTTATCTAAATCGCGCCGATACAGTTCAACAGCTTCAAAGTATCCACCTGCTTCGTAATACGCATTTGCTCTTTTTAAGCGAGCAGTTTGCGATACTCCATCAATACAAATGCTTACAAAAATTACTGCAAATATAACTCTGGCTATCAGTCTCATACTTTCTGTTGTTATCTATTCCTATTACTTGATTCACTTAATGGGTTGATACGTAAAATTAGCGAATTTATTGTGTTTTTACGCTACCCACTCCCCTTAACCATGTAAAAGTAAACATATTTTCTAAAACTATCTATTTAAGAATACGAAAATGAGCTGACACTAGATTTTACTTCCATTAATTTAATGATATTTAGTACATCATAATTCAGTTTACAACAACCTCATAATAACTATCAATGTTTTCCGTGTATTTTTAAATATCTTTGTAAATTCATTTAAACATATGCAATTCATTATTTGTTATATAGTAGATTAAATTACACACATCAAGATGCAGATAAACAACAAAGTGCTTCTTATGATACTCGATGGATGGGGAATTGGTAAAGGAGACAAGAGCGATGCAATCGCATCAGCCCACCCCCAGAATGTGACTAAACTTCAACAGATGTACCCAAATTCACAACTACTTGCAAGTGGCGAGAATGTTGGATTGCCCGATGGGCAAATGGGAAACTCGGAAGTTGGACACCTGAACATAGGTTCGGGAAGAATCGTATATCAGGATCTGGTTCGCATAAACAAGGAGATAAAGGAAGGAAAGATCAACAGTAACCCTACTCTAAACAAAGCATTCCAATATGCCAAGGACAATAATGTTTCTGTCCATTTTATTGGTTTGGTATCCGATGGTGGCGTACACTCAATGGGTGCACACCTATATAAACTTTGCGATTTAACCAAAGACCACGGTTTAGAAAAAGTTTTTATTCATGCATTAACCGATGGACGCGATACTGACCCACAAAGCGGGTTAGGCTATATTCAGAATCTAGAGAAACACATAGAAACAAGTAATGTAGCAATTGCTTCGCTTATTGGACGATACTACACAATGGATCGCGATAGGCGCTGGGAGCGTGTTAAGGAAGGGTATGATCTTTTAGTGAGCGGGAAAGGTAAAAAGGTTACTAGCATAACCAAAGCCATTAAAGAATCTTATGCCGAAGGAATTACCGACGAGTTTATAAAGCCAATTATTAAAGTAGATAACAACAACAATCCTATTGGCATAGTTAAAGAGAACGATGTAGTTATCTGTTTTAACTTCCGCACCGATCGTCTTCGCGAACTCACAATTGCTCTTACACAAACAGATATGCCTGAGCATGGTATGAAAACCATGCCCCTACACTTTGTTACCCTCACCAACTATGATAAATCGTTTAAAAACATTAACGTAGCTTACGACAAGGATAATTTGGTGAACACCCTTGGCGAAGTGGTTTCAACTGCTGGGCTTAGCCAACTTAGAATTGCTGAAACTGAAAAATATGCTCACGTTACCTTCTTCTTTTCTGGCGGGAGAGAAAAGGTGTTTGATGGCGAAAACAGGATACTCATCCCCTCGCCCAAGGTTGCTACCTACGATTTGCAGCCCGAGATGAGCGCCTTTAAGATAAAAGATGCCGTTGTTCAGGAGTTGAACACTACAAAGCCTGATTTTATCTGTTTGAATTTTGCCAATGGCGATATGGTTGGGCATACAGGTGTTTATAGCGCCATTCAAACGGCTATAAAAGCCGTTGACCAGTGCGTTGGTGAAGTGGTTAATGCGGCAAAAGACAATGGGTATACCGTAATGTTAATTGCTGATCATGGCAATGCCGATTATGCCATCAACCCCGATGGTTCACCAAACACAGCACACTCACTTAACCCCGTGCCGTTAATCCTTGTAACAGATAAATACAAAAAAGTAAAAAATGGAATTCTTGCCGATGTGGCGCCAACCATTCTCAATATCATGGGGTTGCCCATACCATCAGAGATGACAGGAAAAATACTTTGCGAATAATAATACTAAATACCTAAAAGTTCAGATTAAATTATGATCCAAATTGACGACAAGCTGATTAGCTTTGATGTTTTTGAAAAACAATTCTGCTGCGATTTACCAAAATGTCTTGGAGCATGCTGTGTTCATGGGCAATCGGGAGCCCCTTTAGAGCCCGAAGAAATAGATATACTGGAACAGGAACTCGAGCATATTAAACCGTTTTTAAAGCCTTCGGGATTAGATGCAATCAACAAGCAAGGGGTAGCTATTCGGGATGTAGATGAAGATATGGTTACGTCACTGATCGGCACTGAGGAATGTGCTTTTTCCATTGAAGAGAACGGCATAACCTTTTGTGCCATTGAAAAAGCATGGCTAAACGGAAAGACTAAATTCCAGAAACCCATTTCATGCCATCTTTACCCCATTCGTGCAAAGAAGTACCCCACATTTACAGCCCTTAACTACGATAAGTGGAGCATATGCGAACCAGCTAGGGTTCTAGGTGAACGTGAAGGTATTCCCATATTCCGTTTTTTAAAAGACGCAATCACTAGAGCATATGGAGAAAAATTCTATGCTGAAATGGTAGAAGCAGCAAAATATCTAGATAATCAGGACAGCAAATAAATCACTACAATCTAATCATATAGTGAAACCACACAACCCGTTGGTTTCATTATATTGTAAAACGACTCCATATAACAGTACATATCTCGCTATATTAACGGCTAAAGTTTAGCTAACATTAACACATAGTCTAACTTTGCTATACACTCCGCATTATAATATCGTATAAGGGTTCCCAAATAAGAAAAACATACTCTAAACTCGTTTTAATGCAAGCAAAAGCCTATGGTATGCTCCCATTTTTTTTGTAATATTACGGTTGGAAAATTAATAACCAAAATAAAATAATAGCTATGGATCACATTAAGAAGTATGTTGAGGAGAACAAAGATCGATTTCTCGATGAACTTTTTGGGCTACTCCGTATCCCATCAATAAGTTCAATTTCCGATCATAAACCCGATATGTATAAATGCGCTGAATACTGGAAAGAGCAAATACTGAAAGCAGGTGCCGATAAGGCTCAGGTTATGGAAACCGAAGGGCATCCTGTAGTTTATGGCGAAAAGATGGTTGACCCATCAGCACCAACAGTGCTTGTTTACGCTCACTACGATGTTATGCCCGTTGACCCAATTGAACTTTGGAATACCAAACCTTTTGAGCCCGTTGTTAAGGATGGTAAGATTTGGGGTAGAGGTGCCGACGACGATAAAGGTCAGGGCTTTATGCACGCCAAGGCCTTTGAACTTATGCTCAAAACCAATAGCCTGCCATGTAACGTTAAATTCATGATTGAAGGTGAAGAAGAAATTGGTTCGCCCAACCTTGGCAAATGGCTCGACCAAAATAAGGAAATGCTGAAGGCAGACATTATTCTTGTATCCGACACCTCATTGCTTGGTAAGGATGATCCATCAATTACTACAGGATTAAGAGGGTTAGCATACGTTGAGGTTGAGGTAACGGGACCAAGCCACGATCTACACTCCGGCCTATTTGGCGGCGCAGTAGCAAACCCAATAAATATCCTAAGCAAGCTAATCGCCTCGCTTCACGATGAGAATAATCACATCACCATTCCAGGATTTTACGATGATGTTATGGATGTTGATGCTGCAGAAAGAGCTGCGATGAACAAAGCTCCATTTAGCGAAGAAGAGTACAAGAAAGCAATTGACGTAAAAGAGGTTTGGGGTGAGAAAGGGTACACCACACTAGAGCGTACTGGAATTAGGCCCACACTCGACGTAAATGGCATTTGGGGTGGATATATTGGCGAAGGTGCCAAAACCGTTTTACCCGCAAAAGCGCATGCAAAAATATCAATGAGACTTGTGCCAAACCAAGAGCACAACAACATTGCAGAACTGTTTGCTAAACACTTTGAGGCAATTGCACCACCACACGTAAAAGTTAAGGTTAAGGCTCTTCACGGCGGACAAGGCTATGTATCACCAACCGACAGCCCCGCATACCAAGCAGCAAGCAAGGCGATGGAAGATACTTTTGGTAAAAAACCAATCCCTTACCGTAGCGGAGGAAGCATACCAATTATCAGCACATTCGAAGAAAAACTGGGAATTAAATCCCTCCTTTTGGGCTTTGGCCTGGAATCGGATGCCATTCACTCTCCAAACGAGAACTACCCACTTGAGCAATTCTTCAAAGGAATTAAAACAATTCCTCTGTTCTACAAGTACTTTGCAGAGTTAATGAAAAAATAAGGCACACGCCACATCACAAGAATCCTGACTTATCTTGGTCGGGATTCTTTTTTTGCCAAACCTATTCCAAATTCTTTCTGTTTTGCTAACTTGCATAACAAACAACCTTTGCCATGATGCTAAAAAAAACAGTTTTCGTTTTACTTACCACATCCTTTATATTTACAGCCATTTCTTGCCAGAGGACGTCAGAAACATCTCAACAAAACATAACAAAACAGCAAATAGCGGAAGATGCCATAAAAAACTGGATGATTAGTGGAACAGACTACCCACACTATAAACCCATTGTTTTTGGTGATTTAACACCACGATACGAAAAATCGGCAAGCACCCTTAACCTATCAATCCTAATAGCAGAAGAAGAGGATAAATCCGACAAAGAAAGGAATGCTCCACGCCTCGATAGCCTTAAGAACGAACTTAACAAGCAAAAAGGCTACCTCTTAGGCTACATTATTCCCCACAAGTTTCAGGAGAAAAATATCGCTGGAGAAACCCTGTCGCAGGAACTACTTTTTTTCCTCGATACAGCCCTTAGAGTAGCCTCTGCACTTAGCCCTGAATCGTTTGACTATATACTTAACGAGGAGGTGTTTTTTAGGCTAGACTCCATTTTTGTGGAAGAAACAATCCCTTTAGAATAACTCTTTTTTAAGCCGACCGATTAAGGTTTGACCAAAATTGGCATTCTTTAGCGGTTTTTCAATCGACCCAACGCTATGGGATAAGCCAACTTTCCAACTATTTTACTTCAAAGAATTCCAGTCTTCACCTTACCACCGCACTTGCAACAATAGCCTTTTCAACAGAAACTTCATCCTTTAGTCTCTGATCAAAAATAGTTAGTGTTCAACTTAATGGATTCACCAGAAAACAATCAAAACTCCACTCCCAATTCCCATATTTCTCGTTAATAGTCCTCTCTATTTGTAGTTTATCCTGTAATTAAAGAATCGCCCCTCCCCCACAGCAATACTGAAGTATAGAACCACTGGGATTGGCTTAGGTTAGCATTAACACAGCATAAAAAAATAGGGCTATTTCAATTGAAATAGCCCTACCTAAAGTATTACCTACAATAGTTAATCATTCCGTTTTATTGTAAAATCAAAACTTCCAAAACTTCCGGCATCCACTGTTATTGCAAACTTCATCTGGTAAGTGCCGGTACACGAGTTATACTCTCCAAATCCAGCATAAGTTAAATCATGATAAGGAGTTCCAGCCACATCAGAAGCGAGAACAGTTTTATCTACAGCTACTGCAAAGTTTTTAGGATTGATGTGCATTACCAATGGACCCTGATCCTCATCTTCTCCATCAATAGCTGCTAAACCAGCCACAAAAACTGTATACTCATCTTCAGGGTCAGCAGTAATTGTAACCTCGCCATTAACACCCCAACCCCCTGAAACAGCTGTGTAGGAGCCTATAGCAAGATCGGGGTTAAAGGGACAAACTACTCTAGATGTTAGAGCCCCATTGGAGCGATAAATCTTACCTCCAATTTTAACCTCAACCTCAAAAACAAAATAGTCCTGAACCTCAATATCAGCAACCGTCATACCCAAGGCTGTTGCTGCCTCTACAGCAGTAATCTTAACTACCTGTGGAAACGAGCTAAGGTCCTTGAGCCTTTTCTTTTGAGAGGTACCATTGTGAGATACAACTATGTACGCATCCTCAAAAGTTGCACCCTCCTCTGCATTAACAGTAAACTGTACAAAACCGTCATCAAGGCTTCCATCAATAAATATAGCGGGGTCAACATCTGAAAATGATGTTACCGCAAATACGTCCCTAATGCCTGCAGGGTCAGTTATTTCGGTTTCACACGATGCAAAAGTAAAAACCACTGCAGCAATTAAGCCTAACAATTTATATGTTTTCATATTCAATCTTTTTTTTAGTTAGCAAAATTTTATCGTGTGCCACCTGCCCACCATACTTTCTCTGTATAAACATAGTTCCCATCACCATAGGCATTGCGAACGTTAACATTTGTTGTTACATCGCTTGCGCCATAGGAAAATCGGTGAGGAAATAGGGTAGCATTCTTTGGGTTTTTAAGTTCAATAACATTATCACCCATAGCAACCAAACGACGATAATCGTTATATGCCTCAACGGCCTCCTCCTCATAGAAAGCTATATACTTCTGGTTCATCACCTCCTCTAAGGGTTTTGCGTTGAAAAGAGCCAATACATAATCGTCAAAATAGTCTTCGGCATCATCTTCATCTAGATCAATATTTACCTTTTGCATAGCAGCTACTACTCCAGCTTTTAATGCATTTTCAGAATTAGCGTTAGCAACACCCCCATTTAAACGCACTTCGGCTTCAGCTTTAAGGAATTCAACCTCATGGTAACTCATAAGGTATGTTGGTGCAGTAATAGTTGAGATTGCTGAAATACTGTAAAATTTTTGCGCTTGCTTTGGAGATCCGTTTGGTGCAAATTCTAAGCCTTCTGTTCCAGGATAAGGTGTAAAGAAAATTGCATCTCTCGGGTCCGACCTTTCTGTTAACTTATCGTGGAGACTTTTGCTAGCACCAAAATAGTCCCTATCCTTAAAAAACCTATAGAATGGGCTTTGAGTAGATTTACCATTGTAGTCAAATTGGGCTTGCTCTTTAGCAGATTTAAAAGATTTATCTGCAAATTCTATTACTTTGGCATAATTGGGTGTTTTGTGTGATAAACGCATTGTATATCGAGCCTTTAGCCCATATGCAAACTTTTCCCAAAGGCCTACTTTCCCTCCATAGATAAAATCTTGCCCACCTAAAGAGGGGAAATCGCTATCCTTGTTAAGGTTCTCGATTGCATCATCTAAGAATATCATAACTTCAGCATAGATATCCTCCTGCTTATCGAGTTTTGGTGTAAATATAACACCCGGCTGCAAGGCCTCGCTCCAGGGAACATCGCCCATAAGGTCGGTTAAAACAGCTAAGTTGTAAGCAGTTAGAATTTGTGCAATACCTAAAGTGTGGTAGTTCCCTTCTTCGGAACCACCCTCGGAACACTTCTGAATTATATCCTTAAGGTTAAAAAGGTTAGCATAAATTTGATTCCAAGAGTTATTATAGGTAGTTGAACTTGCGGGTTCACCTGAACGAATTTCTGCAGCATAACTCTGGTTCCACACCCCAACATTATGCTCAATGTAAACACCGGCATAAAATGCTAGGTCACTACCAGTAACGCTAAAAGCAGAGGTAACCATTGCGTCAGTTATGATAAGGTGCGAACCAA